>JAYVLZ010000465.1:0-8878 GCA_043759175.1 Chitinophagaceae bacterium | reverse complement strand
TAAACAGGAGGCTGCAACGCTTCAAAAAAAGCTGGAAGAAAAGAGGGTAGATGAACAAACTGAAACTCCGGCACCAGCAACCAATGATGTAATTACATTTGAAAGTGACAATCAATCAGAAAAAAAAACAATTGACGCCAGTGATTTATTTTATATTGAGGCTGCCAGTAATTATGTAAAAATATATTTTGAACAAAAGGAAAAACTCACTTACTCCATTGTGCGGATGACAATGAAGAAGGCAACAGAATCAGTATATCCTTATGCAGTTTTCTTCCGCTGTCACCGTGCCTATATTGTAAACCTTGATAAAATTGAACAGGTAGAAGGGAATGCCCAGGGTTATAAAGTAAAATTGCAGGGTACCCACTACCGTATACCTGTTTCCAGGAATCTTAACAGTGAGTTTTCTGACAGGCTGCTGGCATTTCGTAAACAATAAATTGATAAAAGTGGTTAGCATTAAAACCTACAAATTTTCTATAACATCCCTGTAGCCCCTGCCAATAGGAATAGACACCCCGTTAACCTCCACCATTTCGGCTGTGTAGGATTCAATTTTATTTATGGAGATGATGAATGAACGGTGTATCCGTTTGAAGCCATTTGGAGGTAACAGCGTTTCTATTTCATGCGTACTCATTTTTGAAAAGTATTCTTTTTTTGTTGTTACAATCCTGATGTATTCCCGCTGGCTTTCGATATACACAATTTCTGAAAACATAATTTTTACTTTCTTTCTTTCTGCATTCAGAAAAATAAAATCTTTTATATCTGCTGATTCATTTGGTTTATGCATTTCTGTTGCGCCAGGCGAAGCTTCGGTGAAGGCTGGCCGCAAAGTCTTTACTTTATTAACTGCAATTAAAAAGCGCTCAAATTCAAATGGCTTAAGCAGGTAATCTGTTACGTTTAAATCAAATCCTTCCACTGCATATTGATGATAAGCGGTTGTAATAATTACCGCAGGCGGATGGCTAAGCGTTTTTAAAAAAGCCATACCTTTTAATTTGGGCAGATGGATATCTAAAAAAATAAGTTCGGTATTATTATGCCGCAGCCAGTCTGTTGCAAGGATAGCATCTTTAAATGTTGCCTGCAATTGCAGGAAGGGCACCTGCGAAATATAATCGGTTAAAACTTTTACGGCCAATGGCTCATCTTCTATGATAATACATTTTATTTCAGACATGGCTTGCCAGGTTAATTTTTAAAGTTGTTGTGAAAATAGATGCTGCCTGTTTAAAAGACAGGTCATAATCTGTATAAAGCAATTGCAGTTGCCGCCGCAGGTTACTAAGGCCGATATTTTCTTTTACAGCCCTTTCTCCGCCAAAAGATTCAGCAGAATTTTTTACAATAAATACCAACTGCCGGTTATTAAGCGAAAGATGAATATCTACAAATGGTTGATTTCTTGTTTCAGAAACACCATGTTTAAAAGCATTCTCCACCAGGGGTATCAGCAGCAGCGGTGGCAGGGCCTGTTTCATATCTTCAATATCATGATTAAAATTAACCCTTAAAGAATCATCATAGCGCAATTTTTCAAGCGCAATATAGTCATCAATAATTTTCAATTCCTGTTCTATAGCAATATAAGCCCCGCCGGTTTCGTACAGCATAAAACGTAATATTTTAGACAGGCGTAAAATAGATTCCGGTGCCAGGTCGCTCTTATCTCTTGCAAGCGAATAAATATTATTTAAGGTATTAAATAAAAAATGCGGGTTGGTTTGTGATTTAAGATAGTTTAATTCTGCTTCCTGTTTTTCTATACGCAATTGCTTTGCAGCATTTTTTAAAGTGATATAATTGTACACATGCCTTACAATTCCAAAAAAGAAAATGGACGATACGCTGTAACCCATAAAAAAACTTTCTCCGCTATATTTGGTTTTAAAAGCATTTAAGTCAAAATAAATATGCAGCTGAATACCAAAATTACGCCAGGCATACAGGCCAAAAGAATACAGCATTAAATGAATCCAGAGAAATACCAACCCTAAAAGAATTCTTTTGAAGCTTAGTTTTATAAAAGGAATGGTATATTCAAAAAGTATAAAATTAAGTGGAAGCAGAAAAAGGATTAACCAGGCATGATTAACCAGTCTTTTAAAAAAGGTTTCGGGATTAGCTATAAAAGTACCAATGAGGTTCAGTATAAAAAAAACAACCGCAAGCCGCACATAAAACTTAACCTTTACTTTATCAATTCTTAAATTCATACCTGCTATTTATTGGTTAAAAGTCGGTAATACTTTCCACTTACAACTTAAGGTCTATAGAATTTACTTTACAGTAAACCAATAACAGGAAACAGTCAATTAAAAAATCATAATTGTGCTGTTCCGGTATAGAAATACTTCTTGTTTATCCTTGCTATTTCTGCTATTGACATGGCAGAGTTATTCGTTTACCATAATCCGCTGTTTGTAGACCCGGGCTCTCTCTGTTTACATTAATTAAATATTCTTGTATTAGAATACCTGCAATATCAGTTTAAAATAACTACTAAAACAAAACCACTATTATGAAACAGATTATTCTTTCACTTGGTATCATGCTTACTGCAATAATTACTTCGGCACAAAATTATGAAGCAGCCAACTGGAAAACATGGTTGCTGGATAACCCACAACAAATAACCATTGCTGCTCCTCCAGGTGCTGCTGAAACAAAAGCGGAACTGCAATTGATAAAAATGCAAATGAAAAAAGTGGACGGAAAAAAATTAGCTGCAATAAAATACTGGGATGCCGGTGCACCTTCTTACCGCTGGAACCAGATTGCACCAGAATTGATTGATCAAAAACCTGAAGTAATGCTTCGTATTCCAACGGCATGGATAAACCTGGCTATTTATGATGCCACTATTTTAGCCTGGAAAGAAAAAGTAAAATATAAAAGAAAACGTCCGGGTGTTTTAGATCCTTCACTTAAACCTGTAATCAATGCGCCGCTCACTTATTCCTATCCATGCGAACATACAGTAACGGCTGCTGCGGCGGCAACTATGCTGGCGTATTTTTTTCCAGAAAAAGCAGATTCTATTTTGCAAATGGCCCATGCTGCTTCGCAATCACGTATTGATGCAGGCGTACAATTTAAAAGTGATGTGGATGCAGGTTGGAAACTGGGTGAGCAGGTGGCAAAACAAATTATAGAAAAAGCAAAGCTGGATGGATCTGCAAAAGTTTGGGATGGTAAAATAAATAAAGATCCAAAAAAGTGGACAGGTGATTACCCGATGGGTATTACCCTTGCCACATTTACACCCATTGTATTGCGTTCGCCAGATCAGTTCAGACCTGCAGCCCCGCCCGATTTTGAAAAGGAGATGAAAGACCTAAAAGAATTTAAACAAACTTTTAAATCACGTTCCCTGGCTTTTTACTGGGCCAACAATGGAGGGTTTGATTTTTGGTCCAATGAGGCCGCAAAGAAAATGTTTGAATACCACATGATGGATGATGCGCCGGCCGTTGCCCGTATATACACCGTATTGCATTGCGCTTATCATGATGCAGCCATTGCCATCTTTGATGCAAAATATACTTATTGGGGAATAAGGCCATCGCAATACGACAGCACTTATAAGCCGCTGATAGCAACGCCACCATTTCCCGGTTATCCATCGGGTCATGCTTTAGGTGCCGGAGCTACCAGTACAGTAATGGAATATTTTTTTCCTGCAGATGCAAAATATTTTAAACAACTGGCACAGGATTGTGCAGACTCCAGATTTTATGCAGGCATTCATTTTAGAACAGATAATGAAACAGGACTACGGATGGGTAAAGAGATTGGGAAATATATTGCAGAAACCTGGATGAAGTAATAAACAATTTTCAGCAAGGCCTGGCTACCTGTATAGTGAATACTGAAATATTTTATAACAGCTTTAGTTCATAAAATTTGGATGTTTTTAATCAGTTTAATATTTGATAAAAATCAGCAGTTCTGATTTTTTAAATGCTAAACTTAGCTTGTTAAAATTTAAATCTTAGTTATGAGAAGAATAAATCTTAATACTAAAATTCCATTTTTGAAAATAATGTATGCTCACTAAAAAAAAATCTTTTCAATCGTCTCAATAAAAAATGAAAAATGAAAAAATTAATAAAATTCGGAGAAGAGGTGGAAGGGTATAACATTCCTGTTTTAAATGAAAGAGAAATAAGGGCATCTGCAGGCATCCTGTTTTTAGCCACATTCCTATCTTTAATGTTCATCATGTTTAAAAACAATTTTTTGCCCATAAAATATGTGATAACGTTTTTTCTTACTGATTTTATCATACGTGTATTTGTTAACCCTAAATACTCTCCTTCATTAATAATAGGGCGTTTGATTGTGAGGAGCCAGGTGCCCGAATATGTAGGGGCTCAGCAAAAAAAGTTTGCCTGGATAATTGGTGTAGCCCTATCTGCAGCCATGTTCATTTTAATGGTAGTAGTAAATTCTTATAGCCCCATATCGGGTATCATCTGCCTTATTTGCCTGGTATTCCTCTTCTTCGAATCTGCATTTGGTATTTGTTTAGGGTGTAAATTTTATTCAATCTTTTATAAAGAAAAAGCTCAATACTGCCCTGGCGAAGTTTGTGATGTAAAATCAAAACAGGATATTCAAAAAACATCCGCTGTTCAGCTGCTGATTATTCTTGCATTTATTGGATTTGTTTTTCTTACAGCCTTTTTATTTAACGATAATTTCAGTAAACATCCAAAAGACTTGTTTGGAATTTTTACTACTGCAAGTTCTAAATAAAAAAGCATTGAGAGGCTAAACTTATAGAGGTTGACACGATTTTTATAAATTGACTTGCACATAAAATTAAAATTGAACAAATGAATTTAAATAATAAATTAGCGAGAGCTGCAGGGTTTCTGTATCTGATTATCATAGTTGTTGGTCTCTTCGCTGAGATTTTTGTTAGATCCAAACTTATTGTGTCAGAAGACGCAACATCTACAGCCAATAATATAATGGCTTCTGAGCAGCTGTGGCGCATAGGTTTTGCCGGTTCACTAATAATGCTTGTGTGTGCTATTCCTTTAGCGCTCATCATGTATGTCTTACTCAGGCCGGTAAGTAGAAATATTGCTTTGCTTGCAGTGTTTTTCAATTTGGTGTCAATCGCAGTTGAGGCACTCAACAACCTGAATAGTTTTGCTGCATTGTTCCCTCTTGGGAGTTCGGATTATCTAAAGGCATTTGAACCACAGCAGTTACATGTTCTGGCGTATCATTCTCTCAGGATGCATACATCCGGCTATAACATCAGCCTCATATTTTTTGGCATGAATTGTTTTTTCTGGGGGTATCTGATTTTTAAATCAGGTTACTTCCCAAAGATTCTTGGCGTTTTACTGATAATTTGTGCCTTATGTTATGTAACGAATAGTTTTGCGTGGTTCCTGGCTCCAAAATTCGCAGCAGTGTTAATCCCTGGAATTCTGGTGCCTTGCTTTATTGCGGAAGCGTCACTTTGCCTGTGGCTCATTGTGAAGGGTGTGAATGTTCCGAAGTGGGAAGAGAAAGCAAGCGTGGGATAGGTTAGCGAAGCGTCAACCCAAATTTAAGATTGGATTTGCTGTTCATCGGCCGACTTGTAAAACGACAGCATGAACACAATTTTTAAATAAAAAGTTAACAAATGAATTCAAATAATAAATTAGCAAGAACTGCGGGATTTCTTTACCGGTTATGATAATTGCAGGAGGTTTCGCTGAAGCATTTGTTAGAGAAGGATTAACGGTGTATGGTGATGCAGCAGCTACTGCACACAATATCCTGGCTTATTGATGCGACTGGTCTTATAATTTTAAGATGATCTATGGGCAACTATTAACAAATGGTAAAGCTCTCATGAATAAAGTTTACAACAAAGAGATGCGTATATTTATGAGTTAGGCTGCCATAGTGGATAAGCGCTGATTCTTTCAACTTAATAACTTATTGCCTCATGAAGAAATTAATGTTCACTATTTTTCTAAGCATCGTCCTTGTATTTAACCAACAGGAACTTTTTGCTCAAACATGTGGCACCCGGCAATTAGACCCGAGAGTAGCTTCATTCTTAAAAATGATTGGCAATGAAGACCTGACCATTGAACAACTTCGTACAATACCTATCGCTCAAATTAAGTTTGCAGGGCCACCGCCAATACCATATCCGGCTGCGGATGTAAAACGTATTAAAATAACTGCAGACAGCATTCCGGTATTAATTTTTAATCCTTCTCATATACAAAACCTTCCCATTTTAATCGAGTATCATGGGGGTGGTTTTATTTCGCCTTTATTGCAGGGAATAGAGCATTCAATGTGGCAGGAAGCAAAAACTTATGGCGCCATTGTTTTCGCCATTGATTACCGGGTGGCTCCCGAAAACAAATTTCCGGCTGCTGTTAATGACAGTTATAATGCCTTTAAATGGATTGCAGAACATGGAAGTGAATTTGGTGGCGATACCAGCCGCATTGCATTAACGGGAAATAGTGCAGGTGCCAACTTAGTGGCGGTGATAACTCAAAAAGCAAAAAAAGAAGGCATCAGTAATAAAATAAAACTGCAAATAATGAACGGGCTTCCGGTTGATTGCAGTCCTCAAAATATGGAAACCTCTACTTCGTACCAGGAAAATGCCAAAGGGTATTGGCAAACAAAGGCAGCCTGTTATTTTGCTGTAGAATTATATGCACCTGACCAGTACAACAATCCAGAAGTATCACCTATACTTACAGAAGATTTGAAAGGCTTGCCCCCCGCAGTAATTATTAATGCTGAGTTTGATCCGCTTAGAGATGACGGCATTTTATATGCTGCTAAACTGAGAAAGAATGGCGTGAAGGTTTGGGATAAATGCTTCGCCGGACAAATTCATATGTTATTTGGTTTGCCACCGAATGCTGAAGAGCTAAGGCAATATGAAACCATTGTAAAAACTGCAATGAAAGAGAGTTTTCATAAGTAAGCTGCTTACTTTTTTCTTTTACCAGCCACTTTCCTGTGTCCTTGTGTCCAGATAGTGTTTTTCATTCTTGCTGCCGGGCTCCCTGGATGGACTTGCGCCATCATTACTTACATATTGTATGTTATTGTCACAATTCATTAATTTTAAATTAAGGCAATAAAAGAATTGCCTGCAGTATTAAATGCAACCTTCATGACTTGAAGAATGTCATTAAATAAAAGATTTATGAGACTCAATACAACGCTAATTTTTTCCTTTGCTTTAATTCCTGTTTTTAGTTTTTGCAAAAAAGAAAATAAAATTAACACCGGGTGTCAACCTAATGCTGGAACGGTTAGACAAATAATAGACAAACAAGCAGTTATTAAAGTGACAGCAACTGTTAACCCGGTTTACATAGTTGAACAAGGTTCAATTGACACAAAGTTAATTCCGTGTAACTTACCTATGGAATTTTATCAAAATGATTTACAAGTAATAATAAGCGGTGAAGTTAAAACTACGCCTCAAGTGATGCCAGTACCTTGCTGTACTGAAAATTTTTATATCACAAAAATTACAAGGTGATAATAAAATTGCAGCAATCCCCGGCAGCGTTTTTACATGGAAGCGGCCACGTTTCCATTTGTAGTAAAATATCTATAAGCAGTAAAGGCATTTCACTACCATCAAAAACTATTGTAAGATTATATTTACAACCATAAGCAGAAATTTTATTTTTACCTGATTGCTTACGCTGAAACCTTAATCAATTATTACAACTGGCAGTGGAAACGCTGTCGGTTTTTTTATTTTTTTTCATTGCTGTAGTGCTTCTTCTGATGCTGCAGGTACCATAAAAAGAAAACACCGCTTTTTTTATACCAGTGCTAAGTTGAATAAATGTCAGCAGATTTTTATTTTTTTCTCTGATAATTATAATGTGTTTGGATTTTTGTCGTTATAAGTTTTTGTGATCATCATTTGTGTTTGCTAATAAAATAGATGTCCTGATGAAACCAGCACCCTTGCATAAACTTTTTTTTATTATTGTTTTTTCAATCACCGCCATGGTGCTGGCCGCTCAAACAGCCATACTTCCCAATGCATTTTCTCATAATGATTATCGCCGCAAACGGCCTTTACTGGATGCGTTGAATAATGGTTTCCGGTATGTGGAGGCGGATATTTATTTGAGAAAAGGGAAATTAATAGTAGCACATATTTTACCTTGCCTGAAAAAGAACAGGACACTGGAAGCGCTGTATTTGAAGCCGTTGCTTGAATATGTGGAGAATAATAATCAGTCGCCTGAACTTAACATTTGTCCGCTCACGCTGATGATTGACATTAAGTCGGATGCAGACAAAACTTACCGGGCTTTATTAGTGCTGCTGGAAAAATACAAGTCCATTTTATCTGGATATGAGAATGGACAAACTACCTTCAGAAGTGTGACAATTGTAATTAGTGGGCATAAGCCTTCCGAATCAATAAAAAATTGCGGCAGCGGTTACGTGTTTATGGACGATGACCTGAGAAACATTACTTCTTATACCTCCACTGATCTGTACCCGATTGCCAGTTGCAAATATTCCAGTTTGCTGAAATGGAAAGGCAAAGGGAAAATACCGTCAGCAGAGATACAGCGCCTGACATTTTATGTAGCAGAGGCCCATAAAAATGGAAGCAAGGTTCGCCTGTGGGCTGCACCAGAAAACAAAGTAGTATGGATCGAATTACTGAAATGCAATGTTGACCTCATCAACACGAACCGACTTGTAAGCCTGCGAAAGTTTTTGACCTCATCAAATACCGGTAGTTTTTAAGTTTTCTGTCCTGACAGTTTTTGCATCAAAATCTATAAAATATAAAATTGTTTAAGAGAAGCTCCGGCAGTTAAATAATTTAAAGCGT
>JAYVLZ010000464.1:0-4608 GCA_043759175.1 Chitinophagaceae bacterium | reverse complement strand
TAAAAAAAGCTATCAATGTTCTGCATGAAGAATTTTTTGAAACCGTTTATAAAGAGATCAATTTGTTTATTGCCGGTGTGGGTAATGTAGGAAGTAAACTGGTGGCGCAGATTCAGCAACAGCAACAATATTTATTAGATCACCTCCGGCTTAAAATAAATGTGGTGGGATTAAAAAACAGCCGCAAAATGCTGGTGAGTGAACAGGGAATTGAGATTGGCAAATGGAAAGAATTATTAGATGCCGGACAACCGACCGACCTGGGAGAATTTATTACCACCATTCAATCTAAAAATTTACGTAACACGGTGTTTGCAGATGTTACAGCAAATGATATGGTGGCTACTACTTATGACAGATTGCTGGAAAAAGGAATTTCGGTAGTGGCTTGTAATAAAGTGGCCTGCTCATCTTCTTATGATTATTATAAAAAATTAAAAAATCTTACCGGCGAATTCAATGCACAGTTTTTGTTTGAAACGAATGTGGGAGCAAGTTTGCCAATCATCTCTACATTAAACGACCTGGTGCGTAGCGGAGATAAAATTCATAAAATGCAGGCCGTATTAAGTGGTACATTAAATTTTGTTTTCAATAATTATGATGGTAAAAACTCCTTCGCATCTGTAGTAAAACAGGCACAGGATGAAGGGTACACAGAACCAGATCCACGCCTTGACCTGAGTGGCAAAGATGTGATGCGGAAAATAATGATACTGGCCCGTGAGGCAGGTGAACATTTTGAAATGGAAGATATCGCCAATAATTCTTTTATGCCTGCCGCATGTATGCAGGGATCTGTTGATGATTTTTATAAATCAATGGAGGAACATGAAGAGCATTTCAAAAAATTATATGATGAAGCTGCGGATGCCGGTAAAAAATTAAAGTTTGTTGCTTCATACATGCCTTTAGGGGATGGGGGAGGGGTCGGAAAAGCTTCGGTAGGGTTACAGCACATTGATCCGGCGCATGATTTTTATCATTTGTATGGAAAGGATAACATTGTATTGTTTTATACAGACAGGTATCCAAATCAGCCGTTGGTAATTAAAGGTGCAGGGGCAGGCGCAGATGTTACTGCATCAGGTGTGTTTGCTGACATCATAAGATCTGCAAGAGTGTAACCCCCATCCCCTAAAGGGGAGTTATTCACCGACGCTAATTATTAACAGGAGTAAAACCATTATGGTTTAAATAGGAGTAACTAAATGCATTTTTTTGAAGTATAAAAAAAAATAAAAATTGAGTTTACAAAAAAAAATAGGGACTTCAAATAACTCCCCTTTAGGGGATGGGGGGAATAGGGGTGTCAAAGTCTTAGCACCGGGTACAGTTGCCAACCTGGTTTGTGGCTTTGATATTCTCGGACTTTGTCTGAATGAACCCAATGATTTGATGGAAGTAAAACTGCTGGATGAAAAGAAGATTATCATTCATAGTGCAGACGGCTATCCTTTACCGTTAGACCCTGCTCAGAATACAGCAGGTGCACCGCTGATCGAAATGATCAATGAACTGGAAGGTAATATTGGTTTTGAAATGATCATTCATAAAAAAATAAAGCCCGGCAGCGGTATTGGTTCCAGTGCTGCAAGCGCTGCAGGTGCAGTAGTGGCTGCCAATCATTTGCTCGGTAATATTTTTAGCAAAGAAGACCTTGTACGCTTTGCCATGTTTGGCGAAAAAGTGGCAACAGGTGTTAAGCATGCAGACAATATTGCTCCCGGTATTTATGGCGGTATCACTTTAATACGCAGCATATTTCCATTAGATATTGTTTCTATTCCTGCCCCTGAATTATATGTAACAGTGGTTCATCCACAAATAGAAGTGCGTACAAAAGATGCCCGTCAAATTTTAAGAAAAGAAGTGTTATTGAAAGATGCAATTAAACAATGGGGTAATATAGCAGGGTTGGTGGCTGGCTTTATGAAGAATGACCTGGATCTGATAGGACGTTCTTTGGAAGATGTGATCATTGAACCGGTAAGAAGCATTTTAATACCTGGTTTTGATGAAGTAAAGAAGCGGTGCAAAGAAGCAGGCGCACTGGGCGGGGGTATCTCTGGCTCCGGGCCTTCCTTATTTATGCTAAGTAAAGATGAAGCAACTGCATTAAAGGTTGAAGCCGTAATGAAAGATATTTATAATACAATCGGATTAGACTATCATACCCATGTTACTACTATTAATATGGAAGGTGTGAAAATTGTAAATGAATAAGGAATGATAATTAGTAATCAGGATTTGTATAAATATCAATACCTTAAAAACAATGACTAAAAAATTTCGTGTAATTAGTAAAAATTAGTGTAATTAAAAATGAAATATTTCAGTACTAATCATAATAGTCCAATCGTTAGTTTTAAAGAAGCAACCATACAAGGGCAGGCACCTGATAAAGGCTTGTACTTTCCGGAACATATTCCATTATTACCAAAAAATTTTATTGAAAATATAGATCAGCTTTCAAATGAAGAAATAGCTTACCAGGTTATCAAACCTTATGTTGGTGATACGATACCAGATAATGAATTGAGAAGGATTGTAAATGAAACAGTCAATTTTGATATACCACTGGTGAAAGTAACTGATGCAATTTATTCATTGGAATTGTATCACGGACCAACACTTGCTTTTAAAGATATTGGAGCAAGGTTTATGAGCCGTTGTCTTGGTTATTTTGTAACCCATTCAGCTTCGTTGAGGGCAGCAAATAAAAAAATTACTGTGTTAGTAGCCACATCCGGAGATACTGGCGGTGCTGTGGCCAATGGTTTTTATGACGTGGAAGGAATTGATGTTGTAATATTATATCCATCAGGGAAAGTGAGCGCTGTGCAGGAAAAACAACTAACCACATTAGGAAAAAATATTCATGCATTAGAAGTGTCAGGTACCTTTGATGATTGTCAGCAAATGGTAAAGCAGGTATTTACGGATGAAGATCTGAATAAAAAATTGTTTCTCACTTCTGCTAACTCTATTAATATAGCCCGCTGGCTGCCGCAACAGTTTTATTATTTTTTTGCTTATAAGCAATGGCTTAACTCCCCTTTAGGGGATGGGGGCAATCCACCAACCATTAGCGTACCCAGTGGTAATTTCGGCAACATTTGTGCAGGAATATTAGCACATGTATCCGGACTGCCGGTACATCATTTTATAGCAGCATGTAACGCCAATGATGTAGTGCCTGTATTTATGCAGACGGAAAAATATGAACCTAAAAAGGCAGTACCAACTATATCTAATGCAATGGATGTTGGCAATCCAAGTAACTTTATCCGGGTATTAGAGTTGTTTGACCACCACTTTATCAACCTGCAAAAAGTATTAAGCAGTTGCAGTATTACTGATGAAGAAACTACAGCGACACTTAAATCTGTTTATCAAAAAAATAAGTATTTACTTGATCCCCACGGTGCAGTTGGTTACCTGGCTTTAGAGCAATATTTGAAATCGCATCCTTTGCAAAAAGGTATTGTATTAGAGACAGCCCATCCTGTAAAATTTTTTGATGTGGTGGAGCCAGTAATAGGAGAAAAGGTTCCTGTACCTGCATCTATTCAACAACAGTTAACTGCTGAAAAGAAAAGTACCAGTATTGATGCAGATGCTGAATTACTAAAAACATTTTTATTATCACTTGATTGATACCATCAAAGAAATTTTTAAAAAATTTTATTGATGAAAAGTACGATTAAACTAAGGTGTTTTTACGATTATACTGAGAACAAGTACGCTGTTTTCTGAAAGCTTTATTTTATTTACAATAATTAGTATAAATCTCTGTTTAAAAGTTATCCGTACAACCTCATTTACCAATTTCCACCAGGAAGCGTATGTGAATTGTATTTTTGAACTCCCTGTCTAATTTTTGAAATATGAAAACTAAAATATTTAATTTAAACTATATTGATAATTCAGATTGGCCTGAAATGCAGTGCCATCAATCGTTTCAATTATTTTTAATTTCCTTAAATAGAGCGAATGTGTAAATTAAAAGTTAAAATTTGGCACAATTTTGGCTAAATAAAAATTTGTAAAAACAATCATAAAAATCCTGATTGATTTTTGCAAGACCCAGAAAATGTAAAATCCGTATACCGGAATCCTTTGAAATTACTTTTATCCCTATAAAGTTAATTCATCAAATTTCCAGGTAAATATCAAGAACAATAAAATAAGATCTGTAAAAAGAACTTGTTTGAATATACTATGAAAACTATGAAAACACTACCAATAAAAAGTAACATTCACTTTGCCTGTTTGGCAAAATTTTTCCATCAGAATGTTACACAATCAAATGATTTTTCCGGTAAGTATTGTTGATTAGTTCAGGTATTACAATGCTTTGGCTTGTAATGATTTTATAGCAGATACTTTTAAAGAAGTATCTAAATAAAAAAAAGCAATTTTATTTTACGCAGGCATACCTGTGTAAAAAGTTGAAATAAAAATCCGAAAACCTAAATCTGATAACCTATGAAACGTCTTTTACTTTTACCGCTTCTTATGTTGGTTGTGATAGCCAATGCAAAAACTTACTATGTTTCAGCCACAGGTAACGATTCCAATACCGGAACTTCTTCAAGTGCAGCA
>JAYVLZ010000463.1:0-7305 GCA_043759175.1 Chitinophagaceae bacterium | reverse complement strand
GCCGCCGCCATTCAGGAAAACCTGTTTAAATCTATATCATCCAACTCCGTGAAATTTAATACCGGGTACATTCCCTGTTCTCCACAAATATAAAACTTAGCTGAACTATGCTCGTATTCAATTGCATTTACTGAAAGCTGCCATTTGCCCGTGCAGGGATTGTTGGCATATATTAATCGTTTAGTAAATTAGTAAGGTTAAAATGTTAAGCTGCATATCTGACGTGCTTTTCATGAAAATATTTTTGCACCTGCCTTCTGTCCTTTTTTCTTTTGTTCATAAATTCTTCTACATTACTTTTCATCTGAGCTTTATTGATAGGGCGTTTCTTCCCTATCACATTTGTTTTTAAATCTTGATTTACATACCCCTGATGGAAAGTATATACTGTACAAACGGATAAAAACGTGAATAAGATTTTTTTGTCCAGACAGAGGTACTGAGCGAAGTCGAAGTATGATCATCATTGTTGCATCGCCCTCTTGTACATAATATCACTGGGGAACTTTAATCACGTTTTAAATTAAACCTAACCTGTTTTATTTTTTAGTGAACAAAACAAAATGTTACTGATTTACACGTTGTGCAGTATAATTTGGAATTGTTTTATAATGCAGTTGCTGAATTTTTCTTAAACACTTTTATCTTCCGCATAGCACTGTTTTATTCCGCAAATCGTTATTGCTTCTATGCTGTTTTATTTCAGGATAATGAATGCTGAATAAAGGGATTTAATGTACTTGGAATATAATTTACCAATGAAATATAGCAATTAAATTTATTTATGTTAAAAAAGTGCACACTTTAATAAGATTATAGAATATTTATAGAATACAATAGCATTAGTTTTAACATGCCATCTATTATTTATTTAAACTAAGACTACTTGCTATGAGAAAAAAAATCCATCTTAGGATACCCATGCTATTGCTGGCAGTTATCCTTGTATTTATTGTTCCCAACAATTTATTTGCACAAAAATCTATCGAAGTAACGGGAGTTGTAAAATCTGCTACTGGCGTTTTACCAGGTGTTTCGGTTACCGTAAAGTCCGATCCTAAAATTGGTGCCATTTCAGATGCAGCAGGTAACTACAGCATTAGGGTTCCCGGCAACAGTACGCTGGTTTTTAAATCAGTAGGATACAAGATTGTTGAAATGCCCGTTAATGGCAGAACCCTGATTGATGTTACGCTGGAGATAGAAAGTATCAGTTTAGAAGATGTGGTGGTAGTGGGATATGGTACACAAAAGAAAGCAACTTTAACAGGTTCGGTTGCTGTGGTAAAGGGTAGTGATCTTGCTAAATCGCCTGCAGGCAATGTATCTAATACATTAGTTGGCAGAACACCCGGAGTGATTGCTACTAACAACAGCAGTGAGCCGGGAAATGATGGGTCAAGAATATTTGTAAGAGGCATCAGTACTTTTTCAGGAGCTACCTCTCCTTTAATTGTTATTGATGGAGTGGCTAACAGGCCGGGAGGATTTGAAAGAATTGATCCCAACGATATAGAAAGTGTTTCAGTGCTGAAAGATGCTTCTGCAGCGATATACGGAGCACAGGCTGCAAATGGTGTAATATTAATTACTACTAAAAGAGGAAAAACTGGTAAACCCGTACTTACATTTAATTACAACCAGGGTTTCAATACATGGGGCAAAACAGAAAAATATTTAAATGCTGCGGACTATGCACAGATGAAAAACGAGATATCGCTGTTCAGTGGCGGAACCCCAACTTATACAGCAGCCGAAATTGAAAAATTCAGGGATGGATCGGATCCGGTATCGTATCCAAATACCGACTGGACAAAACTGGCAACTAAAAAAGTAGCGTTGCAAAACAGAGCCAGCCTCACACTTTCCGGCGGTAGTGATAAAGTGAAATATTATACATCAGTTGGTATGCTGAACCAGGATGGACAATTTAAAGATGGTGTGTGGAAATTTAAACAATATAATTTTAGTGCGAACGTAGATGCACAGGTAAACAGTATTTTAAAATTGTCTTTTGGTACCCAATTAAGATGGCAAAAAAAAGATGGGTCCCCTATTGGTACTGCCAATACTTTTTCAGCCCTTGCAGGGGCATTGCCAACCGAACTTGCTAAAAACCCCGATGGAAGTTATGCGGCCGGTGGCTTGAGCAATGGTGGTAATTTCAATGCGCTGGTTAACTCTACTGATCTTGCAGGTATCACAACTAATGAGAATTTATATTCCTTGAATACAGCAAGGATCAGGCTGGATATACCACATGTGAAAGGCTTGTTTATTGACGGTTTTTTATCTGTTGACCTGGGTATGGGAAATAATAAAAACTGGAGCAAATCATACCAGGTGTATGATTATGATCCATCCGGCAATACCTATACACCGCTGGTACAAAACGGAAGCCTTGGTTTAGCTTACCTGGATGTATTGTCAAATAATTCAACAACGGTTACACAAAATATCAAATTAAATTATGAACGCACATTTGGCAAACATGCTGTTAATGCTTTTGTGAGTTATGAGCAGAGTAAATTTAATTTTAAATTTTCAGGAGCCCATAAAGAACAATTTATTTCGCAGGCTATTCCTGAACTGGACTATGGCAGTTCCACCAATCAAACCAATAATGGAAATGGTAATTCATCAGCACGTAAAAACTATTTTGGCAGGGTAAATTATGCTTATGCAGGTAAATATTTGATAGAAGCACAGTTTAGGTATGATGGATCCTACCAGTTTTCCAAAAATCAACGCTATGGCCTTTTCCCAAGCTTTTCTGCAGGATGGAGATTGTCTGAAGAAGAATGGTTTAAAAAGAGTTTACCTGGTGTAAGCAATTTAAAACTGAGGGCTTCATGGGGAAAATTGGGTAATGATAACATTGCTCCGTTTCAGTATGCTCAATTTTATTTTCTCAACAGGAACGGAAGACTGTTTTATAATAACGGAGGTATAATCAATTACCCGGCATTTTCTCCTGGTGTAATTGGTAATCCCAATGCCACATGGGAATCCCAAACCTCTACCAACATCGCATTGGAGGGTGGTTTCTTTGAAAACAAACTCAGCTTTACAGTGGAAGTATTTAAACAAAAAAGAAATAACATTTTAGCTCCTGCAAATGCATCGGTTCCATTGTATGCCGGGATAAGTTTACCAGATGAAAATATTGGAATAGTACAAAATAAAGGTATCGAGGCCCAGGCAGGCTATAAGAGCAACAGGGAAAAAATTAACTATTATATTTCAGGAAATATCACTTATGCAAAAAATAAAATAATATTCCAGGATGAAAAATTAGCCAGCAAACCTGCATACCAGTCATTTACAGGAAACCCTGTTGGAGCCGGACTTATATACAATGCGATTGGTGTTTTCCAAACACAAAGTGAAATTGATAATTATGCAGAGTTTAAACTCGGAAGCCCTCCAATTCCCGGCGATTTAAAATTTGAAGATGTAAATAATGATGGTGTGATTGATCAGAAGGATCAGGTAATTCAGCCATTTACTTCTGTGCCGCAAATTACCTATGGCGTTTCAATGGGTTTAACATGGAATCAATTCAGTGTTGATTTATTATTTCAGGGCCAGGCCAGGGCAAGCAGATATTACAGGGCAGTTTCCGGAAGGAATCAAAATTTTACACAGGAAGATTTTGACGGCCGTTCCACACCAGGAAATATAACCAATAAACCACGTGCCTCCGAAGTGTATGGCAGCCCTCAGGGTATTGCGAATACTTATTATTTAAGCACTACTGCTTTTTTAAGATTAAAGAATGTTGAATTTTCATACAATATAAAAAGCGATGCACTTACAAAAATTGGCATTGGCCCCATCAGGGTGTATGTAAATACATTCAACCTGTTCACCATTACAAAATACAAAGGATTGGATCCTGAATCAGTAGATGGACAGGGGTTGGCATATCCTATCAACAAGACATATAATATCGGTGCATCAGTAAGTTTCTGATCACACTAACATGATTCGGTAATCGCAAAAATTATTATTATGAAAAAAATATTTTTAATTACAATGGCTGGCTTTTTTATGATGATAACATCATGTAAAAAAAACCTGTTGGATATTACTCCAACAGACCGTATTTCGGATATCACCTTGTTTGCAGATGCCAATCTTGCGGAGGCATTTGTTAATAATAACTACAGGGACCTTACTTATGGATTCTACAATACCCACTGGCAGGCATTTATGCTGGCCGGTGCTACAGATGAAACACAGTCTGCTTATGAATCCTACATTGGAGTGAATATAATTAACAAAGGCCTTTTAGACCCTTCTGCACCAGGAGCAAGTTTTACTGGTTTCTTTGATGGCAATGCAACCCCAAGACAACAAACCTGGGCAAACAATTACAAGTATATCAGTCAGTGCAATTCTTTTTTTGAAAATGCTGACAAAATCCAAAACCTATCACAGGATAATAAAAACAGGTTGATCGGTGAGATGAAAACATTAAGGGCATTCAGGTATTTTTCTTTAGTAAAGCATTATGGTGGTGTTCCGCTTATTACCAAAACCCTGGGCCTGAGTGACAAATTTGATGCATCCAGGAATACAATAGATGAATGTTTTAAATTTATTGTTGATGAATTGAATGCAGCAATATCGGTTTTACCAGATGTATCAACGCAATCAGGAAAAATTGATAAAGGTGTGGCGATGGCAATTAAATCAAGGGTGCTGTTGTACTATGCCAGCCCTTTATTTAATGCAGGCAATGATATTACCCGGTGGCAAAATGCTGCTGATGCGGCCAAAGCAGTGATTGATCTGAACAGGTATAACTTAGTGCCCTGGGCTAATTATAAAAGTATGTTTATCAAATTCGATCCGGCTAACAAAGAAAATATTTTTGTAACAATTAATCAGAGTGGCATACCTTCTGAAGGGCACCAGGATGATTATCCATGGCCGGGATTAACTTTTGAATATGCCGTAATGCCTTTTGTAAGAGGTGGCAATGTATTGTATGCACCTACCCAGCAAATGGTAGACTCTTATGAAACCCTTGATGGAAAATTAATAACAGACCCCACTTCTAATTATGATCCGCAGCATCCATATGCAAACAGGGATCCAAGGTTAGATGTGGCAATTTATCACCAGGGATCTTTGTTAAACAGCAGTGTGATTGATTTCACCAATCCTGGTGGAACTGACTTCGACAATAATAATGCTGTTACAGGTTATTTACTGGGAAAATTTGTTGACCCTTCAGTATATGATAATACGGGTAAAGTATTGGGAGCAGGCCAGGGAAATCAACCCTGGATCAATTTCAGGTATGCTGAAATTCTATTAAATTATGCAGAGGCAATCAATGAAGCACAGGGGCCGGCCGATGCATATGTTTCTATCAATGAAGTTCGCAGCAGGGCCGGGATACCAGGCTTACCTTCCGGTTTATCTCAGAGCCAGATGAGGGATAGAATTCAAAATGAAAGAAAAGTGGAATTGGTTTTTGAAGAACATCGTTTTTGGGATGTAAGAAGGTGGAAAATAGCTTCTGTAACAAATAATATTACCACACAGGGAGTATTTGTTACCAAAGATGGCAATGGTGTATTGCATTATACTTACGGAACACCAAATACAGGTGGCAACCTTGATTATGATCCGGTAAGGAATTTTAAAGAGTATAATTATTTCTTTCCAATACCGCTCAGCGAAATAGCTGCAGATCCTAATTTAACACAGAACCCGGGTTATAATTAGATTTTTAATATTGTAAAATAAATTGAATCTGCTCATTTCTTATCAGGAATAGTATATCTTAAAACAAATTCATTCATCATCCCGGAGTTTTCCGGGATGATGAATGCTGTAGTACAAATAAATTGCAATGAAATCTACCATGAAAAAACACCTGCTCGTATTAATGCTTACCGGCTTTTATGTCAGCGCATGGGCTTTGGATACTTTATCGGTTTGCTCGCCATCCAGAAATATTTGCGTTAAGATATGGATGGAGAAAAATCTGCAGTATACAATTTATCATAACGGAATTGAAATACTCAAACCTTCCGCTATTGATTTGATTCTTGCAAATAACAAAACCTTCTCTGTTAATAATGGCATTAAATCATCCACAGTAAAAAAAGAATCGCAGCAGATTATTTCTCCCGTACCGGATAAAAGAAAAATGATCGCTGATGTTTACAATGAGTTGTCCATTCAGTTCAGGCAACCTTACACCATTCAATTCAGGCTGTATGATGATGGCGTGGCATACCGTTTTTTGACCCGCTTTAAAGATTCAATAACTATCCAAAACGAGATCGCAGAATTTAATTTTCCTGGAAATCCTGTTGTATATTTTCCCGGCATTCATAAAAGAGGGGATGCGGATATTTTTCATACCAGCTTTGAAGAATTGTATCCGTTGAGAAAATTAGATTCAATACAAACCAGTGAAATGGCTTATTCGCCTTTACTGGTTGTCCCAAAATCAAATCCAAAAATTGCCATCACCGAATCAGACCTGGAAGATTATCCCGGGATGTTTTTATCACCAACAGGTTCATCCGGTTTTAGGGGAATATTTGCTCAATATCCATTGGAAGAAAAACTAACGGTGGATATGTATCCACAAGCACTGGTAACTAAAAGAGCAGACTATATTGCAAAGACGAAAGGCACCCGGAGTTTTCCCTGGCGTGTGCTGATGATTGCAGAAGAAGACAGGCAGTTGCCATCCAATGATATTGTTTATAGGCTTGCTTCACCTTCAAGAATTGCTGACCCTTCATGGATCACACCGGGCAAGGCAACAGATGAATGGATTATTGGTGTGAATCTTTTCAATGTGCCATTTAAAACCGGCATCAATACAAACTCTTATAAATATTATATTGATTTTGCAAAGCGCTTTGGCTTTACAAGGATCATGATGGATGCAGGGTGGAGCGATAACCTCGACCTGTTTAAAATCAACCCGGATATTAATATGGATTCCATCATTCAATATGCAAAGGAGCAGGGAATAAAAATAAGCATGTGGACACTGGCAAACACTTTGGACAGGCAATTAGACAGTGCATTGAACAGGTTTAATAAATGGGGTGTTGATTATATCATGACTGATTTTATTGACAGGGATGATCAAAAGACAATTAATTTTTATTACCGCATAGCAAAAGCCTGTGCAGAACATAAGATTATGATCATGTATCATGGAGCTTATCCACAAAAGGGATTTAACAGAACTTATCCTAATAACATCACAAGAGAAGGAGTACTCGGCTCTGAATATAATATGGGAAGTGACAGGGCATCACC
>JAYVLZ010000462.1:0-7802 GCA_043759175.1 Chitinophagaceae bacterium | reverse complement strand
AACTTAACTATATCCTTTATTTTAACCTATGTGGGTAACATTCAACCTTTTTCGAAATAATAAAACTTATCCACACACATTCATGCAACAAAGCCATTTGGTCCTGAAAATTTTCCATCGCTTTCCTGCACATATTACCATTGCAGCATTAAAAAATATTTGATACTTTGCTGTACGCTTTTTCTATCATCTTTGCGATATGGACGTTAAAATTGAATCATCCTGGAAGGAAGTGCTGCATAATGAGTTTACCAAGCCTTATTTTTTAGAAGTGGTAACCCATTTAAAAATGGAAAGAACTGCCGGCAAAATTATCTATCCGCCGGGGCCGCTCATTTTCAATGCTTTTAATCAAACACCATTTAATAAAGTAAAAGTTGTAATACTGGGGCAGGACCCCTATCACAATCCCTGCCAGGCTCATGGACTCAGTTTTTCTGTTCCAAATGGTATTAAACCGCCGCCATCATTAATGAATATTTACAAAGAAATCCAGCAGGATACCGGTATCCCTATGCCTGCAGAATACGGCAACCTTACCAAATGGGCAGCGCAGGGCGTTTTATTATTGAATGCCATACTAACTGTAAGAGCAAATGAGCCAGCCAGCCATTCAAAAATCGGCTGGATGGATTTTACAGATACAGTTATCAAAAAAATTTCTGATGAGAAGAAGGGAGTGGTTTTTTTATTGTGGGGTAAATTTGCCCAAGAAAAGCAGTTGTTGATTGACGAGACCAAACATTTTGTTTTAAAAGCAGCTCACCCCTCTCCTTTCAGTGCTGACAAAGGTTTTTTTGGATGTAAACATTTTTCAAAGACCAATAAAATTTTGACAGACCAGGCAATGGAACCAATTGACTGGAAGCTACTAACCCCATAAAATTTCCCGTTTTATTAAAAATGGAAACATATTTACTTTTATGCAACAACCATTTGAAAAAAGAAAAAGGTCAACAGCACCAGCAGTGGAGTTTTTTAAAAATATTTTTGGCAGAATATGGGCACTCTGGGGAATTATCACATTCATTATAACTTTTCTTATCATTTTTATTCCATCCATGCTTTCTTATCTAATGCCGGAAAAAAAAGGACAGGATTATTTTATTGCCGTATCAAGATGGTGGATGAATGTGTGGCTGATGCTAATTGGGTGCCCGGCAAAAATATATGGAAGAGAAAATTTTAAAGAAGGAGAAAATTATGTAGTGGTATATAATCACAATGCTTTGCTGGATGCACCGCTGTCTGCACCTTATGTTCCCGGGCCCAATAAAACCATTGCCAAAGCCTCTTTTGCAAAAGTTCCGATATTCGGACAATTTTATAGAAGAGGTGCTGTTTTGGTTGATAGAAAAAATGAAATTAGCCGCAGAAGAAGTTACGATCAAATGCTGAAAGTGCTGGCCTCAGGCATGCACATGTGCCTGTATCCAGAGGGCACCCGTAACCATACCAATCAACCTTTAAAACAATTTTATGACGGCGCATTCAAATTAGCAATTGATGCAAAAAAAGATATTATTCCATGTATCATTTCCGGAACGGGCAAAGCAATGCCAATAAACAAAACATTTTTTTTGATGCCAACAAGGTTAACAATGCAATTTTTACCTGCAGTTTCATCTGCTGATATCACAGCAAAGGAATTGAAAGAAAAGATTTTTTCAATAATGCTGGAAGCCTTTGTGTATGCGGAAAAACAGTTTTAGCAACCCTGTCAATTTAAATTGAATATTTAACAATTAACTATAAATATGTACATTTGGCACTTGCGATATTTTAATATATCATCATTTATTTTGAAATTAACTTAGATACGATTTAAGTTTTAATACATTTTTTTATTAGATATGAAAAAAAAGGTAACTAAGATTGGAGTTCTTACATCCGGAGGTGATTCACCTGGTATGAATGCATGTGTAAGAGCGGTAGTCCGCTCCGGTATATATTATGGTTTAGAAGTGTATGGTATTATGCGTGGCTACACCGGGATGGTGGAAAATGATATTTTTAAAATGGAGAGCCGCAGTGTGGCAAATATTATACAGAGAGGAGGAACAATTTTAAAAACGTCCCGGTGCAAAGATTTTTTTACGCCTGAAGGAAGAAAAAAGGCTTACAATAATTTAAAAAAACATGGTATTGACGGGTTGGTAATTATTGGCGGCGATGGCAGTTTCAGGGGTGCCCAGATTTTCAGTAACGAATATGATATTCCCTGTATCGGTTTACCAGGCACCATTGATAAAGATATTGCCGGTACTGATTTCACTATTGGTTTTGATACCGCTGTAAATACGGCAGTGGAAGCAATTGATAAAATCAGGGATACAGCCGATGCACATGACCGCTTATTTGTAATTGAAGTAATGGGCAGGGATGCCGGTTATATTGCCTTACATAGCGGTATTGCAACCGGTGCTGAAAATATTTTAATACCGGAACGTAAAACAGATATTGAAGAAATAATAAAAAGCCTGGCAGAAAAAGAAAGAAGGCATAAACTGGTGAACCTGATTGTGGTAGCAGAAGGTGATGAATTTGGTGGCGGAGATCATGTTGCCAAGATTATTAAAGACAGGCTGCAGGGATTAGAAGTAAGAGTATGTATCCTTGGCCATATACAAAGAGGGGGTTCTCCAAGCTGCTTCGACAGGCTGATTGCCAGCAGGATGGGATACACTGCGGTGGAGTGCCTGAAAGACGGCAAGTTTAATGTATTTATAGGTATTGTAAATAACCGTATGCATTATATTCCACTGAACGAGGCTGTAAAAAAGAAACAACGCATCAGCGAAGAATGGATGAAAATTGTAAAGATATTGGCGAGTTGAACGGTTTACGGTTTACGGTTTGCAGTTTACAGTTTGTGGTATTGTTTATAGCCTTGAGTTTATCCCTGACATTTAAACCAATCATTTATTTTTTGTGGCAACCATTAAACGATTTGAAGATTTGGAAAGCTGGCAATTAGCAAGGCAACTTGCTAAAGCTATCAAACAGCTTACAATGCAAGATAATTTTACCCACGAATTTAAATTGAAAGAACAAATAAA
Source organism: Chitinophagaceae bacterium (assembly GCA_043759175.1). Classification (GTDB taxonomy): domain Bacteria; phylum Bacteroidota; class Bacteroidia; order Chitinophagales; family Chitinophagaceae; genus Ferruginibacter. The sequence continues at coordinate 4,743 of JAYVLZ010000462.1, read as the reverse complement.
AAGCAGCAGCGGTTCTGTTATGGATAATATTGCTGAGGGTTTTGGAAGGGGAAGCAGGCTGGAATTTGTACAGTTTCTCTCAATTGCCAAAGGTTCAGCAGATGAAGTAAAATCGCAATTATATAGAGTTTTAGATTATCAATTAATTTCAGAAGAAGTTTTTAATAATTATTATCAACACGCTGACGTTATTGGTGCAAAAATTTATTCTTTTATGGAATATCTAAATAAAACAGAACACAAAGGCACAAAATTTAAAGACAGAATTTAGTTTATTGTTTACAATTCCAATCAAACAAACAGTAAACCCCAAACACTAAATAGTCATTATGAGTAAAAATATTGGTAAGTATCTTCATAAGGAGATGGATAAGGAAGCTGGCTTACAGCACAGTATTAAAAGAACAAAAATAGTTGCCACGGTAGGGCCCGCCTGTTCTACTTACGATCAATTACTGGATTTGGTAAAAGCTGGTGTAAATGTATTCCGGCTGAATTTTTCTCATGGTTCTTTCGAAGACAAAGCACATATTATCGAACTGATAAGAGAGATTAACAAAAACGAACCTTACAACTTAGCCATACTGGGCGATTTACAAGGACCCAAATTAAGAGTGGGTGACCTGGAAAATGGTCAGTTGGAATTAAATCCCGGAGATGAAATTATTTTCACCACAGATAAGATTGTTGGCACAAAAGAGAGTATCTATGTATCCTATCCAAACCTTGCCAAAGACCTGAAATTTGGAGAACGCATTTTCCTTGATGATGGAAAAATGGAAGTAAAGGTGGTTGAAATATTAAATGATAAGGAAGTAAAAATTTCTGTAACACTGGGCGGTATATTGCTTCCTAAAAAAGGAGTTAATCTTCCAGACTCGTCACTCACCATGCCTTCTCTTACGGAGAAGGATATTACTGACCTTGCTTTTATCATTGAACAAAACCTGGACTGGGTAGCGCTTTCTTTTGTAAGACATGCGGATGATATCATCGCATTAAAAAAACGCATCAAAGAAAAAAACAGTAAGATAAAAACCATTGCTAAAATAGAAATGCCTGAAGCATTAAAAAACATCAGGGATATTATTGTACAAAGCGATGGCATCATGATTGCCCGGGGTGATCTTGGTGTAGAAGTGCCCATTGAAAAAGTTCCCATCATCCAAAAAGAAATCATTTTAAAATGCATGCACCGGGCTAAGCCTGTAATTGTAGCTACGCAAATGATGGAGAGTATGATGGAACGTACCAAACCAAACCGTAGTGAGGTAACCGATGTTGCCAATGCTGTATTGGAAGGTGCAGATGCAGTGATGCTGAGTGGAGAAACTGCGATGGGTAAATATCCAACACTGGTTGTAGAAACTATGAGTAAAATTATCCTGGAGGCCGAAGGCAGCCTGTATAATTATGACAGGGATGATATTTTAACACCACAGCCACATTCACCATCTATTTTAAGCGATGCAATTTGCTACAGCGGCTGTAAATTAGCTAAGGATGTAAATGCAGATGCACTGCTGGGTATGACACAAAGCGGCTATACCGCTTTTATGCTCAGCAGCTACCGGCCAAAAGTTCCACTGTTTATTTTTAGTAAAGAAAGAAGTCTGATCAACCAGTTGAGTTTAAGCTGGGGTGTAAGAGCATTTTACTATGCAGAAGAAGAGAGTTTAGATGACATCTTTTTTGATCAGATAAATATTTTAAAAGAAAGAGGCTTCCTTCATTCAGGTAATATTGTGGTGAATACGGGCAGCACACCTGTTAATTTACATTTACCTACCAATGTACTCAAGGTTACTATTGTTGAATAAAAAGATTTTCTAAAAATAGTATAACAAAAGCCTCCTGTTCACGGGAGGTTTTTGTTTATATAATATCCATTTTAAAATGGCAATCTGATTTCTGTTCTTAACAGTAATGAAATAAATCTCTTCTTCTTATCTTGTATAAAAATAAATCAATGCCAAACGATATAAAGTGTCCCAACTGCGGCCATGTGTTTGATGTGGAAAATGTGATTGCCGCTGAACTGGAACAAAAATACCAGCAGCAGTATCAGGATAAACGTACTGAGTTATTAAGTAAAATAGAAGAGGATAAAAAGAAACTCCTTCTGGATCAACAATCGTTTGAGGAAAAGAAGAAAAAAGAGAATGAAATATTTGCACAAAAACTACAGCAGGAAAAGCTGAAAATGGAAACTGAGTTGCAGGAGCAACTAAGAAAATCTATTACTTCAGATTTTGAAAACAAAATGCGGATGCTGGAGAATAATAACAAAGACAATGAAGAAAAACTGGCAGCAGCAAGAAAAAAAGAACTAGAATTTTTACAGAAAGAACAACAACTGAAAAACAAAGAAGCTGAAATGGAAATAACGCTGCAAAAAAAATTACAGCAGGAAAGAGCATCTTTATCAGAACAGATACGCAACCAGGAATCAGAAAAAAACCAGTTGAAAGAAACAGAATATCAACTTAAACTGAAAGAGCTGCATATACAATTAGAAGAACAAAAAAAATTAGCCGATGAAATGAAACGCAGGGCAGAACAGGGTTCTATGCAGCGGCAGGGAGAAGTGCAGGAATTATTACTGGAAGAAATATTGAAAGACATTTTTCCTTTTGATAAAATTGAAGAAGTGGGTAAAGGTGTGGAAGGCGCAGACTGTATTCAGATTGTAAGAAATAATAGTGGTACAGAATGTGGTAAAATTATTTATGAAAGCAAGCGTACCAAAACCTGGAGTAACAGCTGGACAGATAAATTAAAAACTGATAAACGTAACCGTGGGGCCGATGTGGCTATACTGGTAACACAGGTATTTCCAAAAGATATGGAACGCTTTGGTGAGAGGGACGGAATATGGATATGCAACTTCAATGAAGTAAACAGTGTGGCTCATTTATTACGCAATGGAATTATACAAATTAATGAAATACAAAAGAGCCAGGAAAACAAAGGTGATAAAATGCAGATGCTGTATGATTATTTAACAGGTAATGAATTCAGGGGACAGATGGAAGCAATTGTTGAAGGCTTTATGTCAATTAAAAACAGCATCACAAGAGAAAGGATTCAAATGGAAAAAATGTGGAAGGAAAGAGAAAAGCAATTAGAAAAAGTTTTGATCAGTACCAGCGGCCTGTACGGTTCAGTAAAAGGAATTGCCGGGGCTTCTGTTGGTGATATTCCTTTGCTGGACGGAACGGATGATACAAATATTATTGAGGGTTAATGTGGGGAGACTGAAAATTGAATCAGCTTACCACCCAGGAAATACAATTACTATTAAAGAATAAAAAATGAACCGTTAAACTGATCTCTTGTCCTTTTAATATTTTACAATGTGCAATTCCTGAATTATCATCTGCCATGATATTCTGAATTTGCAGGTGTTCAATAAAATCCATCGCACCATCACCATACCATTTAAACAATGATTCTTTAATGCTCCATGCCAGCGTTAAAAACTTTGTGTGATGACCTAAAGGATTACCTTGCACCAATTCATGTAACAGTTCCTGCTCGGTAGCGGATAGAAATTTATGTTTCACTTTTTCTACTTTGCTGCTGATCAGTTCTACATCTACCCCAACCCTGTTTTCAGAACTTACTATTACAGCAGCATAATCTCCGCAATGAGAAATGCTAAAATGATATGCTTCATTTTCTAAAAATGGCTTCCGGGTATCAGCTATTCTTATCAGCCCGTAAGGAAAGTTTGGGTAAAGTTCTTTTAATAATAACCTGCCTGCCAGGTGCTGCAATCTTTTATGCGGATGGGTGATATTTCTTTGCACAGGAACCTGTTCAATAAAAAAAGATTCCGGCTCTGCAATGTGCCAAACACCCAGCCGGGTAGATGGGTTGATATTTTGTTGATAAACCATTGGCATAAACAGCGCTTAGATTTGAGATTCTAAAATTAAAGAATCAAATTAGCAACCTGCAAAAAAATCAATAATTGCATCAATATTATTTGATCACATTTAAGGAGCAAACTAAAGTAATAACATGATATTAAGTGATACCAGGATTTTACAGGAAATTGAAAAAGGCACTATCAAAATAGAACCCTACGACAGGGAATGCCTGGGCAGTAACAGTTATGATGTGCATTTGGGTAAATACCTTGCCACTTACAAGAACAATGAACTGGATTCAAAAAAGCATAACGAGATTATTCATTTTGAAATTCCGGAAGAAGGTATTGTACTGCTGCCGCATATTTTTTATTTGGGTGTAACATTAGAGTATACAGAAACCCATAGTCATGTTCCATTTCTGGAAGGTAAATCATCCACCGGCCGTTTGGGTATTGATATACATGCCACAGCCGGTAAAGGTGATGTTGGCTTCTGCGGAAACTGGACATTGGAAATTTCGGTAAAACAACCGGTAAGAATTTACGGTGGAATGCCCATTGGGCAGTTGATATATTTCCCTGTGGATGGTGAAATTGAAATAAAATATAACCAGAAGAAAAATGCCAAATACAGCGGTCAAATAAACAAACCTGTGGAAAGCATGATGTGGAAGAATAAATTCTAAGCTGGAATTAGGTATAAGCCAGCATAAAAATTGAAACAACTATACTGCACAAGGGATAAAAACGTGAGCCGGTTTTTTTTTGGCCAGGCCGAAGTGCTGCTATTAAGCTTCATTGGCGTCGCACTCTTGTACTTTTTATCTTTATTGAACAAATTAAAAAGTCACTAATTTATCCCTTGC
>JAYVLZ010000461.1:0-6129 GCA_043759175.1 Chitinophagaceae bacterium | reverse complement strand
ACTTAACTATATCCTTTATTTTAACCTATGTGGGTAACATTCAACCTTTTTCGAAATAATAAAACTTATCCACACACATTCATGCAACAAAGCCCTTTTGATGCAGGATATTTCAGAGTTGTTGGGAGCTAATGAATCAGCCTTCTTAATGAATTCAGTTGCTTTATCGGCAATGCCATCTGTTTTACTTTTATCCTGTTCCATAAAACCTGCGTTCACCTGGCAAAAAGCTGCATAATAATAAGGTAACCATTGTGATTTTTCAGCAGTTGCAATCCGCTCAAAGCTGTTAGCTAATTTTACCAGATCTGCCGGGCTTTTAAAACTGGAATCCATACCGGCAAGATTTTTTTTCATTGCTGCTACATATTTTTCGCTTTGTGCAAAGGAGCATACTGCTGATAATATAAATGCAGTAAGGATAGATAGTTTTTTCATTTTCATTTTAATTTAAGATGATAGTTGATTATTTATTTTACAAATTGTTGTTAATGGCATCCTGTGTTCTGTCTATTCCAAAACTTAAAAAGCATCCGATGAAAATAAATCTTTTACTTGGTGGCGTAACAGCTTCTTTTCTTGTGCCATCATTGCTGTAATTGTAGCTATATACTTGGTTTTGACCCAATACATTATTTACACCCAGCACCCACACAGTAAATGATTTTGTATCTTTTTTCCCAAGTGAAGGAATATAATTCACACTAAAACTCATGCTGTTAAAATTGATGGTTTTTCCCAGGTCAGTGATGTCAAATTTACTTTGTGCATTATCATAAGCAATCCTGTAGTAAGGCCGCCCTGTTGCAAAGTTGTAACTCAAGTTAAATCCTGTTTTCCATGGCAACACAAAACGTTTGAATACAAAAGATGCTGTATGGTTGGTGGCAAAGGATGGTTGTATTACTGCAGGAAAATTCAGGTAATCTCTTTTGGTATCTAAGTAAGAATAAGAAATCCAGTAATCAACATTTTTAAAAGTTTTCTTGTCTCTCCAAAAGAATTCAATTCCTTTTGCATCTCCGTAACCCAATGTATTAGCTGCCACCTGTTGACCAAAATCATTGAAATCAGTTTTGTAAAGACGGTTGTACTTTTTATAAAATAATTCTGTTCTAAAAGTGTAATCTTTCGATTGCTTTGAATATTGTAAAATGTAATGGGTGGCTTTTGAATAATCAACAGATGCAAGTGCTGGTAACAATCTTCTTTCTGGATTTTGATAAAAAATTCCATAAGCAAAGGAGGCCTGGCTGTTATCCTGAAATTTATATGCCAGTGATACTCTTGGAGCAATATTCCATTTAGAAAGCACTTCAGAATGTTCTATCCTGAGACCAAGTTTTGCAGCCAGGTTGTTAGTTATGTAAACATCGGCTTCTGCAAAACCAGCAAAAATTTTATCAATTACCTTTTCTGTATATTTTTGGCCGTCATATAAAGTGTAGGTTGTCTTTTCATTGCTGTAGAAATAATCGCTGCCAAATCTTAAAGCACTCAGGCCTGCTAATTTTTTCTCCATCACCACTCTCGCCTGGGCATAACTGGCCCTGTTTTCGAGAGAAAAATTCTTAGCCGCAAAATAAGCGGGTGTTTCAATAATTACTTTTTTGTTGGATGCATCCTGCAGTTCATTAATAATATCATCCTTATTAGTACTGAAGCTGATGCCGGTGTTTATCTTCCAGCCTTTGCCAATCCTGTCTTTCCAGTTGATGTTTTGGTACGTGTTTAAGTTCTTTATCTGGAAAGCATTCTTTAGCACCAGGGAATCAATATCAGCACTTCGGAAACCGGTTTTATTGCCACTTACGTAAAAGTAATATTTAATGAAGCCACCACTTTTTGTCTTTATTCTAAAATTAGCATCCAGTTGATTGTACACCGGGATGTTAAAAAAATCCTGTTTAAACTTATTTATTTTAAAGCCAAGCCAGAGGTTGGTATGATTGTAAGAAACGCCCCAGGATGATTGCTTATTTTTTGCCAGGTGCTGAATACCGCCGCCAACTCCCACCACAGAAATTCCAACATCTGCCTGTGATCTTTCAGGCAAATCCGTGCTTTCTAAAATTAGAGCAGAAGATAATGCCTGGCCATATAAAGCAGAATAACCTCCCGAACTAAAAATGGTTCCTTTAAATAAAAATGGGTTGAACCGGCCCCGTGTGGCAATACCAGGCGTACTGCTGTAAAAGAAATTGTTTACCAGGTTGCCATCCATGTATATCTTGGCTTCAGTAGCTGAACCACCTCTAACAAACAAGCCCTCACTCTCACCTACCTGCTGGGTACCGGGCAGAGTTTTAAATGCGCTGGTCACATCTCCGTTAGCACTGGGTGTGGTCACAATATCCAGTGAATTCAGAACAGCTCCTTTGTTTTTATCACTTGCTTCAAAGGAACCTGCTGTTATCACTACTGCCTTTAATTCTGTGATCTGTTCCTTTAAAAATATATTTTGAACCATTGCAGAGGTGCCAATTACAATTTTTTGGACTACAGCAAAATAGCCGGATGTGGTAATTTGGAGATAATGTTCTCCTTTCTCATCAGTAATGAAGGAATAACTTCCAGCAGAATCTGTAGTTGCCCCATCATAGGAATCTTTTAATTGAATGCTTACTCCCGCCAATGGTTTGTTCCTATTATCTGTTACCCGACCAGAAATTGTTACCTGTGCCTTTGCTATTATAAAACACAATAGTAATAAAGCAGTTATAATATATTTCATGTGCTATAAATATATTACAAATATAGAGTAGTTTATTTTGTAAACTAAATTAAATAATTATTTTTTTAAAATATTTTTAGCAGAAATGAAAATATTCATCAGTTAACATGCTTGTAACAAATTGATGTTTAGATATTTATAAACAAAAAAACACATATGTGACCCCGTTAGTAGCTGATTAAAACTTATTAACATCCCCAAAATTTTATTTTTTTATGTGGGGGCAATTAGTAATTTAGCAATAGAATTTAATGGGTTAGTAAGTACAAAGGGTCAGCAGAAATGCTGACCCTTTTACTTTTCAGGAATTCATCTTTATTGATTGCTTTCTCTTTTCTCTTCAATATTTCATACATGCTTCTAAATTTTTATAAAAAAACTTGCTTCCGTTTATTTGCAATTTGATGATAAAAACGAAGACGTTATTTTTTGTAATCATTAAAATAGTTAATACTTCATTTTCCTTTTTACATTTACAACATGAGTAAAACTAAGTCAGCATTTTTTTGTCAGAATTGTGGATATGAAAGTGCTAAGTGGTCAGGTAAATGTCCTAACTGTGAAAGCTGGAATACATTTGTGGAAGAAATTGTGGTAAAAGGAAATGATAAAGCAGAAAAAGGAGAATGGAAAAATTATAATGGTAAGGAGAAAATAAAAACCATTTCTATTAATGAAGTAAGCAGCGCTGCAGAACAAAGAATTATTACATCAGATGCAGAACTCAATCGTGTGCTGGGTGGCGGAATTGTAATGGGTGGAATAGTGTTGGTTGCTGGTGAACCAGGTATTGGAAAATCAACTTTGTTTTTACAAATCGGATTGCAGCTTAAAGATCTTGTTACATTATATATAAGCGGTGAAGAAAGCGAACAGCAAATTAAAATGAGAGCAGATCGGCTTGGTGCTTCGACAGGCCCAGCATCAAATGAAAATTTTTATTTGCTTACTGAAACAAGTACGCAGGTTATTTTCCAGGAGATAAAAAAATTAAAACCACAATTAGTAATTGTTGATTCTATACAAACATTGCAATCGCCATTTGTGGAAAGTGGCGCAGGCAGTGTGAGCCAGATAAGAGAGACTGCTGCAGAATTACAGCGCTTTGCCAAAGAAACAAACACACCCGTATTTATCATCGGGCATATTACTAAAGATGGGTCCATTGCCGGTCCTAAAATTTTAGAACATATGGTGGATACGGTATTGCAGTTTGAAGGCGACCGTCACTATGCATACCGTATATTAAGAACATTAAAGAACCGTTTTGGTTCTACCTCCGAGTTGGGTATTTATGAAATGACCAGTGATGGAATGAGAGCAGTAAGTAATCCTTCTGAAATTTTAATTACACAAAAAGAAGAACAGTTGAGCGGCATTGCCATTGCTGCCACCATAGAAGGCATAAGGCCTTTGCTCATAGAAGGTCAGGCTTTGGTAACGCAAAGTGTGTATGGCACACCGCAGCGGACTGTTTCAGGATTTGATTTAAGAAGATTGCAGTTGCTGTTGGCGGTATTAGAAAAAAGAGGTGGATTTCATTTTGGAGTGAAGGATGTTTTTGTAAATATTGCCGGCGGTTTAAAGGTGGAAGATCCATCTATTGATCTTGCAATAGTGAGTGCATTACTTAGCAGTTATGAAGATGTACCGATCAACCAGCACTATTGTTTTGCGGGTGAAGTTGGATTGAGTGGAGAAATAAGAGCAGTAAACCGTATAGAACAAAGGATAGCAGAAGCAGAGAAATTAGGTTTTGAAAAAATAATTGTGAGTAAATACAATGCTAAATCAATGGCAAATCTGAAATATAATATTGAAGTGGTGCCACTGGCTAAAGTGGAAGAATTGTACAGATACTTATTTTAAAATTGAATAAAGACAAATGCAGGGATTAAAAAAAATCTTTCAAAATACAGCCCACTTGTTTTATCCTCACATATGTACAGGATGTGGAAGTGATATTCTGCCGAAAGAAAATTTATTATGTGCCAGGTGTTTAAATAATTTACCGGTAACAGGTTTTGCAACGCACCCGAATAATCCCGTAGAAGAAATTTTTTGGGGGCGCATACATTTGAAAGCAGCCCACAGCGAATTTTATTTTGACAAAGATGCGCTGATTCAACACCTGGTGCATCAGCTTAAATATAAAAGCAACCAGTCAATTGGTTTGTATCTGGGAGAGATGATGGGAAAGACCCTGCTAAGTAGTAAACGTTTTGATAACATTGATGCATTAATACCATTACCGCTTTATCCGGAGAAAGAAAGAAAAAGAGGTTACAACCAGGCAGCAATTATCTGTAACGGCATGTCTCAAGTAATGAATATACCTGTAGTTACAAATAAATTAGTCCGCCAGCGTTATACCGAAACACAAACAAAAAAACATCGTACAGAGCGTTGGGAAAATGTAGAAGGCAGTTTTATTGTAAATGATATGGATGCTTTGAAAGGAAAACATTTATTACTGGTGGATGATGTGGTAACTACGGGTGCCACTTTGGAAGCAGCAGGTATGGTGTTACTGAAAGTACCGACTGTTAGTTTAAGTATTGCCACACTAACAATTGCTTCTAAATAATGCGGCAATCAACAAATCAAAATAAATTAAAAATACAGTTACTTTTGAAAATGCTTTTGATATTAAAACAGGTGATCAAATCAATTTGTCACTGTACATTCATTGTTGCCTGTTGCTTCCTTTTTTCTTCCTGTAATAAAGATTCATTTATCAGCAGTCCGGATGCAACGATAAATACAAGTGCCGATACTGTGAAGTTTGATACCGTTTTTACAAGCATTGGTTCGGTTACCCAATCTTTCAAGATCAATAATACCAATAATCAAAAACTGCTTTTTAATAGTATTAAACTGGCTGGTGGCGATGCTTCTTCTTTTAAAATCAATATCAACGGTGTACCTGCATCCCGGGTAAACGATGTGGAATTAGCCGCCAATGACAGTTTGTATGTTTTTGTAACGGTTCGTATTGATCCCAATCTTTCCGGGTTACCTTTTATAGTAAAAGATAGCATTGAGATAAATTATAATGGCAATAACCGCTTTATTCAATTAGAAGCATACGGGCAAAATGCCAACTTTCTGCGTAACGGAGTAATTAGAGAAAACAGAACCTGGAGCAATAACCTGCCTTATGTAATATTAGGAAGCCTGCAGATAGACACCAGCATTACGCTTAATATTGATCCGGGCTGTAGAATATATTCACATGCCAATGCACCTATATTGGTGGATGGTACTTTAATTATCAATGGCACAAAAGCACAGCCCGTAACTTTTGCCGGAGACAGGCTGGACGAAGATTATAAAGATCTCCCTGCAAGCTGGCCAGGAATTTATTTCAGGGAATTCAGTAAGAATAATTTGCT
>JAYVLZ010000460.1:0-2563 GCA_043759175.1 Chitinophagaceae bacterium | reverse complement strand
AACTTAACTATATCCTTTATTTTAACCTATGTGGGTAACATTCAACCTTTTTCGAAATAATAAAACTTATCCACACACATTCATGCAACAAAGCCATTATAAACTATGAAAATTATTACGCTGAAAAAAACAAGATTTCTTTTATTATCTGCACTCATTTTATCAATCTCAGCATCTTATGCACAAAAAAGCATTTATGATGTTGTACCTGGTTCGGGCCCAAAAAAGACATCAACTGATAAGAGAAGGCAAACCAGTCTTCCAGGAATTATTAATGGAGGTGATAACCATAGAGATCACAGGACTGTATATCACAGAAAAAGGAAACACTTACCTCCGGAACAGGCAAAAAATATATATGGAGGAGAAGCTACAGATTATGCACCTGGCCAGGTAAAAAAACATCACCGCCATAAGCATAAAAATCATGGAGGGCATAAAGGCAGGGGCAAACATGATTAAGAAAATAAAAACCGCTGAATAAAAATTCACATAAAATAAAAACCTTGCAATTGCAAGGTTTTTATTTTATGTGATGTAATGTTGGGATTTTATTTAAAGAAAAATCCAAGACGTAAATTTAATAATCCTATCGTTCCATTCTTTGAATAACCATCGTAAGAAGCACCAACCTCTAACTTATTATTTATTAAGTAGCCACCACCCAATGAATAAGCAGTACTGGTTACGCTGGAACCATTGCTTGAAATAAAACCTGCGCCAATTTTCCCTAAAAAATAAACATTATCTGCAGGATAAATTCTTACACCTGCTCTTAAAGGCAGAATATTGGTAGTGGTTCCGCCATTTTTAGCAAACAAAGCAGTGTAACCAAAATCACCTGTAATAGCTACCTGATTTGTAACAGAATAATGAGCTAAAAAATCTGCACCAATTGCCACTGAGCTTCCACTCACATTATGCACAGGAATACCCAGATTTAATCCGCCGCCAAATTTTAAAGCCGTGTTTTGAGATTTTACTGAAAAAGAAGAAATGATGACAGAGGATACAAAAAAAAGTTTTTTCATAGAGTATATTTTTTGCAAATACAGCAGACAATTATCATACCATAACAAAAATTCTAACAAAAAAAATAATGAATAAAGCACTTCATTCTCAAGATATAATATGAAAATTGAATGAAATCTTATCAGGCAAGTTCCAGCAAGGTAATCTCTGGCAAAATACCCACCCTGCCCGGATAACCGATAAAACCGAAGCCCCGGTTTACATACAACTGTTGTTTTTCCTTGGCATAAGCACCCGCCCATTGTTTGTACATGTATTGCACCGGGCTCCATTTAAAGCCCGGTATATCCACACCAAACTGCATTCCGTGAGTGTGGCCACTCAGCATCAAATCAATGGATGGATATCCTGGTAATACCTGGGCATCCCAATGACTGGGATCGTGGCTCATTAATATTTTGAAAGGATATTTTTCTGTACCCTGGTGGGCTAAATCCAACCTGCCATGTTTGGGAAACCTTGCTTTGGCTCCCCAGTTTTCAATACCCAATAAGGCTATTTGATCTCCTCCTTTTTCCAGTACCACATGCTCATTCATCAATAGCCGCCAGCCCATATCCGCATGCACCTTTTTCAGGTTTTCTAAATTTTGTTCTTTGGTAATGCCATCCTGTGGCCATTGTACATAATCACCATAATCATGATTACCCAAAGTGGAATAAACACCCATTGGTGCTTTTATCCTGCTAAACATCTCCTTGTATTCATCCATTTCAATGGCCATATTATTTACCAGATCGCCGGTAAATAAAATAAGGTCTGCCTGCTGATTTATTATTTTTTCAATGCCATGCATTACCGCTTTAGCATCTGTAAAACTGCCGCTGTGAATATCACTAATATGCAAAATTTTAAGTCCTTTAAAACCGGGCGGTAAATTTTCAAAAGACAACTTTACATTTTTTACTTCATACTTATATTTGTTTCCAAAACCGTAGATCAGGCTGCCAAACAATCCACCACCAGCCACCAGCCCCAGCCAGCTTAAAAAAGCAGACCTGCTGATACTTTCTGTACTTTCTGTATCAACCTGCCTTGTGCCGTAAAATACTTTTACCATCAGCCATTGAATACCACGCCGGATATCATCCATCAGCACAAAGAAAACGGCTGTAAGCTTTCCCAGGAATATGCCAATCATAACAGCGAATATATAAGTACGCAGCAGTTTAGGCATGGACTCAGGCTTTATCATGGAGAACATTAAAAAACCAAGCACTACCAATCCACTGATAAACCAGTAACTATTGTAAATAATTGCTCTGGACCTTGGTGAGGCAGATCCACTCACTGATTTTACTGCCTGGAAAATATACATATCTATCAGAAGCAGGATGACTATAAAAATAAAGGCATTGAGTGGTGTACGCATAAATTACGCTGATTGATTTTCTTTAAAATATGAAGTTAAATCTTTTGAAAGATTGCAGTGTTGTCTAAAATCCGCAAGCTAAAAAAGGCCATAAGCCTAAAACCCCTGTCACAATAAAGTTTCAGGGGTTTACAGCGTTTTTAGTTATTCACTTGTCTA
>JAYVLZ010000459.1:0-4444 GCA_043759175.1 Chitinophagaceae bacterium | reverse complement strand
CTTTGGTGAAAAGGTTCATCAATAAATGCATTCAGGGAAAGATTTACCCAAATGATTTTACCTCTTGCATCAATTGACTTTTTCTGGATGTGAAAACCTGTGACAGCAGTAATTTTTTTGCCGGTAGTATTGGCAATTAATTTTTTTATTGCAGCATCATCTTCCGCTTCATGCGGAAGTAATTTTAGAGAAATTTTTTGTTGCATAAACAAGCCGGATATTTATTCCGGAATTTTATTAGAGCACTGCATTATTTTATTAATACCTCTGCTATAATTATATTCCCTGCATTCCCCGGCATTTATCCCGATTTTTATCGGGAGGGGATGGGGGGCGGCTAAAAAGGCAAATCATCTATTGCATCAGGCGATGTGCTGGAGAAGGTATCTAATGGCTCCATATATTCAGAATCAACAGGTCCTTTATCTGCACCCGGTTGTAGAACCTGTTCTACTCTCCATGCATCTAAATTGGTAATGTAATTTACCTTACCTTCTTTTTCCCATTTTGATCCTTTGATGTTGAAATGTACTTTTATTTCATCGCCAATATTTACTTTGTCAATAATGGAAGTTTTGTCCTGCACAGATTGGAACTTTACATAATTCGTAACTGTTCTGCCCCCAATGTCATCTATTTTTTCTACTGCAAATTCCCTTGTCTTGAAAGTTTCAGTACGCTGTACCGTATCAAATTTGGCAACGAGTTTGCCGGTTAATTCATAACTCATAACAATGTTTTATGGCGTAAAAGTAAACTTATTTGCTCATAAAAATTTTTGCAGTTTGTTTTTGATTTGGTACTTGAAAAATGGCTACCTTCCGCCCCAATAACCGGAGTTTTCATGCGTAAGTTTTTCTTGTTTCAGCCGCTTCTTGTTTTTACATTTCTTGTAATATCCTGCCACACAAGTTATCAGCCACAATCCCTAAAATACCAGGATTACCGGATTACGCAGAAACAATCATCCAGCAATGAGATCACTACATTGCTGAAGCCTTACTCAGACAGTGTAAATAATAGCATGAATGGCGTGGTAGCAATTGCAGGGATGACGTTGGAAAAGAAACAGCCGGAGAGTACATTGGGGAACGTATTGGCGGATGCGATGCTGTTGATGGCAAGAGAAAAGTATCAAACGGATATTGACGGAGCTCTTATAAATTTTGGTGGAATACGTCTTCCTTCAATTCCTGCCGGGAATATTTCTCTTGGAAAAATTTATGAGGTGGCACCATTTGATAATATTATTGTACTGTTAAAATTAAAAGGAAAGCTTCTGCAGCAGTTGTTGAATCATATTGCTTTCAAAGGTGGGTGGCCTTGTGCAGGAATGTCATGGCGGATAAAAAACCTGTCTGCCGGACAGGCAGGTAAATTGGCAGTCAATATTTTTATAGCCGGCAATGCGTTAGATGAAAACAAAGAATACAACATTGCCTTGCTGGATTATATTGCGAATGGAGGGGATGAATGCGAAATGCTTAAAGCTATTCCGCAGCAAAATAATGGATATCTTTTCAGGGATGCTGTTATTGATTATTTTACCAAACTGAATAAAGAGGGAAAAAAAATTACTGCGTCAATTGAAAAACGTGTAACGAATGCAGAGTAGAAGAAAATTTTTACAACAAACAGCATTGGCGGCTGGTGCAATGATGACTTCGAACTCATTATTGGGATCCATGCTGACGCCTGATAAAATTAAAAAACTTACCATACTTCATACTAATGATGTGCACAGCAGGATGGAGCCTTTTCCGATGGATGGAGGCAGAAACCAGGGTTTGGGCGGTGTGGCAGCCAGAGCAGAATTAATTAAAAAAATAAGAAAGGAAGAAAGCGATGTTTTACCAGCAGAAGTGAAGGATATTTTCCAGGGCACTGAAGAAGACCGGGTATTGTTACTGGATGCAGGAGATATTTTTCAGGGCACACCTTATTTTAATTTATATAAAGGTGAACCAGAAATGAAAGCTATGGCTGCTATGAGATATGATGCTGCCACCATGGGTAATCATGATTTTGATGGAGGGTTAGAAAATTTTGCTACGCAATTGCAGCATGCTGATTTCCCCATCCTGTTATGCAATTATGATTTTACCAATACTCCAATGGAATTTAAATCTCAGCCATACAAGATTTTTAAAAAAGGAAAATTAAAAATTGGAGTTACCGGGTTGGGTATACAAATGAAAGGATTGGTGCCGGATAATTTATACGGGAATACCCGGTATTTAAACCCGGTTGAAAATTTAAACCGCACTGCAGAAAAATTAAAAAAGGAAAAAAGTTGTGATATGGTGGTATGTTTAAGTCATCTTGGGTATAAGTATAAAGAAGACCCCAACAGGATATGTGACATCATTCTTGCAAAGGAATCTGAAAATGTGGATTTAATTATTGGCGGGCACACCCACACTTTTTTGGATGCACCTGTGACAGAAAAAAATAAAAAAGGTGATGATGTTTTGATAAACCAGGTAGGCTGGGCGGGGATTATATTGGGCAGACTGGATTTTGAATTTTCGAAAATAAAAAATAATAATTTATCTAAATCCCATACTGTAGTAGTTGGTAAAAAAACAAGTGAATAAAAAATTTTTTTTTTGCCGATTTATTTTGATATTCGCTTCCTTGCCCGGAAAAATTAATTCGTACACTGAAGACAGGAATTTAAAGTAAATTCAGGAAAAATAACCCAACAATATAAATTGCTTAAGGAATAATGGACAAAGATTTTGTTAAGGTATGGAACGACTGTTTAGAGATAATAAAAGATATTGTTGAGTGGCAGCATTATAAAACCTGGTTTGAACCTATCAGTCCGGTAGCTTTAAAAGACAAGGTTTTAACCATTCAGGTACCCAGCCAGTTTTTTTTCGAATATTTAGAAGAGCATTATGTAAGCCTGCTTGCTAAAACACTGAAAAGAGAATTAGGAAAAGATGCAAGACTTGAATACAGAATAATGGTGGATAGTGGTAATAGCAAAAACAAACCACTTACAATGGATGTACCCGGACATGGGTTTAAAACTTATTCAAATAATGAAATGGACTTTCCGCTAGTCATAAATAACCCGGTTAAAAATCCTTTTGTGATCCCTGGTCTTAAAAAGATGCAGATAGATCCGCAATTGAACCATGCTTATACCTTTGATAGTTTTATTGAAGGAGATTGTAACAGGGTAGCCAGGAGGGCAGGCAAAACAGTTGCAGAGAAACCAGGCACTACTTCTTTTAATCCTTTGGTAATTTATGGTGGTGTAGGATTGGGTAAAACGCATCTTGCCCAGGCAATTGGTAACGAGGTAAAACGTATTCACAGTAATAAGGTGGTTTTGTATGTTAGCTCTGAAAAATTTATCAACCAGTTTATTGATCATGGACGAAACGGCGCCATCAATGACTTTATACACTTTTACCAGTTAATTGATGTACTTATTATTGATGATGTACAATTTTTTAACCGGGCAGAAAAATCACAGGATGCATTTTTCTCTATTTTTAATCATTTGCATCAAAGCGGAAAACAACTGATATTAACAAGCGATAAGTCACCGAAAGATTTGGAAGGTGTGCAGGAGCGTTTGCTAAGCCGCTTCCGCTGGGGGTTAAGTGCAGACCTGCAATCACCAGATTACGATACCAAGATTGAGATACTGGAAAAGAAGATGAAGAATGATGGGCTGGAGATGCCAAAAGAAGTAGTAAAGTATATAGCCTATAATATCAATAGTAATGTGAGGGAATTGGAAGGCGCACTCATATCATTGTTGGCACAATCTTCGCTAAACAAAAGAGAAATTGATCTTGAATTGGCTAAGAAAGTGCTACGAAATTTTGTCAAATCATCCAGTAAAGAAATAACAATAGACGCTATCCAAAAGATGGTGTGTGATTATTTTGATGTGCCATATGATAAACTACTTCAAAAAACACGGAAGAGGGAAATTGTTCAGGCGAGACAAATAACCATGTTTTTATCAAAATCTTTTACTAAGAATTCACTCAAAACAATTGGTGAACATTTTGGAGGAAGAGATCATACCACAGTAATTCACAGTTGCCAAACAGTTAAAGATCTGATGGATACAGATTCACTCTTTAAAGAAAGTGTATTGGAGTTGCAGCAAAAAGTACAACTGGCTGCTATGTAACTTTATACTACCTCATTCAAATAATAAAAATCGGGCATAATCATTATGCCCGATTTTTATTATTGATCTGTTTGAGATTGTTTTAATTACTTATTTGTAAGCATTTAAAAATTATCTGCGCTTTTTTTCAATTTGTTTTGGGTATTACATTGTTGAATTGTATTTTTGCCACCCCTTAATAAACAGGGCAGGTAGGAGAGGTGCCTGAGTGGCCGAAAGGAACGGTTTGCTAAATCGTCGTACGGGTAACACTGTACCGTGGGTTCGAATCCCACCCTCTCC
>JAYVLZ010000458.1:0-12618 GCA_043759175.1 Chitinophagaceae bacterium | reverse complement strand
CCAACATCGGCGGCGGTAAATTATTTCACTATAATTATTTTTTTAAAAGTGCTATTGTTATTCACATCAATCAACTGCAGTAAATAAGTGCCAGCCTGTATATTGGTAACGTTTACAGTCAATTCTTTTCCTCTTTCCAATGAAGTATGATTTAATTCACTCCAAACCACCTTGCCATCAATACCTCTTAACACAGCAGCAATAAAACTTTTATTTTTTGTTTGTATCCTGAGATTTGCGGACACCGGGTTAGGAAATACAGTAACGGGCTCATCCGTATCTGCTGATATGTTCCTGATTGATTTGTCTTGATTTAGGCTGATTAATCCTGATGCTGCTGTCATGAAAGAATCAATAGGAGAAAATTTTCCAGTGGCAATTATTTTACGTGCCGAATCTGCCGCGGCTACCTGGAACTGATATTTTGTGTTAGGTGTAAGACTCGTAAGGTTGAGAGAATCTTTATTGCCAAATGTATTTATTTTGTTCCATGTGGTGGTGCCCTTGCGGCGGAACTGTACAGTATAGAATTTAACACAGGAATACCCTGTCCATTTTAATGTTGCTTTAGTGCTCGTAATATGAGTTTTAAGCAAATGGGTAGGAACGGGCATGAGAACACTTATCCTGCTCTTACCCGAAACGGTATCTGCTCCGTTATTGCCCTTTGCTGTAGCAAAGTAACTGCCCAGTGGTAAGCTCCTGAAAGTAAAAGGTAAAGTATCGGGTACAGTTCTTACACTGCCAAATGCAAGGCCATAACGGAAAAGTTGTACCTTATAGGGAGGCTTACTTTGAGTGCATTTGTATTGAATACTGTCTGAATTGGTACAATTATTTACAGATCCTTCCTTTAATGGAACAATTTTCGTTACAAACGGAACATTAAAGCTACCGATCATTCCCATTGTAAAGTGAAAATTACAGCGATACGAGTAATTGCCAGCTACTTTTATGCGATAGAAAAAAGATAAATGGGTATTATCAATAGGTACATTCCATGCCGCGGCGCCAGCAGGTACTGAAGTAGAAGTAGTGGTATGGATTCCTGCAACCCAAACAAAATGTATGGTGTCGCCAATATTTGCGCTAAAGTTTTTGGGTGAAAATTGTAAGTTTAAAACATTTACCTGTATTTGACGGGCTTCTGTATTCAACATAAATATTAATAAAAGGAAGCCGGTAACGAAGGATTTCTTTTTCATGATTGTTATAATTTAGATGTTATATATTGTAAAGGGCTAAGAATCATAAGGATCAGATTAACCTTTCAAACATATAAGTTGATCACTAAAAGCAACTACAAATTTTATGTCTACATATGCTACGAAAGCCGAATCCTAATGGTTGCCTTCTCAGATTAATTTTCTTTCGGTGTGGGTGTTTCGCTAATACATCGCAAGCCCACCGCCAAACTCTTGAACGCCATTGTAAACTACCTGCTGCCGGATAATAGGTATCGTGTAAAACAAATGGATGGCAAAATCATTGCCACACTATCCGGAAATGATTTAAAAAAAACAGGCTTTCAAGTGCTAATAGATAAACTATATGATGGGGAACTATTTGAAATAAGCAGCAAATAAAAATACTTAATATACTGATGCAATGCCACTAATAAAAAAAGATTATTTAAGTTCTATTCTCAAACAATCTCCTTTTTAAAAACTTCTTCTTTTACAAAAAAATTATTTGCACTCAACAGAAAAATGATCTACATAGGAAGTTAATTCACCATTTGCATTAATTGTTTGATGAAAAACACTGTGCACAAGAAAATTATTGCCGGGCCCCTGACCGATTATTCTAAAATTATTGACATAAGTATAACTAAACTGACCATTTATTAATGATCCTTTAAAATTATCTTCTGTAAGGCCTGTTGCCTGGTATTTATTTCCGGTAACATCTCCTGTACCAGAAATTCCCTGTGGTTGAAAATGATCCTTACCACTGATAAAGTTACCCCCAATGGTAAATGTAGTAAGTATGTGTAGTGGCCCTGTTAATACTGCTGTTTCTCCGGCTCCTCCATTAGCACAAGGAATAAAAACATCAATACTAACATCTATTATTGTATTAGTTGTAAAAGTAATTGGTGCTGATTTAGCCAGGGCCGAAGTATTAGCTGCACCCTGCGTTGTTTCAGTTACAGCTAATTCTTTTTTACATCCAATAGCTGAAAAGATAATACAGGCTACTAAAAATATTGTAAAACCATTTGCTGATTTTTTTGATTTACTTTTCATGATAGTGTTTTTATTGGTTAAAGAATATTTTAAATTATTTCCTGAAGTGTAAGAGGTACTGTTGAAAAGAAGAAGAAAGATAGTAGGGTTTCCCTTTGTGACATCAAAGTAGAAACAAATTTTGATTTATGCAAGTGTGATATAATATATTTTTACTTATTCTATAGAAAACTGCAACCCTTTTTATAAAGAGCCGTATATACATTTTAGTAAATCAGGAAAGCCGGTAAACACAACATTTAATATATCTGGCCATTCCTTGAACTTTGTTGATTAATTTAATATAAAAGCGACAGGGGTTTTGAAAAATATAACCGCAGTAATAAAAGGTTGTGCAGGGAAAGAACACAAGTGCCAAAAGCTGGTATATGAACATTACTATGGGTATGCTCTTAAGATTGTATTCCGTTACATATACCGGTACGAAAAAGCTGTGGACATTGTGAACGATGGGTTTGTAAAACTCTTTCAACATTTTGAACGCTTTGTAGGGGGAGAAGAAGCAGACAATGAAAAAATGCTGATGGGGTATATAAAGAGGATCATGATTAATTGTGCCATTGATGAGTTGAGAAGAAATAAAATGACGCCGGAAATAGGAGGAATACCCGATTATGTCTGGGACATGAGCAGTAAGGAGCAGGATGCAGACCAGCTCTTACTGCACAAAGAACTAATTACAGTAATTAAAAATCTGCCGCCCCAGTACCGTGCCGTTTTTAATATGTATGTGATAGATGGGTACAACCATATTGAGATAGCAGCGGTAATGGGTATTTCAACCGGCACGTCCAAATCTTCTTTATCAAGGGCCAGGGTTCTGATTCAAAATGAAATTAAAAAAAATGAAAATGCCGCAATATGCAGTATGTAGAAAATGATATGGATGATTTGTTCCGCAGGGCAGCACAAAACTATCCGCTTAAAACGGAGGCAAAAGGCTGGGATGATATTGCCGGGGTGTTGGCTCCACAGGCGAATAGCGAGGTCATTGTAAATAAAAAATCAAAGAGAAAAAATAAATGGCTGATACTCCTGGCTTTTCTTATGGTATCAACTGCTGTAACATTTGTTATATACACTAATAATTTACAGCGATTATCTTCAAATGCCACTGTAAAAAATATACCTGTAATAAAAAACGCAGAAAGGGTTGATGAAACAATTAATAACATTCAAAAAAGTTCAACCACGATTAAAATTGAAAAGCCGGTTGATAAAAAAGATAAAATAAAATATCAAACCCTTGCCGGGGATGGAATAAATATCGTTGGTCAAAATCGACTGAATAAAAATTTAAAACAATTATTATCAGCGCATATAAATTCAGGAAGTATTGAAAATACCGACGACAATTTTGTTGAAAGTACATTCACAACAAATAATGTTCCTTTAAAGGAATTGACTAAAATAGGAATAGATCATTCATCAGCAGTTGAGGAGAGTGAAGTGAAAAAAAATAAGGAAATCATCAACGGCAAAGACAGTACCGGAGAAGTTAATAGATTGCCTGCAAATAAAGTAAATGCTCCATTTAACAGGCAGGGGTTTTACTTTGGAGTGGTTGCAGGGCCACAGTTCAGCCAGGTAAAGGGGCAGGGCTTTACCAAAACAGGATTTGATGCGGGGGTGTTGGCAGGCTACAGATTTAATAAAAAATTTTCCGCAGAAGCTGGTTTGTTATATGCTGCTAAACATTATTACAGCGATGGCAAATATTTCGATATGTCAAAAACTACTGCAACAATGCCTGCTAATATGAAGCTGATCAATCTTAATGGAAGCGTTAATGTTTTTGAAGTACAGGCTAAATTGAAATACGACTTTATCACTGCAAAAAAATCCAGTTGGTTTATTGGCACCGGTATCTCATCTTATATATTAACACAAGAGAGCAATGATTATTTTGCTGATGTAAATGGAGTACAACAAAATTTACA
The DNA here is from genome assembly GCA_043759175.1 of Chitinophagaceae bacterium. Taxonomy (GTDB): domain Bacteria; phylum Bacteroidota; class Bacteroidia; order Chitinophagales; family Chitinophagaceae; genus Ferruginibacter. The sequence continues at coordinate 8,429 of JAYVLZ010000458.1, read as the reverse complement.
CGCTAACTATGAAAGCAATAAAGGATATTTTTTAACAGTGGTTGATGTAAGTTTTGGAAGTGAATTTAAAATAGGCAAACGGGCTGCATTAAGGATAGCACCTTATTGGCAGATACCATTAAAGGGAATGGGTGTGGGTGCCATGTCTGTATCAGGTGCTGGCTTGCACATCGGCCTTGTTTTTCCTGCCCGTAAATAATTATCAACATTAAAATTTATTAAAAAAAAATTACTGTCCGTTGGCAGAAGGGAATTCTATTTCTATTACTGAAAGAAAATTTCTTATCACACAACTTTTATAAACACCAATCAAAAAGGCAATCACTAACATTTAAAAATATAAATTATGAAACAATCAAAGTTTTTATTAGCAGCAGCTTTTAGCTTAACAGTTTTTGCAGGATGTAAAAAAGATGCAGGCCTGTCAGATAAACAAGATGCAGAAGTAAATCTTGATAAGAATAACGCAGGTAATGTGTTTGCAGAAAGAGGTGTATCCAACGGGCATGTTTATACACTCAGTAATGAAACTACCGGCAACAAAGTGCTGGAATATAAAAGAGGTAAAGATGGTAAATTGAGTTTTTCTGCTTCTTACCCTACAGGTGGTAATGGTAGTGGCGGTGGATTGGGCAACCAGGGTGCAGTAATTATTTCTGATGAAAATGAATCGCTGCTTGCAGTGAATGCAGGAAGCAATACCATTAGTGCATTTAAAATTACCGAGAATGGATTAGAGCTAAAATCAACTGTGTCCTCTGGTGGCACCACGCCTGTAAGTATTACCCAGCATGGCGACATTGTATTTGTGCTGAATGCAGGCGGGGATGGAAATATTTCCGGGTTTAGACTGGATGATGAAAAGTTAAAGCCAATTCAAAACTCTGCAAGGTCACTAAGTTCCAGCGCATCAGGAGCGGCACAGATTTCTTTTGTAAATAATGGAAATGATTTAGTCATCACAGAAAAAGCCACCAATAAAATTATCACTTACACTGTAAGTGAGCATGGAATACCCGGTGCAATGCATAGCATTACATCAGCTACCCCAACCCCCTTTGGATTTGCAGTGGGCCGCAATGGAAATATATTTGTATCTGAAGCGGCGGGTGGTGCAACAGATGCAAGCGCCGTTTCTTCTTACCATATTAATTACAATGGCGAAATCTCCTTAACAACCGGTCCTGTACCTACACATCAAACAGCTGCCTGCTGGGTAGTGATTACCAATAATGGAAAATATACCTATGCAACAAATACTGGTTCCAATTCAATATCATTGTATAATACAAATAATGAAGGAAGCCTTAATCTTTCTGCATCTGTTGCGGCTTCCACAGATGCCGGACCAATTGATGCTGCATTGAGCAAAAATTCTAAATTCCTTTATGTGCTTAACAGTATGAGTCATTCGATTTCTGTTTACAGTGTAAATAATGATGGCTCGTTAAATAGTGTACAAACTGTGGCAGGACTTATGGCAGGCGATACGGGGTTAGCTGCATGGTAAAGTTGTTATTATTAATTTGTAAAAAACTGTCTTAAAAATATCTTTAAGACAGTTTTTTATGCACATCTATATTAGAGTAAAATGTAAAAAGTTATAGTTTACCACGCTGTTATCAATTGTATTACTCACCGTTGGTTTGTGGAACGCTGATCTGGAGAAAAGCGAAAAATGGTTTTATGCAATGACTTTTTGTTAGCATATTTGCTGCCATTGCGGTGCAAAAAATACAAGGGATTTAAAAGCCTTTAAAATAACAGAATCATTTTAGTTTTAAATATTTTTAAGATGCCGCAACAAAAAAAAGAATTATTCTTTTTTCGGTTGCGGCTTTTTTTTCTCCACCGGATCCTGCGGATTTTCCTGATCTGCAATAATTGTTTTCAAATGCGGTTGCACTATGTGATTGATTTCTTTTACACTAATATCCAGCGCATGCGGATCTTTTATTAATTGCATCCAGGGCTTTGCAGCATCAAAATCATAACTGCCAAAAACAATTACGGGTGTGCCTTTTATCTTAACCGCATCTTTATTCAACACCCATGGATCAGCCCAGCCATATAAATAACGGGCATCAGCTTCCTGCAGACGGAGGCAGGAGTGGGAGGCAGGGTAACCGGGCATTTCATATTGGTGCCATCCAATGCCCAGTTTATTTTCGATATTAAAATTCCAGCGAAGATCCCATTCATCATTAACGGTGCTGGTGCTTTGCTCGGCTTTCCAGTTGGTAAAATACAAACCTGTTGGGGTGGCGTCATTTTTTCTGCCCATATTAGTAGCGCCTGAATATACCAGCTCTCCATATTCATACGCCCCAAAAGTTTGCGTGGCATAAGAAAAGAAAATAAGCTTTTCAATGTCTTCTACTTTAGAAACCGTAAAAGGAAAAGGAAGGTAATAATAAATGTCTCCATCCAGCACATCAGGTACAATGATGCTATCCATGTCAGCAAGATGGTTAAAGTCTGCCCGGTTAACAGCAGTAACAATTTGTATTGCCTTTTTATTTTCTTTATTCAGTTTACACCATTTGCTGCCAGCTTGTTTAATATAGTGTACTTCATGAGAAGGCTTTTTCCTGCTCACTTCTTTTTTATGTTCATTTTTACAGAAACTAAAAATTAACATCAATGCTGTGGTGAAGATTAAAAAGATGGAGGGTTTCATAATGGTAAAATGTTTTTCTTGTTTTGTAGTGGATAGTATATACAATAGTGTGCCAGTTTTTTTGAGATTCAAATTCAAACAGAAGATTGTAATTTCAATTTGCCGTGGGGCAAAGCCAAAGAATACATATTTTGATGCAGTCGATAATAACTTGTTAAGTTGTACATTTAATGTGCATCACCACACAGGCTAAATATTTGCATATGAAAAAAAAGATAAGTTTGATTACTGGTTTGTGTTTTCAATTATTCTGTATAAAAACCCTTGCACAAACTATTACTGTAACTCCTGTTTCTTCACAGAATAAAGTAATCATCACAGTTAACAACAAGCCTTTTACTGAATTCATTTATCCTGATTCACTGGAGAAACCAGTGCTGTACCCAATTTATGCTGCAGACGGGGAAATCATCACAAGAGGATTTCCGATTGCACCCAGGGCAAATGAACCCATCGATCATCCGCATCACATTGGTTTATGGATGAATTATGAAAATGTAAATGGGCTGGATTTCTGGAATAATTCTTCCGCAATACCTGCTGAAAAAAAAGCATCTTACGGATGGATCAAAACCACAGAAATTAGTGAAATAAAAGGTGGCGCCACAGGCAGCTTAACTTACCATGCTAAGTGGCAGGATATAAATAAAAATATCCTGCTAAATGAAAAAACTACCTTTCATTTTATTGCTCAAAATAATATCCGCATCATCGACAGGATCACCACACTAACAGCCCAACAGGATATATCAATGCCCGATGTAAAAGATGGTTTTCTTGGGTTAAGAGTAGCGCATGAACTGGAACTGCCTTCAAAAGAAGAAAGGGTGTTTACTGATGATAAGGGTAACGTTACTAAAGTAAAAGGAGTTGATGATAAATCTGTATCGGGCAACTATATTACCAGCAGGAGATACAAAGGAGATTCTGCCTGGGGCACCCGTGCTGAATGGTGCATGCTGTATGGTAAAAAAGGAAAAGACAGTATCAGTATTGCAATTATCGATCATCCAAAAAATATTGGCTATCCAACCTACTGGCATGCCCGTGGATACGGATTATTTTCAGCCAATCCGCTGGGACAAAAAATATTCAGCAATGGAAAAGAGTTGTTGAATTATTCATTGAAGAAAGGGGAGTCGGTAACTTTTAAATTCCGGGTAGTGATCGGCTCTGGGAAAGAAGTATTGAATTTTTCATTAAAGAAAGGGGAGGGAGTAACATTTCGTTATCGTGTGGTAATTAGTTCAGGCAAAGAAGTGTTGACAGAAGAAATAATAAAAACACTGTCGAAAGAATTTGCTGGAAAATAGATCCGCATTTTGGAGATTATAAAAATGAGGCTGATAAAACTTAAAAAAAATAGTGCAATATTTCAACAATAAAATAATTTTATGCTTAGTAATAATGACATACTTAAAAAATTAAGAGTAGCACTTTCTTTAAAAAATGACGACATCATTGAAATATTAAAACTGGTTGATTTTGAAATTTCAAAAGGAGCACTGGGTGATTTTTTCCGTAACGAAGATCATCCTGGTTATGTAGAAGCAGGTGACCAGGTATTGCGTAATTTTTTAAATGGATTAATCATTTATAAAAGAGGCAGATTGCCTAACCCAAAACAACATGTTGATAGAGACGTTGATGAATGAGTTAATTGCAAAATAGTTGTGACTGAAAATTTTTAGCTACAGGAAAATCCCGAAGGCCGTTGTTGTTCTTATTGACCAACAACCGGAGCATACAGCATAAAAGTTACATTAAAGGGTTGCCATAAAAAATTTAGAATACCGGCAGCAACTTTTTATCAGCATTCCACTTACAGTCATAAACCCACCGGATAATAAACTCCCGTAAGTATTAAATAAATATGTTCTTAAAGTATGGTATTGGCTGCTATAACTTTAAACATAAAAATCCCTCCAATGCGTAAACATTTACTTATCATCAACCTTTTGTTAAGCTGTTTTTTTATTAGTGCAGATGCACAAACACTGGAAAAAGTTGCGGAGATCAGTACAGGTTTTGGAAGTTCAAATCCTTATAATTTTACTGCTGCTGCAAATAAGCTATTTTTTGTTGCAAAGGATGATGCCAATCAATTCAAATTGTATGTAACAGAAGGAACAGGTGCTACCACACAACTGCTGGGACCTGCAACAGTACTGAATGGAACTATCTACAGTATGATAGCCTACAATGGGAAATTATTTTTTACCTGCAATGATGGTATAAACGGACAGGAACTCTGGACAAGTGATGGAACCGTGGCAGGTACGGTTTTATTTAAAGATTTGTATCCCGGTGCCACAGGTTCTTTTCCTACAGCGTTTACGGTTGCCAATGGTAAATTGTTTTTTATGGGCAATGGGGTAAATGGCGAAAGAAGGTTGTATGTATCTGACGGAACACCTGCAGGCACCATCATTATCAGGGATAATTATATAGATATTTTTAATGGGTTTAAAGATTTTGCAGTGTTTAACAATGAAATATATTTTAGGAGCGATGGATTTCCGCTATTTTCTTATGGGTTATGGAAAAGCGATGGTACAATAGCGGGTACAGTATTGGTAAAAGCAGGTGGTTTAACACCGGGAGTATTTGGTAGCAATTACGCTGTGTTAAATAATAAAATGTATTTCAGCGGCCATGATAATATTAATGGCGGCGAGCTTTGGGTAACAGATGGCACAGAACTGGGCACACATATAGTATTAAACATGCGTACAGATGCTGTTGGTATTTTATATAGCGGATCGCCTATGGCAATGACAGTGTATAACAGTAAAATTTATTTTTCTGCACAAGACGATACACATGGCCAGGAATTATTTATGACCGACGGCACCGCAGCAGGCACTGTATTGGTAAAAGATATGCTTCCCGGTACTGAGGGAAGTGTACCCTCGCAAATAACTATTTACAATGGATTTCTATATATCATCAACTACTATAATCGGGAGATGTGGAAAAGTGACGGTACCACTGCTGGTACACAACTGGTAAAAACTGTGCAGGAGTCCAGCAGGTTCGGTGCGGTATGGAACAATAAAATGTACCTGATCTCCGGTACCGGTCCATATCTGTGGCAAAGTGATGGAACAGCCGCAGGCACTGACTATGCAAAAGCAACCAACAGCAATTCCCTTATTACAATTTATGCTACGGATTATTATATGACACCCTATAACAACGCTCTTTATTTTGGAGGAAGTAACACTGATATTTCTCAGAGTACCGAGCCTCTAAGGTTTGTATCTTCAACTATTATTCATAATTTTTCTTTTACCGGCAGCGGTAACTGGAGCAATCCTGCCAACTGGGCCGGAGGGATTGTACCACCAGCAATATTAATGGCAGGAGATAATGTAGTGATCAATGGAAATTGTATTCTTGATATTGCAGTACAGGCTCAGCCTGGTTCCAGTATTACCGTGGCTGCCGGAAAAAGTTTGTTGATACTTGGTTCTCTTACGATGAAATAATTTTGCAAACTTTATAGTTTGGGAACAACAGAAATACTATAATTTTTATTTTAAAACAGGCAATACAATCTTACTTGCATTCACGCCGTCATGATAAATCCTGATGGTTGATTTTTGAAAATCACTGTCATCGCAATGATAAATATCTGTAAACTTCTGAGGATTTCTGTCTGCTAAAGGAAACCAGCTGCTTTGTATCTGAATCATTATTTGATGGCCTTTTTTAAATGTATGCGCCACATCCGGCAAAGTATATTTTACCTGGGTGATCTTGCCGGGAATAAATGGTTCAGGCTTTTCTCCAACGGATCCTGTGGAAAAACTATTACGAAATTTACCTCTCATAATTTCACCACGTACCAGCATTTGATAACCACCCATGGGATAATCAGCTCCTCCCAGCCTTCCGCTAATCAGCGGAGAGGGGAAAGCCGTTTCATCATATTTAAAGTCAGCCGGAAAAACATCAATTAATTTTACAACGAAATCAGCGTCCGTTGTGGAAAGGCTTACCATCAAATCTGCTACTAAAGGACCGGCCAGTGTTATAGCTTCATCCAATATACCTGAACTAAATGTGAGTACATCCGGCCTGCGGCTTGCAAAGCGCTGGTCATCGGTCATGTATTCTGCTGTTCTTTCTAAATGTACATCTTCGGTGTATGGAACGGGATGAAAAGGATCACTAATGTATTCACTAAATGAGTTAGAAACAACTGCTTTTTTTAATTGATCGTTTTTTGAAATCCGGACAACAGTTTTATTTATTAAATCAGCGGCACTGTCAATTATATATTCAAGACTATTTGCTAACAACAGTTTGTTGTACTTTCCTAAATACAAATTTTTATACTCCACATTTTTTGCCGGCCACTGATCAAATTTTCTCCATTCATTTTCTCCACTAAAGAAAATATTGGCTTCTGCAATGCCATGCACCGTTCCCTTGAGTTTTAAATAAAAATTAAAAAATGGTATCTCAATATTTTTTTGATAGTACTCATTTATTTTATTTCCAAATCTAACATTACCGATGTAGGAACCTTCGCCCCTGCTCCAGCCGCCATGCACCCAGGGCCCCATTACCAGTCGGTTGTCTGTGTTCTTACTTTTTTCTTCAATGGCTTTATATAAATTCCATGCACCAAAACAATCTTCAGCATCAAACAATCCGCCAACCACCAGCATGGCAGGTTTTATATTGGTTACAAAATTTCTTACGTTTCTTGCTTTCCACCAGTCATCATAATTGGGATGATTCACCAGGTCGTTCCAAAAGGCAATACTGTCGCCCATTATTTTACTAAAGTTTTTTATAGCGCCTGTCTTTAAATAAAAATCATAGTTATCCTGCGAAGGAATATTGAAATCTGTGCTTTCAATGGTGGTGGGTTTTGGCCTTGGTTTACCAAAGCCACTATAAAAGCTAAAACCATCCATTATCATTAACGCACCATTGTGATGAAAATCATCACCGATAAACCATTCTGTAACCGGGGCCTGCGGACTAACAGCTTTCAATGCCGGATGATTGCTCAAAGCTGCCATGGTACTGTAAAAGCCAGGATAAGAAATACCAAATACACCAACCCTTTTATTATTGCCGGGTATATTATTAGTCATCCATTCAATGGCATCATAGGTATCACTGGCTTCATCAAATTCTTTGTTTTTTTTATTGGTATTAAATGGCCTTACATCCACAAAATCTCCCTCACTCATCCACCTGCCACGAACATCCTGTATGGCGATAATATATCCTTCTTTTAAATAATTGATCCAGTAAGTTTCATACAAACGCGGATTGAATTTATCTGTGCCATAAGGTGCACAGGAGTAGGGTGTACGGTTGAAAAGTATGGGATGTTTTTCTGATGTATCTTTTGGAATATATAGTGCAGTAAATAATTTTGTTCCATCTCTCATGGAAATCATTTGTTCCACTTTATTATAATTTTCTCTTACCCAAATGGAATCTGTGTTTTGAGCTGAAAGATTAAAAAAGGAAATGGAACAGAGGAGCAGCAGCAAATATTTATTCATCAATATTTTTTTGAAGGCTAAATGTAAGTCATCTATATTTTATTCTGCATAGTTCTTAGAATCTGTCTAAAAAATGATTGTATGAATTTCTTATTAGGCTAAAAGTGGTCGGTGTGCCCACCATAGCCGTCAACTTAAGAAAATAACACAGCCATGCCTTGCAGCATGGCTCCAATTTTATTCCTCATGATGATTGTTTTTTTTATACCGGCTAC
>JAYVLZ010000457.1:0-3397 GCA_043759175.1 Chitinophagaceae bacterium | reverse complement strand
ATGGATTGATAAATTAAATTGCTGTAAAAGTTTTGTTGCCTGGCATCATACTTTGTTAATCCAAAATAAGAATCCTGCTGGTGATCAATAGCAGCTAACTGAAGGCCGATACTTTTATATTTTTTTTCAGGAAACACATAACCAATTTTTCCGAATGCTTCGTATCGTTCTGTATTAATTCCAAGACCGTAATGATTGTCAGTATATTTATCTGTTACTGCATTATAATCTACTTCACCGCCTGTTTTTTTATCATTCAATACTTTTATTCCAAACTGTGTTAAAAAGCCTTTGCCATCATCGTACTTCCACCTGTTGATCAGACTCAGTTGATTGCCTGTTGGCAGGTCCCTGAATCTGTCTTTATTAAAATCTACTGTTGCGTTCGTAATAAAATCATCATGCAGCAATAATGCTGTTGACCATTTGGTTCCAATTTTTTTAGAAAGATTCAGATTCAAATCTGTTTTACCCAAATCATTTACATAAACATTTGCAAAAAGCTGTTCACTTTTTTCAGGCTTTTTTAATTCAACATTTATCTGTCCTGCAATGCTCTCGTATCCATTGGCAACAGAGCCGGTACCTTTTGTAAGTTGAATGGATTCTATCCACGGCCCTGCAATGGAATTTAACCCTAATGGTGTGGCAATACCTCTGGGGCCGGGTAAATTTTCTACCGTAAGTTGTGTATAATTTCCACTTAATCCAAGTAATTGAATTTGCTTTGAACCCGTTACTGCATCGTTATAAGAAACATCTACAGAAGGGTTGGTTTCAAAACTTTCGCTGAGGTTGCAGCAGGCAGCTTTAAACAATTCTTTTTCCGTCATCACTTGTGTACGCAGAGGGCTTAGTGCCGAAATATATGTGGAGCGTTGTTTGGATGTAATGAGCACTTCATTTAATTGTTTACCTGCAGCAAGAATGATCTTTACTTCATTCATACTGGTGATAGCAATGGTATCTGGTTTATAACCTGCATAGCTTACAACCAGTCTGCTTTCTGTACCCGAATGTTTTATTGCAAATGTTCCTGTTGAATCGGTGGAAGTACCAATACCGGAATTTAACCAAATAACACTGGCTCCGGATAATGGTTTAAATTCTCCTTTCTTGTTACTTTCCAAAACCACACCTTTAATAATATGTGCATTTGCTGCAGGTGTTTCCATGTGGTGATCTGTTGCAGAATCAGTTTCAGCAGTAATTATTTTTTGTGTTGTATCTGCTGCAGCATCTTCAATTATATTTTCCATTTCACGGTAGTGGCAGCATGCAGGCAAAGCATTGTAAACATTGATGTTGGCTTTTTTATTTTCGATATCATGACCAGCCGATACAATACGGTTTTGTACTTTTTGAATTGAAACCTTTGAAGCATTATAAACCAATGTAAACATTTTACTGTCCACATCCCAAACCCCCGAACTTACACCTTTCATCTTAACAGCATTTTCAATTCTGTCTTTACATTGTTCGCAGGCACCAGAAACTTTAAATGTAATAGTAGTATCTCCTGCTGGTTTATTATTTTGTGCGTATGCAGATGTGGTTGCCAAAGAAACAAGCAACAGCATCAACCATTTTATTTTTTTCATTGATATTTTTTTAAAAACATGGAGAAAGACGGGATGCTCTCTCCATGCACTATTGGTTTTTCAAGTATTAACTTTTTTTAGTTAACTCCATTCCACATTTTGAACATTTGCCAGCCTTGGCGCTGGTTTCATCAGGATGCATTGGGCAACTGTAACCTTTCACCTCTTTAATTTTCAGTTGTTCTTTTTTGGAAATTCCCAGACTCAGATCCATACCGCATTTAGGACACTGGCCTGCGGTGTTGCTTACCACTTCGGGATGCATGGAACAGGTGTAGGTTTTTGTTTCTTTTATTTTCAGCTGTTCTTTTTTGGAAGCGGTCAGTTTCATGCCGCATGTGGGGCAATTACCAGGTTTATCCAATACCACTTCCGGGTGCATGGAACAGGTATATATTATAAAGGTGGAGGTTTTGTCTTTACTTTGATTATTGGCTTTTGCTTTTTGGGCAAAGCTGGTTGTTGCAGTAAGTATCACTGCACAAATGATCATTAACTTTTTCATAATAAATAATTTTTCAGATTTAAAAATTGAATCAGTGACGCTGCATAAGCATCATTAACCGGCATACAATATTGCCGGCGTAAGGTGTAATTACTCTAAGTCAATTCTATAGTCTGAAAACGCAGTTTAATATACAGGCGGATAGCCTGGTATATAAAGGAGGGGAGTTATTATTAATTTTTTCCTCAGCAGGTTTATTAACCAGGAGAAAATCAAACAGGGGAAAATTATTTGTTATAAGAGCAACCGGGGTTTCAAAATTCAGGTCGTTCGAAACAATTTTATGAGAGTCGTTTATTTTATAAAATTTATGTTCATCATTGCAGCAACCTTTCTTTTCCTTCATGCCGCATTTATGGCATTTATCAGTGCCGCTTCCATAAAGATCAACACCTGCTTTTTTGCCCATGCAGTAATGTATCTCCATGGCAATGCCCGAGGATACACTGAGGTATAAGAAAGCTAATATCGCAACGATGATCTTTTTCATTTGCAATACAAAGTTAGTAATTGTAATGGCTCATTAAATGACCCGGGTGTTAATTTTCATGATTTTTGTCATCCTGCCGATAATTACAAATATCAGTTTACAAAATTCCATTGTATTCCAAACCGGATAATTAAACCGGGGTACAGGTAATAGGGTGCAGCAAAATTGTTATGTGTAAAACCAAATCCATTTGTAAAGCTGACTGTATTGAGATTTTCTGCACGGAGGTAACCGGTGAAAGATTTTATCCTGAAATTCATAAAGGCATTAATAACAGGTCTGTTGCGGATGGTGGCAGTGTCCTGCGGCATAAACTGTCCCATCACCGGGGAATAATTGTATGCTTTATAAGGTGTGTTATACCTTACTTCAAAACCAGTACTCAGGTTTAGATTTTTAAAGAACAAGCCTTCATATGCAATGCGGTTCCTGGTATAAATAAGTGGCAGGTTTACCGGCGCTGAAGCATCTGTTTGCTGGAGGGTTGCTTCAATATACCAGTTCCATCTTTTGCTCAACCTGATTTTTTTTGCAGCACTTAACTGCAGCAGGTTAATTACCCTGTTGTATTGTTCTGTTTTATGATAGTTAGAAAAGAAAAGATAATTAGTGATAAAATAATTGGCCGCTGATAAGCTGATAAAAGGATTTTCTGCTGTTGCTTTCAGGATGATAATATTTTCTTTATTGTAGGATGCTGTGTTTTCAAAATTAAAAGATGACAATGAATTGTAAATGAAAGAAGGGCTCCTGTTCACATTATTAAACAGCAGGCTCACATTCCCCCATCGTTTATTAAGG
>JAYVLZ010000456.1:0-23775 GCA_043759175.1 Chitinophagaceae bacterium | reverse complement strand
ATCTGCAAGATTTTATTACGACGGAACCGATCACTTTAAAATGCTGACACACTTTTCCGGAAATTAACAGTGGGCTCGTGGTGCCCGTTGGTCGGAGACCAGACGGGGGCATCCAGGCATAGAAAGATGTTTTAAATTTGAAGGGATAACACCGGCGAAAGCGAAGAATAATTACCATTCATTACTTTGATTCCCGAATTTTTAATATTATATTAGATTTACTTTCCCATAATTTTTTCATTTTATAAAAACAAAGGAGGTAAGTATGAAATTTATGGTAACATGGCGTGTTCACCCAGACAAAAGACAAGCTGTTTTTAATGCCTTTTCCCAAATGACGGCTGAGGACGACAAAAAGGACACCGGCGATAAGATCAAATTGATTGGCCGGTGGCACGACCTTAGCGAATTTACAGGAGTTGCTATTTGTGAATCGGATGATGCACAGGCTGTCGCCAGTTGGGCACTTAACTGGAACAACGTGCTCGATCTTAAAACAGTAGTTGTTTTGGATGATGAAGAAGCCAGGGCTGTTGGCAGGAATAAGTTAGCAGCCACTACCAACGTAAAATCTACTGTCATTGCCAACTGAACAGTGGTTCTTACTGGCACAGTACACAGCCCGCCTTTGGCATAGCGATGTATTTGTGCCAGTTAGTTTTATACCCTTTGTATTAACGTTAAATCAGCATTATATCAATCCCCCATTGACTTCACATTTGTGCCAGGGTCTGCCTTAGGTGATGTCTCCTAAAAAATTCATCTACGTCCCACGTAAAGAATAATTTTCACCGGCTCATTATTTAGTACAGCTTATTCATCTTAACCACTCGGGTTAAATCTTCATCAATAAAAAATTCTGCTTCAGTTTTTTTATCATTACCATCCTGGTCTTTTAGTGTATAAGCGTGGGTAAGCTTAAATAATTTTTCAGGAGTGTAGCCCTGCCGGGCAATTTTATTGCGTTCATTTTTTGCAATGCTGCTGTCCTGTAATTGCTGCAGCCTTACTTTGTATGCAGCAGCAGGTGCAGAAGTGGAGTCAGCACTGATCATTTTTTGCAGCAGCAGAATGGAATCCCTGCATTCGTTGATGGATTTTTTATGGGCAACGTATTGGCTGGTTTCTTCGTATGGCAAAGAAGCGGTTCCCAGCTCGCCAAAATTCAGGGCCGCATATTTATCAAAATCCGGCAGCGTGGTTTTTAAATGTTCCCTTACTGCGTCCATCGCTTTCTCTTTATTGCTTTTAGGGCCACATGCGGTAAAAACGATACATAACAACAACCAATAAGTTATTTTCATATTCCTATTTTTCAACTAAAATATAACAAGTATTTCATACGTCCGCCTGCATTTCAAAACATCACATGGAGGAAAAAAATTACTTTCTATCATTGTGACGTCACGGAAGAATTTCTACCAAATTAAATTATGAAGAAAATATAAAGCGATGCCGTGGAACCCCGATATAATCAGCGTGCAATGTTTTTGTACGCCTGGCTGGTTGCATTAAAAATTTCCAGCTATCCAGGTTGGCTGCTGCTTATTAAAGATTAGAAAAAACGATCTCCTCTTTTTTATAAAGAAACGGGCGGTGTGATTTGAAAGTGCCGGCAAACAGCTAATATGGAAGAACAAAAATATTTTAAACGATTTCAAAAGTACCGCACTCTTTACTTAAAACGGTTGAAGGGTGAAGCATTTGCACAGGGTGGGGCATTTTATATACAGATTGTTGTTATTTTATTTTGTTTGGCTGCTGCTGCACAACACTTAGCCGCAGAGGCATGCAATTTGTTTAAATGCCAACTGTACATATACTCTTTCACTTAAAAAAAAATATACAATTATGAAAAGAATCAGTTTTATGTTGGCTGTCGCAATGGCAACAACCACAATGTATTCATGCAACAGCAGTGGTGATAAAGCACCCGATGCAGTAGAAGTTGCTAAAGATACCAACGATAAAAAAGAAGATATGAATACCATGGCTGTAACGGAAGATGATTCAAAGTTCTTAGTGTTTGCAGCGGATGCCGGTATGACCGAAGTGCAGGCGGCTGAACTTGCGAAGACTCAGGCAATAAGCGCTAAAACAAAAGCATTTGCTGATGAAATGATTAAGGATCATACAGCTGCAGCCAATGAAGTAAAATCACTTGCAGCCAACAAAAATGTAACGCTGCCTGCTGCTATTAGTGATGATCATCAAAAAGCCATTAAAGATATAACCCGGAAAAAAGGTAGCGATTTTGAAAAGGCTTATGTGGATATGATGGTGGATGATCATCAGAAAGTAGTGGATAAATTTAAAGATGCTTCAGACAAATGTAAGGACCCGGATGTGAAAGCACTGGCAGCTAAATTATTGCCTGCATTACAGGGACACCTGGATCATGCAAAAATGCTGAAAGACGGAATGAAAAAATCGTAAAGGTTATGCATTGTTTAAAAACCGTTCTTCTTTAACAGGCAGGACGGTTTTTGTTTTTATTATCTGGAAAACAACTACTAATGCACAAAGCCACCATGATTAAAAATGAGATTTTTCTTCACTCTTACTGTTTTTGTGATCACAACAAAAAACCTGCCTTTCCATCTTCTAAAAATAATTTTCGCCTGACTTATTTGTAGCAAGGAATTTGCTTTATAGCTGGTGAACAATCATTTAAAACCACAAATATGAAAATCCTTTTTTGTTTGCTTGCCGTTGTAATGAGCTTGCAACTGGCACAGGCACAGTTAAAAACCACCCCTGTTTGTCCACCCTTTTCAGCAGATGTGCTGGAAGGTACCGTAAATGAAATGTATCCTTTTAGCACCAAGGGTGAAATTGAAAAGAAATTCCCCTGCTACACCAGTAGTAAAGATGAAACCGGGGGCAGTACCTGCGGCGGTGTTTTTTACAAAGACAAAGACATCAGTTTTTTTACTGAACGGGATTATATAGAAATTGGGGATCATTTTAAAGGAAGCCTCAGTCTGCCCCTGATGGGGGCCAGCCGAAACAGCCTGTTTAAATGGCTGGGCAATCCACATATTAAAGATATAAGCTGGGATGCTTACCAGACAAAATATGGAGTGCTGGTATTGTATTACAATAAAGCCGGGAAGATATATAAGCTGCAGATGAGCAATAAGGGTGCGGAGAGTTTAAAATTGTGTGAGTAGAAAAGCTAACCGGTAAAATTAATGATTCACTTTTCTTTGTTTTACCTTCTTTCCTCACCTGTTGGCAGGCCCATGTTCTTGTGCTTCAGGTGGCGCCATGGCACTTAGATGGAATTTGATGATTACTAACAGCAGTTCGTTTATTTATTTTTAATAAACTAACTAATGAAAAGCTGGGGATAGGTTTGCCGGGAAAATGTAAAGTAATGAAGGAGAAGAAAAATATTTTTTGTATTAACGCTTTGATATTTCAAATCTTCGATTTTACTGCTTCCACACTCCCGGATAAAACATTTTTGTTTATAGCGCTTTGGCTAAGTTGAATGTTTATCTTTAAGAATGAGTTCAACTTTTCAATTTATATCTCAGGCAAATCATTTATCTCTTCCAGTTTATTTCCCACCACCGCAAAAGCATAACAATAGCTCCCGTTGGTAATTACTAAATAAGGTACTTTTAAACTCATATTATAACGGAGTACCTGATCAAGCACTTTTCTATCCAACGCCACTGTTGTTTCTTTACATTCCACAATCATCCAGGGCCTTGCATTTTTATACAGCACAATATCAAAACGCTTCTTCAGATCAGCCAATTCAATTTCCTTTTCTACAGCAATTAAAGATGAAGGATATTTTTTTACTAATATCATGTATTGTAAAAAATTCTGCCGCACCCATTCTTCCGGTGTCAGCAGCACCCAGCGTTTCCTGATTGCATCAAAAATATATTCCTTTCCTGTTACCGTTTTTATTTTTGGCTGATAAGGTGGGTATTCAATCTTAATCATACGTTAGTGTAAAAAAATTGTATTTTTATCCGGAGCAAAGAAACAGATTTGCCTGTTAGGAAATTCAAAAATAAAATCAACATTCAACTTCAGGCAACATTAAACTTTACAGCAAGATGAAGACAAAAGAAGAAATAGTAGAAAACTGGTTGCCAAGATACACAGGCGAAAAATTAGAAAATTTTGGAGAATATATTTTACTCACCAATTTTTCTAATTATGTGGAGTTGTTTGCCAAATGGAACAAAGTAAAAGTGATTGGTAAAGACAAACCCATGCAGTGTGCTACCTCCAACAATATTACCATCATAAATTTTGGTATGGGTAGCCCTACGGCAGCAACTGTAATGGATCTGCTTAGTGCCATTAAACCTCATGCAGTGTTGTTTTTAGGTAAATGTGGTGGATTGAAAAAACGAAATTCAATTGGAGACCTGATACTTCCCATAGCAGCTTTAAGAGGGGAAGGTACCAGTAATGATTATTTTCCACCCGAAGTGCCGGCGCTTCCTTCGTTTATGTTGCAGAAAGCCATTTCCACTACCATCAGGGATTATGCCTGCGACTACTGGACGGGCACCGTTTACACCACCAACAGGCGTGTGTGGGAACATGATGAAGCATTTAAAGAGTATTTAAAACAAGTGAGGGCCTACGCCATTGATATGGAAACCGCCACTATTTTCATGGTGGGCTTTTACAATAAAATTTCTACCGGTGCTTTGTTGCTGGTTAGTGATAGTCCAATGGTTCCGGAAGGCGTAAAAACAGAAGCCAGTGATAAAAGTGTTACTTCCCAATTTGTGGAGCGGCACTTAAAAATTGGTATTGATTCTTTAAAACAATTAATCAACAATGGACTAACGGTAAGGCATCTGCAATTTTAGCCTGTTCCAAAAAAATTAAGATTGGGTTAAATAAAAATTCAACTATTTTGGTACAAGCTTAATTGCTGCTATTAAACATCGTTGTGTCACTCACTTCAACAGTTTCAGCTTTTTTGTTCTATATTAAAAAGCAATAAAAATTTCAACAACGCCAACTCACTGATCAATCTATTTTAATGCCCCGACTATTTACTTATCAGCAATTATTTTCATTTACAAAAAATATTTTCCAAAAAATAGGAAGCAATGAAGCCAATGCCGACATTGCCACCAAAGCATTGCTGGCAGCAGATTTACGTGGCGTGGATAGTCATGGTATTGCAAGATTGACTGGTTATGTACGCCTGTGGGAAGCAGCAAGAGTAAATGCAAATCCGGATATTAAAGTGGTGTATGAAACGCCTTCCACCGCAGTAGTTGATGGCGATAAAGGATTGGGCCTGGTAGTAGCTCCTGCAGCAATGAAAGTGGCAATTGAAAAAGCAAAACAGGTTGGTACTGGCTGGGTAAGTGTAAAAAACAGTAATCATTTTGGCATTGCTGGCTATCATGCTATGATGGCGCTGGAGCATGATATGATCGGCATTACTATGACGAATGCATCTGCTTTGGTAGCGCCCACTTTTTCAAGGGAAAGATTGCTGGGCACCAATCCCATTGCGGTAGCAATACCTGCCGGTAATGAACAACCTTTTGTTGCAGACTTTGCTACCACAACAGCGGCCAATGGCAAACTGGAAATGCTGCAAAGAAAAAATTCCGACACGCCTTCAGGCTGGGTACAAACAAAAGAAGGCAATCCTTCCACCGATGCCAATGAATTAAAAAAGGGTGGTGCATTGCTGCCACTTGGAGGTGATAAGGAACATGGCAGTCACAAGGGTTATATGCTGGGTTCCATTGTTGATATTTTTTCTGCCATATTAAGCGGTGCAAATTATGGCCCATGGGTTCCCCCGTTTCCAGCCTATGTAGCTATGCCGGAAAATATGCCGGGAGAAGGCATTGGTCATTTTTTTGGAGCCATGCGTATTGATGCTTTTCGTCCTGCGGCTGATTTTAAAATACACATGGATAACTGGATCAGCCGTTTTAAAAATGCAACTCCGGTAGCTGGTTTTGAAAAAGTAATCATACCCGGCGATCCTGAAAGAGAAATGGAGAAAGAAAGAATGGAAAATGGGATTGAATTATTACCAGTTGTGCTGAACGATCTTAATGAACTGGCACTTAAATTTAATTTGCCCTTTTTGTGAAACCCTGAATAGACTGCTTTAACAGGCTATTCCCTTATTCTTTTGGAAAGTCACTCATATCTGATATTTTTGCACCTCACTTAAAAACCAGTGGCAGATGAAAGTAATGAAGTTTGGCGGCACCAGCGTAGGCAAGCCGGAAAGAATGCATGAAGTGGCAAAGCTGGTAACACAGGACAACGAAAGTAAAATTGTGGTACTGTCTGCATTAAGCGGCACCACCAATTCATTAGTGGAAATCAGTAACTCACTGGCTCACGCCGACCGCCATGCGGCTAAGCACCAGATCGCAACATTAGAAGCTCATTATAAAAATTTCTGCAGCCAGCTGGTTAGCACAGCTGCTACATTAGATAAAGCTTTGGCGGTAGTAAATGAGCATTTTGAGTTCCTCAATATCATTTTAAAAATTTCTTTTAGCGAAGCATTAAATAAAGATATACTGGCGCAGGGCGAACTGCTTAGTACAAAGTTATTTTGCATTTACCTGGAAGAAAAAGGCATTGATCATATGCTGATACCAGCGCTTGATTTTATGACCATCGATAATTATGATGAACCACAGATTGGCAGCATCAAAGTAAAACTGGCGCAAATTTTACAAAAGAACAAAGACAAAAATATTTTTATTACACAGGGTTATATCAGCCGCAACGCTAAAGGAGAAGTTGATAATTTAAAAAGAGGCGGCAGTGATTACAGCGCTTCGCTGATTGCCGCAGCCATCAATGCATCTGTATGTGAAATATGGACCGATATAGACGGCATGCACAACAATGACCCAAGGGTTGTAAATAAAACAGTCCCCATCGAACAACTGAGTTTTGAAGAAGCAGCTGAGCTTGCTTATTTCGGAGCCAAGATTTTACATCCTGCCAGCATCTGGCCGGCCCAATTTTATAATGTTCCTGTTAAGCTGCTCAATACTATGGAACCATCTGCCAAAGGCACTACCATTGCTGAACTGGCAGGAAGCGTGGGTGTAAAAGCAGTAGCAGCAAAAGATGGCATTACTGCTATTAAAATAAAAAGCAGCCGGATGCTGCTGGCGTATGGTTTTCTTAGAAAAATATTTGAAGTGTTTGAAAAATACCGCACTTCCATCGACATGATCACCACATCTGAAGTAGCGGTATCATTAACAATAGATACAGATACCAACCTCCCTGAAATAATAAAAGAACTGGAGCCTTTCGGTACCGTGGAAATAGATACCAACCAGACCATTGTTAGTATAGTAGGCAATGAGATAACAGAAACAAAAGAGGTAATGCAAAAACTATTTAGTGCAATGGGAGATATCCCTGTACGCATGGTAAGTTATGGAGGCAGCCGTCATAATATTTCTATTTTGATTCCAGGAAAATACAAAGAACAAACATTGCAGTTACTGAATAAAGGATTGTTTGGATTGGAATAATTTACACTAACATTATTTTAAAAAAACCACTTTAACATAATACAGATAAAGTGGTTTTTTATTGCCGCAATGCCAGCGTTGAAAAATTTTATTGAATTAATATTCTTTCTGTTGATGATGCCAGCCTGGAGGGCCGAAGATGTACATTAATTTAGATTTCATATCCGGCGCCTGTTTTACATCCTGCATTATGTTGCGGAATTCATGCAGGATCACTTCATCCGGACGATCTGTTTTTGGAGGTTTGGTAATGCCGTAAATAACCGGTTCATTTTCGGGGGTGAAAGTGCCAAACAACCTGTCCCATACAATTAAAAACATTCCCATATTGCGGTCAATGTACTGAGGATTCTTTCCATGATGTACCCTGTGATGAGAAGGTGTTGCCATGAACCATTCTAAAAAACCAAGACGGTTGATGTATTGCGTATGAATGAAAATACCATACAATTGTGTGATGGAAAAAACAAAGAAAATATCTAATGGTGCAAAGCCAAGCAGTACTATTGGTATAAAATATACAAAGCGGTAAAGTGGTTCAAATACAGAAGAACGAAAACCCACACCCAGGTTAAATTCTTCAGATGAATGATGGGTAACATGTACTGCCCAAAACAACCGCACTTTATGATCAATAAAATGCATAGTATAAAATGCCAGGTCCTGCAGCAGGAATAACAATAGCCAGTACAGTACAACATTGTGCATTTGCCATGTATGATAACTAAAAATAACAGTGAGGCAAAATAATGCCACAGCCCTCATACCCAGATCAATTGCCAGGCTTACCAGCATGATATAAAAATTCTGCCAGGTACCCTTTACAGAATAGCGGTTATTTTTATGAATGGATGAAATCAAAACTTCAATGCCAATGAAAATAACATAGATTGGAGTTGAGATCAGAAAAATTAATGTCTCTCTGAAAGGAGCGATCATGCTGATAACATTTTTGTAAAATTAAAGCTCAGCAATTAAATCTCAGCAGTTTAATGTTATCATTTAGATTTGCGATTATTTTTTTAACATGGTGTATGCATTTTTTTATGGTTTGCTTACAGGGCTGATACTAAGCAGCATGCTGGGGACTGTATTTTTTTGCCTGGTACAAAACAGTATCATCAATGGGTTTAAAAGTGGCGCTTTTGTTTCCACGGGTGTAATCATTTCCGATATTATTTTGATCCTTCTCAGTTATTTCAGTGCGTCTTTATTTCCACAGGGCAGCTATACGGAGATGATCGTTCGTATTTGCGGAGCTATATTTTTAATCATTATGGGCATCAGTAACCTGAGAAGCCATAAAAAAATTCTTTTTCCAAAAGCTGATAATAAAAATCCTTACCTGCTTGCCTCAAAAGGTTTTATGCTGAATATTTTGAACCCCGGAAATTATCTAAGCTGGCTGGCAGTGGCAGCTACGCTCCACAATGTGTTACATTTTTCCAATAGTGAAAGATGGTTGTATTATTCCGGTGCTTTAGGTGGCATCTTTGGAATGGAAATGCTGATTTCATTTGCCGCCACCTGGTTTAAAAAATATATCAGCGATAAATTTTTACACCGGCTGGATAGGATATTGGGAATAGTGTTTATTATTTTTTCTTTGCTCTTGATAAAGCCACTCATCTTCGGAAAATAAATTCAATACAGGGAATAACTATAATCATATCAGCACATGTTGCTGGTGTGGCTGCAAAACAAAGCGTTCAAAGAAATCACTCACTTCATTAAATTTCTTCAGGTCCTTTTTATTAGAAAGAAAAGCGGAAGGTTTCTTTTTTAGTTCTAAATAATCCAATAATTCCAATGAAGTGATTTTACCACTTTTAATTTTCGCATGCAGGTAAACAGGTTTTATTTGTAAACTGGTGATGCAGGTAAAAGACTGTCCATTCAATAAACCCTTGCTGATTTCTAATTTAAGCAACATAGAAAGATGCCCCCATTTAAAAATATCATACGCAACAAAATCGCCTAAAGAGTAAACAATAAAATGTTGTTTGCCTGTGGCAGGCGAAGCATATATCTCCATTGGTTGTGCATGATGCGGATGGCCTGCAATCACAATATCAATTCCTGCTTTATCACAAATAGCATGGATATTATTTACACTGTGCATGCTGGGGTAAGCCTGGTATGCACAGCCCATGTGCAATGCCGCAACAATAATATCAGCGCCCCGTTCACGGGCAATCTTAGCCTGCTGTATCAATAAACTGATGTCCGGGTTAGATTGGTTTAATTCAATATGATTGCAAAGCCAGGCTGAATCATCCCGCAATACTTCTTTATTAAACGAAAATGTGGCAGCAAGAAATGCTACCTTAATTCCTTTGCGTTCTATTATGGGAAATTGATGTTGTTCTTCTTTATTCAATGCTGCACCGCAATAAGAAATATTTCGCTGCTGCAATAATCTCATTGTATCCAGCAAGCCGGTTGTTCCTGCATCCAGTGAATGATTATTGGCAATACTCAGTACATCAAATCCTTTATATTGATCGTTACCATTGAATATTTTCATCATTGCAGCATCTGCATTAAAGTACATATCATGCAGCATTACTTCCGGCGCAGCAGAGCAGGGTTTGCTAAAATCTGCTGGCGTTTCTAAATTAGCAAAAACGATATCAGCATTAAAAAAGAAATCTCCTGTATGGTTCCAGATATTTTTACACACCGCAGTTTGTATAGAGGTATAAGGGATCAAATCTCCTCCTGCATGGAATGTAATGGTTTCATCAGGCTTAAAACCTGCTGGCATATTAAACTGAAAATTTTGATTATGAAAATATGCCTCCAGGTTAGATCCTTTTTCAGGCTGGATCAATGCTTTGAAATAATATTTATAACCGAGATAGCGCTTTTCAGCAAAGGTCATTTTCAGGGGATCCTCATGATGACCGGGCCAAACAGATATCCATTGATCTTTACCAAGCCATTGCCGGATACGGTAATACAACCGCACGATACCCACCAGTATTTTTCCCATAATGGTGATCGTTATTACCGGGTTGTATTTGTTATAATCTACCTGTTGCATCAATGGCCGCAAAGGAACAAAATAAAACAGTTATTTTACCTGAATCATTGTTACGAATTTAAAATGCATGCGAAGCTTTAATGAGAAAAGAAGAAGTTTTATAAAAAAAATCAAATAGATAGTCAATAAGTTATATATCTAACACCCCAAAAAATTAAAAAAGTATTATTTCTTAGCAATATCACTTCCTATCGTACGTTTACTAAGTGGTTTTTCATAGGATATTGGATTTAAACGGGCAGAGATTTCCATCTCAGCCCTTTTTTTATAGCATGGTATCCGCTAATAAAAAACTCCCCAAAGGGGAGTCGTATAAATCAATGAAATATAAATCCTAAACTACTAAACCATCTCAACTTTCTAAACCAACTTACACTACCAGCATCGCATCACCATAACTAAAGAAGCGGTACTTGTCCTTAATAGCTTTTTTATAAGCTTCCATGATCAGATCATAACCACCAAAAGCACAGGTCATGATCAGCAAACTTGTTTTAGGTAAATGAAAGTTAGTTACCAAAGCATCTGCAATAGAAAAATTATAAGGTGGATGAATGAACATATTCGTCCAGCCTTCAGAAGGCTTTAATAATTTTTGTGCTGTAAAAGAAGATTCCATTGAACGCATGGTGGTGGTGCCAACAGAACAAATTCTTCTGCCATCCTGCTTGGCTTTGTTTACAATAGCGCAGGCTATTTCATCAATGGCATAATATTCGGCATCCATTTTATGTTTGCTAAGATCTTCTACTTCAATTGGCCTGAATGTACCTAAACCAGTATGCAAGGTAGTTTCAGCAAACCGGATACCTTTTATTTCCAAACGCTTGATAAGCTCTTTACTAAAGTGCAATCCTGCAGTTGGAGCAGCCACAGCACCTTCATGCTTGGCATATACAGTTTGGTAACGTTCTTTATCTTCTTCGTCCGGCTTGCGCTTTATGTATTTTGGCAAAGGCGTTTCACCCATAAAATCAAGCATCTTCCTGAAATCTTCTTCAGTGCCATCCCATAAAAAACGAATGGTACGTCCACGGCTGGTAGTGTTGTCAATTACTTCAGCTACCAGTTCATCATTTTCACCAAAATATAATTTATTACCCACACGGATCTTACGGGCAGGATCTACAATTACATCCCATAAACGATTAGGTCTGTTTAATTCTCTCAACAAGAATACTTCAATCTTGGCACCAGTTTTTTCTTTGCGGCCGTACATACGGGCAGGAAATACTTTGGTGTTATTTACCACCATTACATCCTTGTCATCAAAATAGTCTATAATGTCACGGAAATACTTGTCTTCGATTTTACCGCTTTTTCGGTGGATGACCATCATGCGGCTGTCTTCTCTTTTTTTGGTTGGATTTTGGGCAATCAGATTTAGGGGAAGGTCAAAACGGAACTGGCTTAATTTCATGTGTATCTGTAATTTTAAATGATATTCACATGCCTGTACTGTAGTGTTTTACAGAGATTATAGCCCCGAAGTTTCGGGACACTTATCATGTTACGGCATGATTTAAAGAGTGCAAAGCTAAGGTTAAAAAATCGATTTTCATCAATGAAATCAAATGGTTA
Organism: Chitinophagaceae bacterium; assembly: GCA_043759175.1. Classification (GTDB taxonomy): domain Bacteria; phylum Bacteroidota; class Bacteroidia; order Chitinophagales; family Chitinophagaceae; genus Ferruginibacter. Next base: position 11,622 of record JAYVLZ010000456.1, on the reverse strand, counting down.
CCCACAAAAAAACAGTTTGGTTAATTAAATGTTGAATGATTGTACATTATTTTGTGCTTTGTGCAGATGTATGCATCTTTAATAAATTACTGTAAACTGAATAAAGCTGAATGAACCGCCCACTGCTACAATCCATCTTACTCCTGCTGCTGATAACATCTTTCTGCACTGTCTTTGCACAAAACGATACTCAAAAAAAATATCCAAGTGTATTTTGGGAAATCTCCGGCAATGGTTTAAAGAAACCATCTTATCTCTTTGGCACTATGCATGTGAGCAGCAAGCTGGCCTTTCATTTAAGCGACTCTTTTTATAACGCTATCCAAAACGTGGATGCAGTGGCGTTGGAATTAAATACCGATACCTGGCAAAACAATATGGTAAACCTGGATCAATTAAAAGAAAATTACAACCGCTACATCCGGTCCGGCGGCAATGATTACCTGAATGAAAATTCTTTCCGCATTAATAAATATGATGATGAATTAAAAACAGCACTCAGTACACAACCTGCCGTGCTGAATAATTTATTGTACCGCAGTTATAAAACAAAAGAAGACTTTGAAGAAGATACTTTTTTAGACTTGTATATTTATCAGACGGGAAAAAAATCAGGAAAAAGAAGTACCGGTGTGGAAGATTATTTTGAAACAGAAAGGCTGATCCTGGAGGCTTATGCTGATATGGCCAACGAAAAAATAAAAAAGAATCTGGATACTGACGGAGAGTCCATGAGAGATATTGGAGAAAAGATACAGGACGCTTATAAACGTGGCGACCTGGACCTGATGGATTCGCTAAGCATTTTAACAGAACGCTCTGCTGCTTTTAATGAAAAATTTTTGTACAAAAGAAATGAGATACAAGCTGCATCCATAGATACCATCCTAAAGAAAAGCAGTTTGTTTGTGGGAGTGGGTGCCGCTCATTTGCCAGGGAAAAGAGGTGTAATAGAATTGCTGAGAAAAATGGGCTATACTTTACGACCTGTTAAAATGACCAGCAGGGATGCCACTAAAAAGGAAGCAGTTGATAAATTGAAAGTGCCCGTTACTTTCAGCACCATTACAGCAGAAGATGGTTTTTATAAAGTGGATATGCCTGGTGCATTGTACAAAGTAGCAGGCGACTTTACTAAATCAGACAGGAGACAGTATGCTGATATGGCCAATGGCTGTTACTACCAGGTAACCCGTGTAAAAACGCATGCAGCTTTCATCAATCAAACAGAAGACCAGGTGAAAAGAAAATTGGATAGCCTGCTGTATGAAAACATCCCCGGAAAGATACTGAAAAAAACAACCATTATAAAAAATGGCTATACCGGTTACGATATGACCAATAAAACCCGCCGGGGTGATCTGCAGCGTTACCATATTTTTATTACAGCTTTTGAAATACTCATTTTTAAAATGAGTGGAAAAGAAAATTATATTGAAGGGAAAGAAGGCAACCAGTTTTTTTCCTCAATTATTTTAAAAGAAGCAGATACTGAAGCCAAAATCTTTTCGCCTCAGCAGGGAGGCTTTTCAGTTCAGCTTCCTCAAACTCCTTCCATCTACAATAATGAAAATTGCTCCGACGCTATTAACAGGTGGGAATATGAAGCAACCGATAAAGCTACTGGCAATGTGTACGTCATTTTTAAAAAGAGTGTGTATAATTTTAAATTTTTAGATGAGGATAGTTTTGATCTGAAGCTGATGGAAGAATCTTTTCATTCACCTGATTATTTTGAATACCAGGTTCAAAGAAAACAAGGCAGCTTTCAGGGCTATCCCTGTTTAGATGTAAAAGAGAAGATGAAAGACAGCTCTGTAGTTAGTGTAAGGTTTATTATTAAGGGACCCCACTATTATGCACTAGCGATGAGAAGCAGAGGAAATAATAGTGCAGCGTCATTTTTTAATTCTTTCCGCTTTACAGCTTATCAATACAACCAGGCAAAAATATTTACTGATACTTTTTTATATTTTTCTGTTAGTACACCAGTTCAACCTTTGCTGGATAACCGCTACAGGTCAACAGCAGAAAAAGCTGTACAGGATATTGCAGACGGCAGTAATTCCAGTAATGAATACTGGCCCAAAAACAGGAATGCCCTTTTTAATAATGATTCCACCGGGGAATTAGTGTTGGTGAGTGTACAAAGATATCCTGCTTACTATTATGTAAAAGATTCTTCCAAATTCTGGCAGCATGAAATTGATGACAGTTATGATGAAGACGACCTGGTACTAAAAGATAAAACATGGTTTGAAAAAACAAATGGCATTAAAGGATATCGTTTTACACTCAGGGATACCGGTTCATCAAGATCAATTCAAAAAATGATTGTGCTGAAAGATAATTACCTCTTCAATCTTTCCGGCATGGGTGATACGCTTAATAATGAAAGCAGTTTTATCAATCATTTTTTGTCCAGCTTTACACCAGAAGAAAAGGAACTGGGAAGAAATGTATTTCAGAATACCCTGGATAGTTTTTTCACTAACCTGTTCAGCAGCGACAGTACTGCCAGGGCCAAAACCAGGCAGATGGTCAGCAATATTTACTATGGTGAAAAAGGAGTGCCTAAAATAATGGAAGCCATCAATAAATTATCTTCTGCTGATAAAGATTATTTTGAAACCAAAGCAAAACTGATAGCAGAACTGGGGTATATAAAAGATACTGCCAAACCTGTGGTGGTAGAATACTTAAAACAATTATACAAAGCCGTTAGTGACACCGGCATGTTCCAGAACGAAGTGCTGGAGGCACTGGCAAGGCACAAAACAAGCAGCGCCACAGCAGCTTTTAAAGAACTGATGCTGCAGGACCCACCGGTATTTGATAACGATTACGACTACAAAAGCCTCTTTGAACATTTTGATGACTCCCTGCAATTAGCCAGGACATTATTTCCGGATTTTCTGCAACTAACCACACTGGCGGATTATAAAGAACCTGTAAATAATTTGCTGGTGCAACTGGTGGACAGTGGTTATATCAAAGGGGCCCAGTACCAGGAATATTTTAATAAAATTTATTTTGATGCAAGGATTGAATTGAAAAAGCAACTGGGTAAAGATGAAAAGACTATGCAGGCCGACCGCATGAAAACGGACGACTATATTTCCGACGTTCGTTATGCAGGTGATGATCACAAAGAAACCCTCACGGAATATGCAGTATTGTTAGCTCCTCTTTACAATCAAAATAATACAGTTCCTAAATTCTTTGATAAACTGCTGCAATCAAAAAATGATGACGTACGCATTAGAGCAGTGATCACCTTATTAAAAAATAACCAACCAATAAAGGACAGTATTTTACAGAATATGGCTGCCAGTGATAAACTGAGAGGAAAACTATATAGTGAATTAGCAAAGATCAAAAAGGAAGCATTGTTCCCAGCCCAATACAAAACACAGGCAGACCTGGCAAGGAGTTACCTGGTGTCAGATAAAAACTATAACAAAATTGATTCTGTTGTTTTAGTTTCCAAACAACACACTGCTTATAAAAATGAAAAAGGTACGGTGTATTTTTTCAAGTACAGGGTGAAGAAAGGAGATGACTGGAAGATCGGTATCAGCGGACTGCAGCCTGAAAAAGAAAGGGAACTCAGCAGCACCAATTACCTTACTTCGATGACGGATAAAAAACTGAAAGAAGACAAGCCAGCCAATGAACAATTTCAGGAACAGTTGAAACGCTTACTCTTCACTTCTCACAAAAGTGCTAAGAATTTTTATGATAGTGACAGGTATGATTACCGGTATTTTAATGAAGATTAGCAAGCCTCACCCCTGCCTTTGCCGGCAGGCAGGCTCCTTCTCCCTCCACCTCATCCGCCCGCTGGTTAGCGGGCACCTTCTCCTTCAGAGAAGGGAAATGGATAATATCTAATTTAGGGAGCAGCACTTTTGATCTTTAATAAACATTTGCTCTTCCATCTCTAAAGTTTAAATCTAATCAGCACATTCTCAGCAACCATTCTTGCATTTTATTTCACAACCAACTTTTTTCCAGGCACCGCCTCAATTAATTGCTTTGTATATTCCTCTTTCGGATTGAAATAAACTTCATCAGATAAACCCTCCTCCACAATCTTTCCTTTATGCATTACCAATATCCTGTCACTGAAATATCTTACGACTGATAAATCATGAGAAATAAAAATCGAAGTAAAACCAAACTCCTTTTTCAGATCATTCAATAAATTTAATACCTGAGCCTGCACACTTACATCCAGTGCACTCACACTTTCATCAAAGATTAAAAAAGAAGGATTGAGCGCCAGCGCACGGGCTATACAAATGCGCTGCCGCTGTCCACCGCTGAACTGATGAGGGTAACGGTTAAAATGATCCGCCTGCAAATTCACTTTCTCTAATAACTCCATCACTTTATCTTTTCTTTGAGCAGTACTATCTAATATCGAATGCACTTGCATCGGTTCCAAAATCGCATTGCCAATAGTCAATCGTGGATTCAATGATCCATAAGGATCCTGAAAAACAATCTGCAGGTCTTTTCGCAAAGGTTGTAATTGTTTCTTTGGCAAGTCCGTGAGGTCCACACCATTCAAAATGATCTTACCTGAAGTAGCTGGTATCAACTGCAAAATCGTTCTGCCTAAAGTAGTTTTACCACAGCCACTCTCCCCCACTAATCCTACTGTTTCTCCCTTACTAACGGTAAAGCTTACATCGTCCACTGCCTTAAATGAATCGGGAGTTTTTCCAAATAATTTTCGCTTGCCTTGATAATGAACTTTCAAATGCTCAACTTGTAAAACCTTTGGTAATTGATAGTTGATCGTTGGTTGTTGTCCATTTTCAACTTCCAATCTTCCATTGTCAATTGCCTCCATTTCCTCATTCAATATTTCCATTTTTTTTCCAATCCCCCAATCCAAATTCCCAATTCCTGATCCCGTCTCTCCATTCACCCTTAACCTCTCCCCACTCACAAAATCACTCACCACCGGCAATCGCTCCCCCCTTTCATGCAGTCCCGGCCTGCAGACCATTAACGCTTTGGTATAATCATTTTTCGGATGCTGTAATACTTCGGGTATTTTGCCCTGCTCCACAATTTCCCCTTTGTACATTACCACTACCTTATCTGCAATATCCGCCACCATGCCCAGGTCATGGGTTATCAGCAGCACACTCATGCCGTTTTGTTGTTGCAGTTCTTTAATCAATTCTAAAATTGTTTTCTGCACCGTTACATCCAGTGCCGTGGTAGGTTCATCAGCAATTAACAGGGAAGGATTACAACTCATTGCCATGGCAATCATTACACGCTGCTTTTGTCCACCGCTCAACTCGTGAGGGTACCGGCTGGTCAATTGTGCCGGGTTAGGCAATTTTACTTTTTCAAACAGTTCAATTGTTTTTTGTTTCGCAATATCTGCTGATACTTTTTGATGCAATTGTATCGCTTCCATCACCTGGTAGCCACAGGTAAACACCGGGTTCAGAGAAGTCATCGGCTCCTGGAAGATCATGGCAATATTTTTACCCCTGGTGGACCGCATGCTGTTTTCATCCAGTTTCAATAAATTCACCGGCAACTTTCCTTCAGCAGCAAATAAGAGTTCGCCTTTTACCTTAGCCTGCTTCGGCAGCAATTGCATCAAGGCCAAAGAGGTTACCGATTTTCCACTTCCACTCTCTCCCACAATGGCCAGCAGTTCTCCTGGCAAAAGGTCAAAAGAAATATCCTTCACCGCCTGGGTCAGTTCCCCGTCTGCAACAAATTCAACGCTTAAATTTTTCACTTGTAATAAAGCCTGATCCATAGAAATTAAAATTATCAAATAATCGGCAGTCAACTAAAAATTGATTTTTCTTACATTTGCAGCCCTGTCGGGAAAGAAGCTTTGAGCCTTAAGCTAAGAGCTGTGAGCAACAAACACCAAACAGTAAACACCAAACAGTTTTATGGGAAGGATATTTGAAGTAAGAAAAAGTGCCATGTTTGCCCGGTGGGATAAGATGGCCAAAAACTTTACCCGTATCGGCAAGGAGATTGCGATTGCAGTAAAGGCCGGTGGACCGGATCAAAATGCCAATGCAGCATTGCGCCGTTGTTATCAGAATGCCCGTAGTGTTGGTATGCCAAAAGACAGGGTGGAAGCTGCCATTAAAAGGGCAATGGGAAAAGAGATGGTGAACTACGATGAGATCCTGTATGAAGGATATGCACCTCATGGTATTGCCATACTGGTGGAAACGGCTACTGACAACCCCACACGTACGGTAGCGAATGTACGCATGCACTTTACCAAAAGTGGTGGTTCGTTAGGCACCAGCGGCAGCGTAGCTTTTACCTTTACCCGTATGGGAGAGTTTAAAATAAAGAACAGTGGATTAAATATTGAAGACCTGGAACTGGAACTGATTGACTATGGCCTGGAAGAAATAGGTGAAGACAGTGAAGGCAATATTATCATCCGTACAGCCTATAACGAATTTGGAAATATGGCTAAAGCACTGGAAGAAAAAAAGATAGAAGTGGTAACTGCGGAACTCACCCGTATTCCTCAAAATGCAGTGGAGCTGAGCGAAGAAGCGGCGCAGGATGTATTTAAATTGGTTGATAAACTAGAGCAGGATGAAGATGTACAGAAAGTATATCATAACCTTAAGTAGATTTCACTTCAACTATATAATGCAAAGAGGGCTCCTTTATTGGGCCCTCTTTTGTTATATGCAATTGCCGGTTATGTATTCGTTTTAAAAACAATCAACATTAAAAACTAATTCCTGCCCCAATCTTAAATCCCTGGTTATAAGATTTTACATTTTGTCCTGCATCCACTTTGGATAAACCCCGTTCGTAAGATCCGGTAATGTGAAGACCATTACTAAACTGGTAACCAACACCACCGGTAATACCCACATCCCAGCGGTTCATTTGATTGGTAACATTCAATTTACTATGGAATAAATTAATACCTGCCAGTCCTGCACTAATATTAAGACTTGAATTGGTGAGATATGATAATTGCGGCCCTGCAAAAATCTGCAGGCCATTAAAATTTCCTTTTAATAATACCGGCATTTCAATATAGTCAGCATGCAGTTTTGCAGTAGCATCAGCAGATAAGATGTCAATGCCCTTTACGGTATATGCGCCAGTGAGTGCATAGCCTTTGGTGGAATAATATATACCTGGTTCCAGGGATACATTACTGCTTACAGAAATATTTGCATACCCGCCACCGTAAAAACCAGTAACCGGTCCCGTTGTCACCAGATTGTTTGTAAAACTCAGCAACTGTTTCAGGTTATCAGCGGCATTCCCGTGAATGCTGTAAGAACTAACACCAGCAGCCACACCATAACGGATTTGTGCAAAAGATGCGATGGATAAAAACAAACCAATGCTTAGTAAAATTTTCTTTTTCATAAGTATAAATAACGGGATTTACAGCCGTTGCAGCTGTAAGAAAGAAAATTACTGCCGGGGATTAATTGCTCTTAGATAAGTTTTTGTTAAAGGCATAACCTTATCTTTTACATTACGGCATAAGTGGATTGTATAAAAAAGAAAAGTACACCTACCCTGGGTGAACTTTTCAGAATGAACGCCAGCTGAACGCTGTGGCGTTTTATTTTTTTAATAACTGGTACTCTTCTACATCCTTTGTTCCATCTGGATTGGTGATGGTTTGCTTATAAGCATCTGTGCCCATCATCTCAATATCAATATCAAAGTCCTTTCCTCTAATCTGGTAATAAGTGGTAGTTTCCACATGCTCTTTTAATTTATCTTTTCCATTAAATTCAAAAGTACCATATCCAATACCCGTATGCTGATGGTTGTTGCTGTCCACGTAAGTGTGGCCAAACATAAAATGACCTGCAAAAAAGGTTTTGAACTGGGTCATTTTTTGTACTACCGTATCCTTCCCTTTAATCCGGTATGCCTTTGTTTCTTTCCAGGCACCATCAAGCGGTGTTTTTGCAGTGGTACTTACGGTTTCATAATCTTCTGTCAGCCGGTATTTTATACCCCTCGATACCAATTCCGGGATTACCTGTTTATATCCTTTATCTGTTTTTTCTATCAGTAGCATAAAACTGGCGGGATTGCTGCTGCTGGTGCTGTCTGTAGCACCATAAATAATGTCTTCAAATACTTTGCCCGAATCAGCACTGTAAGTGCCAATGCCAAAACGTGATACGGAATCTCTCGGGCTGATATTCACATACATCATGTAGTCGTGAGTGTAGATTTTAAACTCTTTTAGCGTGGTGTAAGTGGTATCTTTTTTACCATCAAATGTAGAAGAAGATAACATGTTGTATGCACCCGGCATAAGCATGGTCTCTTTTTTATTGTTACAGCTTAGCAGCGCAAGCAATACAAAGGGAATTATCGATTTCATGTTGGTTGTTTATAATGAATAAATAAAAATTCTAAAACTAAAACCAAATCAAACCGTCTTCAGAAGGCAGTAATTAACAATCAGCAAACAGTAATATCACACAGCAACTTATATAGTAAGATAAGCAATTAATCAGTGGATTTAAAATTATTTTTAAGCACATGAAAACAAAAGTTTGAACTACAAAGGCACTAAGACGCAAATATTATTTTACCATTCAAACATTCGGCATCCCGACGAAATTTTAAAATCGTCCATATACTGAATACTGATTTATACTGCCATTATTTCTTTTTCTTTTGCTTCAAGGTGTTTTTCCACCTGGATGATGAAACGGTTAGTGAGGTCCTGAACTTCTCCTTCTGCTCCTTTCGCAATGTCTTCGCTTAAGCCGTCTTTCTGTAATTTTTTTATGTGTTCTATCGCATCTCTGCGGATATTCCTGATAGATACCTTTGCATGTTCACCCTCATTGTTGCATCTTTTTACCAGTTCTTTTCTTCTCTCTTCAGTGAGCGGGGGTAAAAACAGCCGGATATTAACCCCATCATTTTGTGGGGTAATACCAATATTGCTTGCCATGATAGCTCTTTCAATTGGCTGCAGCATATTTTTTTCCCAGGGCTGAACCGAAATGGTACGGGCATCCAAAACAGTGACGTTGGCTATTTGCACTATAGGAGTGGGAGAACCATAATATTCTGCAAGGATACCATCCAGCATATTGGGGTTGGCTTTACCCGCCCTTATTTTAATCAATTCTGTTTCAAGGTGGCTGATCGCTTTTTTCATGGAACTTTCCGTATCCATTTTTATCAATTCTAATTCTTCGGACATACAATAAAAAGTTAAGTGGATGCAAAACTAAAGAAAAGAATAATAGGCAGCGCTTTACAATGCCTGTAAAAGAATTAATTGTATTAAAATAAAAGTTGGGGAAATATTACTCTGCCTCTACAATTTCTGGTGTAAATGCTAATATCTTACGTGCCTTAATCATTTTTTCTTCAGGCAATAAGTTGGGTCTTGTATCCACCTTCGTTTTTGGGCGGCTGTAATAGATCAGTGCGATTAATGAAGTGGATACAGTTAATAAAACTCCAATGGCAACTGTAGTACCCAGGTTACGAAGTGCAAGCGTTAATATAATTAAACTAATATTTGCACCCACGCATAAAAAGGTTACCATTTTGTGGCTAAAGCCCAGTTCCAGTAAAAAGTGATGAACATGTGAGCGGTCGGGGCTAAAAGGAGAGCGCCTGTCTAATATCCTTTGACCGAAAACCCTAAGGGTATCAAATAAAGGTACAATCAATATAGCGAATCCTATTGCGGGAGCTGCTTGCAACGGAAGTTTGGAATCTGCAGCACCTGCGATATTGATAAACTTGATGACCATTATCGAATTGATCAACCCTATCAATAATGAGCCGGTATCACCCATGAATATTTTGGCTGGAGAAAAATTGTAAATTAAAAAGCCTACCAGGCTTCCGGCCAATGAAAAAGCCATTACAGCAAACATTAATTGACCAACATAAAGGAAATAACTGCCAAACAATATTGCAGTCAGTAGTCCAAGGCTGCCTGCAAGGCCATCTACGCCATCTATCAGGTTAAATGAATTAGTGATAACAATTACTGTAAAAAGCGTTAAAACAATACTTGCAACCTGTGGTATTTCGTCAATACCTAAAAAGCCATGCATATTAATGATTTGAACACCACCAAATTTTATGATAATGCCCGCCGCAACTAATTGTCCAATAAATTTTTTGGCAGCAGATAAAACAAGAATATCATCTTTAATACCGAGGAAAAAAATAACAATGGCAGCAGCAACAAAATATTGTAATTCAGGACTTCCCCATGGAACTCCCAGTAAAGTAGCTAAAATAAAACCTGCAAATATTCCCAGTCCACCCAGTGTTGGTATCACCATCTTATGCACCTTCCTTTCATCGGGCTCGTCAAACATTTTTTTTTGCCTGGCAACCTGTATGATAACGGGGATAGCAAAAAATGTAATTAGAAAAGATAAGGCACCACTTAATAATATATTGCTCATGCAGGGCTGTTATTAAATTTTTTTTTACAAAAAATCAGCTTTCTTCAAGTAGGAGGATTAACTTAAAAAGTTCTGTAATGCAACATAGTCAAATTAGACCGATTTTTAAAATTTTACAGAATAATTTTACACAGCTAAACAAATTGATGTTAGGGCTGTAGCTACTCAAACGCCAAAATACTTAACTTATTATTTGCTGTGTAAATCATTTAAATTATTCCTTTGTAATTGTATTGAATTAAAGTAGGTTTGCCGCAATAAAATATAAAAAATGAGTGATTTAAAAGCAATAGCATCCCAGGTACGCAGGGATATTGTGCGTATGGTACATGGGGTTCAAAGCGGACACCCTGGTGGTTCTTTAGGTTGTACAGAGTTTTTCACGGCATTGTATTTTCAGATAATGAAACATAACCCCGATCCTTTTAGTATGGATGCTCCCGGGGAGGATGTTTTTTTCCTGAGTAATGGTCATATTTCACCAGTGTTTTACAGTACGCTGGCAAGAAGTGGTTATTTTCCTTTGCAGGAATTGAGTACTTTCAGAAGGCTCAATAGCCGTTTGCAGGGTCATCCCACCACACATGAACACCTGCCGGGTGTAAGGGTAGCCAGCGGATCGTTAGGCCAGGGGATGAGTGTGGCGGCAGGAGCTGCGATGGCAAAAAAATTGAATAAAGATGACCGTACGGTTTATTCTTTGCATGGTGATGGAGAACTGGATGAAGGACAAAACTGGGAAGCTATTATGTTTGCAGCTCACAAAAAAATTGATAATCTGATTGCTACCATTGACTGGAATGGTCAGCAGATAGATGGCCCTACTAACAAAGTCATGAATCTCGGTGATCTTGCTTCCAAGTTTGAAGCATTTGGCTGGCAGGTGATACATAATGATAATGGAAATGACATGGATTCAGTATTGGCTGCATTTAAGACTGCCCGGTCTTACCTGGGCCAGGGTAAGCCAATTGTTGTCTTGATGAAAACAGCAATGGGCAGTGGCGTTGATTTTATGGAAGGCAGTCATGAATGGCACGGTATAGCGCCTAATGATGAGCAATTAACAAAAGCACTGGCACAGTTACCAGAAACGCTGGGAGATTATTAAAAAAAACAATAGTGAACTTGTAAGAGGCTGTCTCAAAAGATTTTTTTGCAC
>JAYVLZ010000455.1:0-15125 GCA_043759175.1 Chitinophagaceae bacterium | reverse complement strand
AAAAATTCAATACCCTTATGAGAAACCAGTGTGAAGATACTTAGTTGATCTGCTAATTAATTACATCATTTCAATATTTAATTGTAAAATTCACACATGGCCCGTTACCTGTTTCGTTTAATGCCTATAACAGTTGGGAAGAAAAATTGCAAAGTTTAAAAACTTACATTGAATAGAACAGAACTATAGGCCTGGTACATATTTTAATCATTTCGGTAAAAAACATAGCTCATGCCTGCGCCACCTGTTTATTTTGATTCATAAATAAGGAAACAAAAAAAACGCCAATGAAATAAGAACCGGTTTTCAGGATTGTCAATCATACACACCATTACCTCTTCAAATGAACAGGAATTTTTCACTTTAATGATTGTTTAAAATAAAAAAAGTCCTTACCATTTTATGTAGTAAGGACTTTTATTTTTATGAATTTTTAATTATAATATGGTTATCTCTACCCTCCTGTTCTGGGCTCTGCCGACAGCAGTTTTATTTTCTGCAACCGGATTAGCAGACCCATGACCTTCAGCACTTATCCTTAATGCCCCAATACCTTTGCTTATAATATATTTCATTGCCTCTTCTGCACGTTTAACAGACAATGGCTGGTTTATCTTATCAGTTCCTGAATTATCTGTATAACCATCTAACCTTACTTTAATGGCTGGGTATTTCTTCATGTATGCAACGGCCAGGTCAAGTTCTCTTTTACCGGATGCAGTAAGTACCGCTTTACCAGAACCGAAGGTTACTTCACTGGCCTGGAAGTTTTCTATTTTAGGACAGCCTTTATTTTCGGCAACGCCGGCAACAGTTGGACAACGATCCTCTTCATCATTTACTCCATCAGCATCTGTATCAGGAACCGGACATCCATTATACCTGGCGGCACCAGCCACACCAGGACATTTATCTAATTCATCATTAATGCCATCTCCATCACTGTCGGTAACCGGGCACCCATTATACCTGGCGGTACCAGCCTCGTTAGGACATTTATCTACTTCATCATTAATGCCATCCCCATCGGCATCCGGAACAGGGCAACCTCTATACTTGGCAGTACCAGCCTGTTTAGGACATTTATCTGCTTCATCATCGATACCATCTGCATCACTATCTGGTATTGGACAACCCTGATACCGGGATAGTCCACTCTGCGTAGGGCATTGATCGGATGGATCAACAATACCATCACCATCTGTATCTGGCGGAGGTAATATATGACTGCCAAATAACTTAAGCTTTAAGCCAGCCTGTACGCCCTGGTTGTAAAATCTTACCGGAGTACTGGGATTACCCGATCCATCCATATCTGAAAGCCCATGAAGGTATCTTCCGTAAATACTTATTCTTCCATGAGGAAATAATTCTATACCCCCGGTGAGACATGTACTGCGTGTTTCAAAATTATCTTTATTGAAATTGTTATTATCATCTTTTACTGCATTCGTCAGATTAAACTGAACGCCTGCAACTATTGCAAAGGAAGCGGCTACATGAAATTTTAATAACAATGGTAAAGACAAGTAATCCATGCTTCCGTTCAATACGGTTGCGTTTTTTAAACTGGTTCCGTATTTATAAGAGGAGTACATCACCTGGGGTTCAAAAGAAATTCTTTTTCCAAAGGGGAAATTCAGCCATATACCTCCGCTCCAGCCGGGTTTAAATTGATAATTGACATTGGTGACATTATTCCCGGTTAATCTGAATTTGGTAAAATCAACAGCACCGAAAAGTCCACCTGAAACAGTATAGTGATCGGTGATCTTTTTTTCCGGTAAAGGATTATCTATTGCCGGGATAGCAGCAACGGCTGTGGTAGCAGTAGTATCCTGCGAATTTGCCGACAGGGACAGCAGCAAACTAAAATTAAGTAACAACTTTTTCATGATTGTAAAGATATTGATGATTGTTAAAAGTTTAAAAATAAAGTACAGCACTCAGTTATTAAAAATATTTTAATAACTAAAACATGATTCATCACAGGGCGTTTATTTTAGGGTAGTGGGAAAAACTGTTCCATTTCAGTTATCTCAAAGTTTGCAGCACCAGGGGAGGCAAGTAACTGGTTAGGGGCTTTTCCCTGTATAATAAACAGGGACTATCGCTGTAACCATACTCTTATTTAATAAAACATTACTAACATAAATGCGTACCTTAATTTCGAAAATACAGATAAAAAAATTAAGAATTTCAAACCCGTTGTGGGAAAATTCTCCACATTTGAGTTTAACCATTTGATATCAAATACTAAGCCAGTGCTTGTATTTTAAGAACGGGAAGCATTATTATTAGTTAACACAGTAAAGTTTTGAGGATGTTTTAAAGTGCAGGTATTTAAAATTCCTGTTTATTGATTATTCATCAGTTCAAGCGTTGCTTCCACAAATTTTTCCCTTGCGTTCACACCGTATTCGAAAAACAATTCCGGTTCAATTAATTCAATCTCCATCACCACCAGTTCATGGTTTTTCACAACCCCATCCACCCGGGCATACAAAATATTTTCATCAAAAAGTGCAACAATCTTTTCCGCTGTTTCAATAATTTTTTTATCGGGGTAAAATGTTTTTGTTTGTCCTCCATATTCGTATTGCACCCTGAAGTCTTTATCCTTTGCTGTTTTTAATACTGTATGAGCATATTTTTTATTAAAGAACATCAGGGAGAGTTCGCCAAAGCTTTGGATCTCCTGCATAAACTGCTGCACCAGTAAATCTCTTTCCACAGCAATGTCACCATATTTTTCTTCTATTCTTTGTATATCATCTACTGTAAACAATTCGGTTAAATAGGAGCTGGCTGAAATGGCGGGTTTAATCACTGCTTTTTGCCATCCGTTGCTTTTTAATTCACTCAAATTGAGCTTGCCTGTTTTTTCGATAAATAAAGTAGGTATGATTGCAACTCCTTTTTCTTCCAGGTGTTTCAGGTAAAATTTGTGCTGGTTAAATTGTACCGTATCTACCGGGTTAAAAGTTTTTGCGTTAATATTTTTCAAATGCTGAAGCCAGTTTGAAAAAGCGGCAGGATTCAAATGAGAATCCCAGATGGAGCGGAATATTAAATAATCATAATCATACCAGTTAATTGATTGATCATCCCACACCAAAGCTTTTGCATTAATATTATGCTGAGCAAAAAGTGGAATCAGTAATTGTTCACTGGGTGTAAGTGCAGGAAGTTTACTGCAGGTAACGAGTCCGATTGTCATTAAGATTTTTAAGCTGCAAATGTAACAGAAAGCTTATCGCAAAAGACCACTTACAAAAATGAATATAAAAGAAGAATTTAAAATTTGCAGATTGCTTCTCCGGCAGCAATTATACTGTACGCCGCATAAATTTGTGCAAAAGAAATTTTGCCGCAGATTCGCAGATAAAAAATAAAAGAATAGAAATCTGCGAATCTGCGGCTTTGTGTACTATGCTATAACTGCATATTTTTATGCAGCTTACACTATAATTAAACAATATTTTACCCGGTTATTTATCTTTTATGAGTTACCAAAAATGCTTTTATAAATTTCATCTTTAGCATACCTGTAAAGCAACCGGCTGAGCAGAATCAAAGTACCAATAAAACAACCCAATATAAAACCAATGAGTGCAAATAATATTTTATGAGGCGACTGCACATCAAAAGGCGCTGTCGGTTTATCCAGCATTGCTATTACGGGGGTTACTTTTTGAAGCCGCCATACTGCTTCGTCCCTGTTGTTAATGTACATATCTCTCTGGCGTTGTATTCTTGTTTTTTCTGAGCTGATATTTTCTTTAGGTATTGCATAATCCAGCCGTTCGGAAGGGGTAAACATCGTTCTTTTTTGCATACCGATTGCATCCCTGTCCACATTATTCACCATCCGCTGCAGCGAATCAATTTTATCCAATGTAAAAGTATAATCGGCTAATGCTTTTTGTCTCTTTAATTCAATGTAAAATTTAGATAACTTATCTACCAATACATTGGAAACTGGTGTGATCAATGCTTCATTGGTACCGGTATAGCTCAGTTCCAGCACACCATTTTTACTCATTTTAGCATTGATATTTGGCTTTAGCATTTCACCAGCTTTAATGGCTGCTGCAAAACTGTCTGCTGGAATACTTGTTTCTTTTTGCAGGAAAGACCGGTGTTCATTTATATCACGAATCAAAAGCTCAGCCACTGTTTTGTTTTCATATTTGGGAAGCCTTGTTATTGCAACAGCTTCTCTTATATTCCGGCTGAGCGCAAGCTCAATAATATTGATGGCTGCTTCTGTACTAAATGATTTTGGTGCATCATTTAAACCGAGTATACCATTCAGCATGTTGCTTGAAATGGCATTATCAGATGGTGAAGTAAGTGGAAACAAAGTAGCTTTTGAAGTAAACGTTGTTCTTTTTCCCATGGCAAAAAATAACATCAGCAAGGCAAATAAAATACCTGCTAACAGTATGATCAGCTTATACCGTTTAATTTTTCTTAGCGCTTCTCTTAATAATTCTGTACTGTTCACCGCAAGTATTTTATTTTAATAACAGGTAAGTAATTACTATAGGAAGTACCGTTGTAAGTGCCTGCACCACATTACCGCTAATATCTTTTCCTTCCGGACGTTCCGGCACAGTAATGGTACTTCCTTCCTCAATTGCAGGATAAAAATGAAGAAAGCAGAAATTCTTTGTACGCTTGCTTCTGCCATTGGCATAGGTAACATAGATGCGTTTGCGCCATGGCCTGATACCGAGTCCGCCGGCCTTATCTATATAATAAGATAAGTCGCTGTGATCTTTATCAAACGCAATTTTTAATGGTGACTGCACTTTACCTTTTACACTTACAAAAGGATTGATCTCTGGAATGTAAATGATGTCATTTGCCTGCAGCACTATATCATGCTTTGAGTTTTTATTCTTTAATGCTTTATACAGATCTATGCTCACCGGCTCATCAAGACTTTGCAGCAGCATACTGTCCTTTGAAAAAGATATGGAATCACTTGTTGTTTTATTCAGTATCCTGTCTCTAAGGAATTCATTTTTCTTACGGTATAAAATAGCACCGCCAACATTTGCATTGTCCATCAGCCCACCAGCTCTTTCTATGTAAGAAGAAAGTCTTTCATCTTTATCCAGCCGTGGATAATACCCCTGGTAATTTACCAGCCCGAGCACCTGGATATTTTGCTGCATGGCAAAAGAAGGATTCTTTCTTACATGTACCTGGTCATAAGGTTTTAACACGATTCTTGCAGACGCTGTATCCAATTCAAGATTTGAGCTGATGCTGTACGTTTTTACCACTGTTCGTGTTGGCTTTAAACCTTGCTTTGCTGAGTCTGTATCTACAATACTTGCTATCTCCAAACGGCCAAATTCGGCAGATGATTTTAACCCGCCTGACAGGTAGATGAGATCCTGCAATGTCATGCCTCCGTACTTTCTTACTTTTCCTTCTTTTCTTACTTCTCCATCAATGTTTACAAACTGCTGTTCGTCAAATTCACTGGTGGAAAATAACTGGATGATATCATTTGGCTGCAGCAACACATTGTTGATGCTGGCCATTTTATCTTTATTAAAATCAGTAAGGTTGATTTCTAATTTATCAGATTTAATATTGGTGGAATCGCCGGCACCACGGAAAATATACGCTCTTGGCAGATAGGTGTTGCTGGTGATACCCCCGGCCCTGTTGATCACATCAAACAAACGGTCGCCTGGCCTCGTCTCATATATACCGGGATAAGCCACTGCACCATTCAGCTCCACCTTATTTATAATGCCTGCCTTTATGAGGTCAGCTTTAATGATATCACCATCCTGCAATTCAAAATCCTGGTTTTGTAATTTTACAATAGCAGTAGCATTCACATCATGTATTACCTGCCGTTCATTTTCTGACCGGATCACTTTTACACCAGATGAAAATGCATCCGCAGTAAAACCACCTGAGTAACTGATCAGGTTTTTTAATCCTTCATTAGTTTTTAACTGGTAAAACATCGGCCTTTTAAACTGGCCTGTTGCCAATACTTTTTTCTCTACAAAAGTCACCACAATAAAATCATTGTTTTGCAGGTAAGTCCTTTTACCCACATCCCCGTTGTGCAGGTATTTATATACATCCAATGTTTCAATCACCCTTCCGTTACGTTTTACCTGTATCTCTCTTAAGTTGCCATATTCAGAAATGCCACCGGCAAGGCCAATTGCATTATATGCATTAGAGAAAGCAGAAATTAATTTAGGCCCGGGATTACTCACTTCTCCCACCACATTTACATTGATGGTTCTTGGCTGCCCCAGCGTAACCTGGATATTAGTACCTGCTGGTACGGAACCACTAAATCTTGCATATACCATTCTTTGTGCATTCTCAAAAGTCAGTCCCTGCACGGTGATCTTGCCCAGCCCTGATGGAAAGATGGCCCCGTCTCTTGCCACGATATAATCTTCCTGGTATTCACCACCACCCCATAGGGAAACAATGATGTGATCACCAACACCTATTGGATAATCTGATGGGGGAATGGATAATTCAGAAATATCATTCATGGCAATATTCTGAAAAACATTGGCGCCATAAGTTTCATCCATCCGGTAATTGGTTCTTTTAAAATTATCGTTTTGTGTGCTGTCTTTTTCCAGTGTTTTATTTTCAAGGCTTCTTTTTATCTCAGCATTTTCTTTATTCTTATCGCTGCCAGTATTTTTTTTCTGGTTATTATCCTTAAAGAAATTTTCAAAGCCAGACCTTGTCATCTGAACAGGGTTTACAGAACCTGGCACCAGCTCATTTAATTGTTGTTGTGTGGGCTGTGCGTATGCAATACCTGTGCAGCAGGCAATCATACAAAATAAGATTGTAAGGCTTTTCATTTGAGACAACAGGATATTACGCATGTACTAATTATTGGTACTGTTTTTAATGCCTTAGCAGTTTTCATTAATGGGTGGGATGTGAGGAAACGAACTTAACCAGCTTGTGATACCATCTTGATTTACTAAATAGCCCAACGGACTATTTATAAATCTTAGATGGTATTATGCCGCAGTAAAACCAGTTGTACTACCTACTGATATAAGCGGTATTAGTTTTGTAAGTTCCCCGTAATTAAACTAAGGACTTCTACCATTAAACGACGGAAGAAAGAATTTATTTTAGCATTTTTCCGTTTTTTGGAAAATAATTATGGAATGACACTGGCAACAGGGAGATTCTTTTATTTAAGAGGATTTTGTAAAGCATTTTGAAAATCAGTCCAAATTTCTTTCAGGATAACAGCAGCTGGTTTTATTTCTTTTACAAGGGCGCTTACCTGGCCAATTTCCAGTTCTCCTTCGTCAAGGTTTCCTTCAAACATACCTTTTTTAGATCTGCCACGCCCCAGCAGTTGCTGCAATTCTTCTACTGAAGCGCCGCTGTTTTCTGCAGCCTGCACCTGTTCAAAGAATTTGTTTTTGATCATTCTTACTGGCGTAAGTTTTTTCAGTGACAGTTGAGTATCGCCTTCTTTTGTTTGGATCACTGTTTCTTTAAAATTAATATGAGAAGAGGCTTCATTACTTGCTACAAAGCGGCTGCCCACCTGTACTCCCTCTGCACCCAACACCATTGCCGCCAGCATTTGTCTGCCGGTAGCAATACCTCCTGCGGCAATAACCGGGATAGTAACTGCATTGCACACTGCAGGAATTAATACCATTGTTGTAGTTTCTTCTCTTCCATTATGGCCGCCGGCTTCAAAACCTTCCGCCACCACTGCATCGCAACCTGCCTCCTGCGCTTTTAAAGCAAACTTGCTGCTGCTTACTACATGCACTACTTTTATGCCGTGTTGTTTTAAAATTGATGTCCATGTTTTTGGATTACCTGCGGAGGTAAAAACAATGGGTACTTTTTCATCAATGATAATTTGAATGTGTTTGTCAATATCAGGATATAACAATGGCACATTCACCCCAAATGGTTTATCTGTTGCAGCTTTGCATTTTTGAATGTGTTCTTTTAAAACTTCCGGGTACATACTGCCGCTCCCAATGAGACCCAATCCACCTGCATTACTAACGGCACTGGCCAGCCGCCAGCCGCTTGCCCATATCATGCCGGCTTGTATGATGGGGAATTCTATATTGAAGAGTTGGGTGATTCTGTTTTGCAATGTTGGATGGTTGAATTGAAAAGGTTATTTATTCTTCTTCGTCAGCCTCTTCTGTGTCAGTATAGTTAAACTCTACCTTACTTTGATTAATAATTTCATCAAGTATATTATTTAGATAGCCTGCTTTGATTGCATCTCTAAATCTTTGGTTAAGTGTTGGGATGTTGATTATTTCTTCAATACACGCCATGTATTTATCAACAATTGCAGTTACTAAATATATTTTGTTTGCATTTGCCTTTATTTTATCAAAAAGGCTTTCAATTTTTTCGTCTGATTTAATTACAAATGTTATTGGGTATTTCTGGATTTTATCAATATCAAGGAAATACTTTTTGAAATCAAGTGTTTCTGTAACCTGGAAGAACCTTCCTAATGGCCGCATAACAAAATCAATGCCGCCATCATTTGCATTTGCTCTTCCGGTTTTATACAATTTTAAATTTTCTTTATTAAGTTTATCCATCTCAAAGCCCCAAATTATACTTTGCTCTTGATAACAGAATTTAAGGATAGAATAACTCACAATTTCAAATAACCTTGCGTCAACGTTTGGTGCAAGCAAGCCTCCAATAAACTCAATTACCTCTTTAGGTTTTGAACTTTCAATCTTTTGAAGGTCTTCACAGGCTTTTATAAAACGTTGAAATGAATCTTGTTTAGTTTTTGAATATTCTTCAATGATTTCAATTATCGCTGGCCCTATATTATAGCTCGTTTTACCAATCTTAACTTTCAAAAGATTTTCATTAATCCAATAACGGTTTGTTTCAAGATTTCGAAGTATTGGAATAAATTCAGTAGTTGGGAAATATTTTTGAAATTCAGAATTCATACGGTTATTGAAAGCATGATTTTGAAGACTCCCTCCAAAAGGAAGTTCCCTCTGTCTTTTGAATAAGTGACTGAATACAGCACCATCATATTTTGCATACCTTCCAGCTTTGTGAAATCCTTTCTCAATATAATTTTCTATGATTACATATATAGCGTAAAGATTTGCAAAACTTGAACGGGCTTTTGAGCCTTTATTTGCAGAACGTGTCTTTAGGTTGATGTATTGAATTAAGTGGCTTTTTTCAAATACATTATCAGCATCCTTGCCAAAATGTTTTTTTAAAACTGATTTAATGTTTGCCGTGAATGTATGTTGCATCAGTTTCTTCAAATAATTTTAAGTTATGAACACTTGCTATCTTATCGCTCTCAAAAGTGCGGATTTCTTTTTTCAGTTTTTCTCCTTTGTATTCATCTGCCAGTTGCAATCTCCTCAAACCAATTTTTACATATTCGTCTTGCAATTCAATTCCAATACAATTTCTTTCCAATTCTTTAGCAATAAAACAAGTTGTAAATGTTCCTGAAAAAGGGTCCATAATAACATCGCCAATATTTGAGCTTGCTTTTATAATTCGCTCAAGTAAGGCAATTGGTTTTTGGGTTGGATGATTTTCGTATTCATCCATACGATAACGCACCCTTGCAAAATCCCAAACATTTCCGGGTATTTTTTCTGTATTGTAAATTGTTGGAACAACTTTTCGATAGTCAATTAATTTTCTTTTTGCACCTGTTTTAGCTTCTACCAAAATATCATTGGCATTAAAGGTGTAATTGTCTTTGTCCTTTACACAAAATAATATTGGTTCATACATAGAACCAAAATATTTTTTTGCCTGAACCCCTGAACTATCATAAGACCAAACCACTCTTGATAAAATATCCAGCTTATTACGAAGGTAAATATCAAAATATGGCATAAACTGCGTTGCCGTCATTACATAAAAACTACCATTAGGTTTTAGCTTTTTAATGCACAAGTCAAGCCATTTATAACACCATTTTAAATAGGCTTCTTCTGTTTTCCATTTTTCAATATGCCCATTGAAGTTTTTACCGATATTATAAGGAGGGTCAGCAAAAATCAAATCAACTGAGTTATCTGGAACCGCTGTCCGTAAAACTTCTAACGCATCCCCATGGATAATTTTATGCTTATCTGTACCAAAGAATTCCATAGCTAAGTTGTATTATCATATATGATTACTATATTCTTTTGAAGCAAGTTCGTTAAAATTGCTAAGAAGTTTAACAAAAATTTTCTACACTTCAGGGGAAAATAAATTAGCGATGCTGCACCCTACCCCAAATCAATATCCGTATCATCACCAATACTCAGCGAACGGGTTTCGCCTTTAATGCCGGTATCACTGCCAATAAGGGATTGATCCAGTACCACATCATATAATTTGGAGAAAGAACCAATGATAGATTCTTTTACAATGGTGTAATTGAGTACGGTATTTTCTCCAATAGAAACATTGGGGCCGATAACAGAGTTCTTAATATCGCAGCCTATGCCAATACTCACAGGAGGAATAATAATGGTGTTCTCAAATTTTTCCTGGCCTTCCACTTTGCCGCCAAATTTTTTCAGCATGGTGGCATTGGATTCCAGCAGCGTTTCTTTTTTACCACAATCAAACCAGTTTTGCACTTTAAAAAATTTGATCTTAGCACCTCTTTCAATCATACATTCCAGTGCATCTGTCAATGTAAATTCATCATGCGGAATACCCTCCTGGTCAATAATTTTTTTGATACAGGAAAACAACATGCTGGTCTCTTTAATTTTATAGATACCTACCAGCGCCATATTGCTTTTGGGTATTGCCGGTTTTTCCACCACTCTTGTAATTAGCCCCTGCTCATCAATTTCTGCCACACCAAAATTCCTGGGATCATCCACTTTTTTTACCCCCAGCATGGAGTCTGGTGAAGCCAGTATTTCTTTTACATTATACTCAGCAATCGTATCGCCCAATACAATAAACACTTCTTCATCTTTGCCCACAATTTCTCTGGTAAGCTCTATTGCAAAACCGGTTCCGTTCCTTTCATTCTGATAGATAAACTGGCAGTTGAGATGGGGATATTTCAATTTGATATAATCCTGTATTTTATCACCGAGGTAGCCCACGATAAAAACAAAATCATTGATGCCTGCCTCATGCAGCTGATCTACAATAATGCTTAAAATAGTTTTTCCGGCTAAAGGTATTAGGGCCTTTGGCTGTGTATAAGTGTGTGGCCGCAGTTTTGTTCCTGCTCCTGCAACTGGAATGATGGCTTTCATGTTAAAATCCAAATTCGCCGGTAAGCGAACATTTTATACCGTTTAGACTTTAAATTCTTTCCCTTTCAGAATTTGATAATACGCATTCCAAAAGATACTGGTTTTTTAAAAGAGGTGTGAAAGTAATGATTTTTGTGTAATTGCTACATGAGAGCGTTGGAATGATTAACAAACACCCATTTTTACGGTTATAAACTAATTTGTAACTTACAAATAAAATAAAACATATGAGTACAGGTATAAAAGAAAAAATTTATAAAATGCTGGACGAGATTGCAGACGAAGCAACACTGAATATGGTGATGGAGGATGTGGCTTTTTATGCCAGCAAAAAAGATATCGTTGATGAATTAACCACTGAACAATTACAAGAACTGGATATTGCTATTCAGGAGGCAGATAAAGGAGAAACCATTTCATGGGATGATTTTAAAAAAGAAATGAATGAATGGAGACAGAAATAATCATCAGTAAAAGATTCAGCAACAATACCCTTAAAGTTTACCAGTATCTACTTAAAGAATTTTCTAATACTACTGCCAACAATTTTTTAGACCGGCTGGAACAACGCATTGAATTTATTGCAGCTAACCCAACAGCAGGAAGACTTTCCCTAAAAAGAAAAAATGTGAGAAGCGTACTGTTCAATCCTCACAATCAAATTTTTTACAGCTTTAAAAATAACAAGATTGAAATTTTACTGCTTTTTGATATGAGAAGAAACCCGAAGAAAAAGCCTTACTAATCCTTGCTTCCATTAAATTACACCATAACAATGGTTTAATTACCAGCTTTCCCGAAATCATGCTTTTTAAGTAAAGTCCGCTTTGTATATTTGCAGCCTTAAAACTCCTACATGCAAAGAGATACATTGGTTTTTGATATTATAAACAAAGAACTGGAACGCCAGCGTCATGGAATAGAACTGATAGCATCGGAAAATTTTACTTCACTGCAGGTAATCCAGGCCTGTGGCTCTGTTATGACCAACAAATATGCAGAAGGTTACCCGGGCAAAAGGTATTATGCCGGATGTGAAATGGTGGACCAGACAGAGCAGCTGGCTATCGACCGGATTAAACAGATATTCCATTGCGATTATGCCAATGTACAACCACACAGTGGCGCACAGGCCAATGCTGCAGTTGCTTTAGCTATATTAAAACCCGGTGATAAAATACTCGGGCTCGACCTGAGCATGGGCGGCCATCTTACACATGGTTCTCCTGTAAACTATTCGGGCAAATTATATGAAGCACATTTTTATGGTGTGATAAAAGAAACCGGTTTGATTGATTATGAGATGCTGGAACAAAAAGCCAGGGAGTTTAAACCAAAATTGATTATGTGCGGTGCCTCTGCCTATAGCCGTGACTGGGATTATAAAAGAATAAGAAAAGTGGCTGATGAAGTGGGTGCTTTTGTACAATGCGATATGGCACACCCTGCCGGCTTAATTGCAAAAGGTTTATTGAATTCGCCATTTGAAGATTGCCAAATTGTTACTTCCACTACTCATAAAACTTTACGTGGGCCAAGGGGTGGCATCATCTTAATGAAAAAAGATTTCGATAATCCTTTTGGATTAAAAGATGTAAAAGGAAATATAAGACCGATGAGCAACCTGCTTGATATGGCAGTGTTTCCTGGCATACAAGGTGGGCCGCTGGAACACATTATTGCAGGTAAAGCCATTGCATTTGGTGAAATTTTAACCGATGAATTTACCGTGTATGCCAAACAGGTAATTGCCAATGCGCAGGCGATGGCCAAAGCCTTCGTAGAAAAAGGATACCAGCTCATCAGCAATGGTACCGACAATCACCTGATGTTAATTGATCTTAGAAATAAAAATATCAGCGGCAAAAAAGCAGAGCAGGCATTGGTAAAAGCAGATATCACCCTGAATAAAAACATGGTGCCTTTTGATGACAAAAGTGCCTTTGTTACTTCTGGTATCCGTATCGGTACACCAGCTATTACCACGAGAGGATTAAAAGAAGACCACATGCAGTTTGTAGTAAACTGTGTAGAGAATGTATTGATGAATGCAGATGATGAAAATGTAATTACTACGGTACGCAAACAAGTGAATGAATTTATGCACCAGTTTTCTTTATACCCGGATTTGGGTTGAGCCGTTGAAGGGTTTAGTGTTTGGAGTTTAGTGTTTAGAGTTTGTAACTTACAGCTACCTAAACTATCTAACATTCTAAACCATCTAAACCATCTAAACCTCCTAAACCTCCTAAACATCTAAACTAACATCATTATGTTACAAAGAATTCAATCAATCTGGCTTTTACTGGCAGGTGTGGCTGCCCTGCTTACCATCAAATTGCCTTACTACAGCGGCATACAGGAGCCCACCATTCCTTATCATGAATTAAACGGCGTAACAGGTGGCATCGTAATATTGCTGGTTACAGTAACCATTGCAGTAATTGCATTTGTAACGATCTTTTTATTTAAAAACAGAACTACACAATTACGGTTGTGTGTAGCCGCAATTATACTGGAAGCGCTGCTGATATTTTTGTATTACCGGCAGATAACTGCGTACACACAGGGTACATTAGCACTTTATTCTATTTTGCACATGTGTATTTTATTATTTTTTGTACTGGCAGCAAGAGGGATCAATAAAGATGAAAAACTGATAAAAGACAGTGACCGGCTGAGATAATATATTTTAGAAAACTTTTCTGTAATAACACAAGAGCCGCTTCAATAAGCGGCCTTTTTGCTTGCGTAATATGTAAACCCATTTCAGGACGAGACACGGAATTAAAGTCCTGCGCCTGATGGGGATTATTTGTGGAAAGGTTATTAATAAAAAGCCCGATAAACTGTATTCTTTTCTTATTTTCATTTATTATAAGATTAATTTAATTCTTCGTTTTGAAAACTCCTAAATCAGCATAGATGGGTGCCCAAATGAATAGTCCTCCATTCGCATATTATTCGCAATCGATCTAACATCTTACAATATATTTTTTAATTCTAAATTATTTTGATTTATGACTTATAGTAAACTTTGTTTTTTAATCCTTTCTTTAATAGTAATCGAAACGAGTTGTAAAAAAAATACCGAAACTCAAACCGATACCTATTCTCAATCTTGGCATCTGTCAAAAAATAATCTATCTGAAAAACCTTTAGGTTTGATATCACCACCAAGTAGTGGCCAATCTCTTATGTCTTCTGCCCAAACTTTAACTACTTATGGTTGCGGTGCTTCTTTAAGTGGGAACTATGGTGGTAGCGGATACTATACATATCCTGCTTACTCTTTAAATTTCAGCACATCTCCGCAGAACACACGAATCAATATTACGGTTGGGTCTTACGACATACCTAATCGATTTACAATTTATGATAGTTTAGGAAATACGGTGGCTTATACGTCTTGGATGGGCTATGTAAATTATTCGGGACCTTGGGGGAGTTCTTTAAATACTCCCGAAACCCAAACGCTATCCTTTACCACAGACGTAAAAGGTTCTTATAGTTTAAAAGTTGAAACCCTCACTCAGGGATATTCCGATTCCTGGACGGCCAATGTGGCGTGTATTGTAGATACATCTTATAAAAACAGCGCAAATCCATATGATAAAGGAGGCGCATTGCATAATTCTCTACTGGATTATTTTAATGTAAATGCAAAGCTACCATTAAGTAACGGCAATCAGATATTGTACACTTTCGATAAAGATTTTAAAATTTACGGCTCGGATTCTGTAGCTTCTAAATCTGTTTTACCAGCTCCACAGGTTTCATTTGCACATCAATTTGAAAATTCTTCAGATCATTTTGCATTTTTAGTTCAAG
>JAYVLZ010000454.1:0-17677 GCA_043759175.1 Chitinophagaceae bacterium | reverse complement strand
CCATAAATCAACTGTTTCAGCAAACTCAATTACAATATTTCAAAGAACTAAATCATAACCAATTGAATATGTTCGACTAATAACGCAACGCTAATGAATCAACATCAATAAAAAAACCATTACACTGTAAGCAGGATAAAAATGTGCAAAGATTTTATTCAACCCCTTCAGGGTTGATTTACCGTTTTCTTTTTTACCCCGGATTTCATCCGGGGTTATTGACATTTTAGCCCTTCGGGCTACTGCACAGGTTTATCCTATTTGTACTATACCTAAGAATATAATCCTCCATTTACAGAAATTACTTCGGCCGTAATATAGGAAGCTTCTTTTGAAGCTAAAAACCCGACTGCAAAAGCTACTTCTTCCGGCAAACCAAAACGTTTTAAAGGAATAATGGTTTTCAATTCATTCTCATTCAAATCTTCTGTCATGTCTGTTTTAATAAATCCCGGAGCCACGGCGTTCACGGTAATCCCTCTTCTGCCAATCTCCTGCGCCAATGCTTTGGTAGCACCAATCACACCGGCTTTTGCAGCAGAATAATTTGTTTGTCCGGGCATTCCTTTTAATCCTGATAGCGAAACGATGTTGATGATCCTTCCATATTTTTTCATCAGCATACTATTCATCACCAACCTGGTAACATAAAAAAAACCTCCCAGGCTGGTATCTAACACCCTGTCCCACTGTTCATCTTTCATCCACATCATCAACGCATCTTCCCTTATACCTGCATTGTTTACCAATACTTCTATTACGCTATCCGGGTTCGCTTCTATCCAGCCTCCTAACGCAGATTGCACTTCGGTCTTATCCGATACATCAAATTTTATTATTTCTGCACCCACGCCTTTTTCAGTTACCTGTAACAATGTTTGACTGGCTTCTGCTTCATTTGATTTATAATTGATAAGGATATTGTATCCCATCTCTGCCAGCTTCAGGCAAACAGCTCTTCCAATACCCCTTGACCCGCCTGTAACTAATGCAAATTTCATTACTGATTATTTTTTGCTGATCCAGACTATTGCTGATCTGCAGTTATTAACTAATTTATTAAATGCGAATCTTAATTTTCATTGAATTAAGAACTAAGCGGTGATGATTCGGTTCGTAATTTGAAAGATATCACAGGATCTGATTTTTCAAAATATTTTCTTATTTTTTCAAGGTCTTTATATTTTGGCTGATCGCCGATAAACTTAGGGAATATTTTTCTTATTGTTGTATAAATATTTAATGTTTCTGATGATAACCTTGGCAAACATTCCAAATAATCTATTGCCTGCAAAATGGTCATCATTTGTATACCCAACACCTCAAACGAGTTATCAATAACTTTCTTAGTCATCAGCGCCGCATTGCAGCCCATGCTTACGATATCCTGGTTATCATTATTATTTGGAATACTGTGTACATACATCGGAAATGACAGGGTTTGATTTTCAGCCACAGTGGAAGTTGCGGTAAATTGCATGCCCTGCATACCAAAATTAAAACCCAGTACACCCAGGTTTACAAAGGGTGGAAACTTTTGATTCAGCTTTTCATTTAACAGATAATTTAACTGTCTTTCGGAAAGCATGGATAGCTTGGTGATGGCTATTTTAAGTTTATCCATTTCTAATGAAACGTAATCGCCATGAAAATTGCCCCCATGAAAAATATTATGATTCACATGATCGATCACCGGGTTATCATTTACCGAATTCAATTCATTCACCAATACTTTTTCAGCGTTGGAAATGGTATCGTACACCGGTCCTAATACCTGGGTAACACAGCGCAATGAATAATATTCCTGCACTTTATCTTCAAATACTTCCTGGTTAAGATTATCAGGGTTATACAAATGTTCAGAACGGCTGCGGATCATTTTACTATCCTTTAATATATCCCGGAGTTGTGCCGCAATGATGTTCTGCCCCTTATGGTGTTTAACAATGTTGAGTTCATAAGAATAATGGTCATCAAAGGCTTCCACCACTTCATTGATCATTGCCGATAAAATTACCGACCACTCCATTAATTTTTGTGCCTGGATAATATTTACCATTCCAATCCCCGTCATGGCAGATGTTCCATTTATTATCGCCAAACCTTCCCTGATATGAATGGACAGCGGTTGAATGCCTAACTTATTAAAAATATCTATTGTGGAATGCAATTCATTTTCGTAGATCACTTCCCCTTCTCCAATCAATACCAGCCCGAGGTGGGCAAGCTGAACCAGGTCGCCACTTGCTCCTACGCCGCCATGTTCATAAATGCAGGGAGTTACATTTTTATTAATCAGTGTTGTAAGAAGATGCACCACTTCTGTATGCACGCCTGAATATGCCTGCATCATACTGTTTAAACGTGCAATCATTAAAGCCTTTACCAGTAAGGGCGACATCAGGTTTCCGCCACCAGAGCTATGGCTCCGTATCAGGTTATATTGTAATTGCAAAAGATTTTCTTCGGTAACCTTATATTGGGCCATGGGGCCAAAACCGGTATTGATGCCATAGATCAATTTATTGGATGAAAAACTTTTTAAAAACTGAAAATTGGTTTCTACTTTTTCAACAGCAACTTTATTCAAAACCACTTCTTTCTCCTTAAATAATATATCTGAAAAATCATTTAAAGAAAGAACACCTACTCCAACGTCTATCATGTGGGTAATTTTATTTACTAGTATAAACAATTATTTGGCAAACCGTAAAAATAGAATAAAGATTTTAAAATTTATGTTTTTGAATACATCAGGGCATATATTAATATTAGCGTTATACAATTCGGTATTGGTATCCGGAAAAATTAAATTCAGATTAGGAAAAATAATTTTATTGCCGGGTAAAGATTAAATAATTAATATTGGCAACTTTTGGACGTTTTAAATTCACCTAAGGAAACTAATACTTATTATTTTAATGAACCCAAAACCCACCAAAATGAAATTAATCATACCCGTGCTGCTATGGCAGTCAACTACCCTTTACTTGAAATTGTTACTTGCCCTGACAATTTGCTTTTCAATCAACTATACTTATGGTCAAAGCAAGAAATTTACATTTAAATTAGGCTCAGAGTTTAGTCTTCCCAAAAAATCCGACGATCTTTCTTTTCTGGGCAACGAAAAAAATGGAATAGTAAACCTTTCCTTAAAAAAAGATGAGTTGTATGTGTCAAGATTTGATCCTGCTACATTAGAACTAACCAAAGAGAAAACTATCGTCCTGCCTGAGCTCACAAAAAATTTTAATAGCGAAACCGTTCTTGATTTAGGCGGTAATTATTTTTGGCTTCACAGTGACTGGGATAAAGAATCTGAAAAAGAAATATTGTACTATGACATTGTTGATGTCGTAAACGGACAAATCAATACAGCAAATAAAAAAATAATTGAAACATCAAAAATTGCCGGCGACCTTGTTTCATCTGGTTTTTACCGGGCTAAAACTGCAGGTAAATATAAATTTGACCTGGATGCCGGCAAAACCAGGCTGCTGGTAAGTTATCGCCTGAAGCCTGAAGAAACGAATGACAAGAAAAATTACGACAAGATAGGCATCCATGTTTTTGATGAGAAAATGAATAAACTATGGGGTAACGAATTCACTATGCCCTATACAGAAGCCATCATGGATAATTCAGATTTTTCCATTGACTCCAAAGGCAATGCAAACATGCTTGCCAAAGTATATGATTCAGAAAAGAGAAGAGAGATAGATAAAGAAACTGGTAAAGCCGGATACCATTATGAAGTATTAAAGTTTATTAAAGACAATAAGCAAATCATGCACACCACTATTTCTATTGATGACTATTTTATAAAGGAAGCATCATTGGTAGAAAACTCAATTCATGAAATGGTGATTGCCTGCACATACAGTAAAAAAGCAAAGAGAGGCGGCACTGATGGAATATTCCTGGCGATGATGGACGCAAGGGGAAAGATTAATAAATATAAAAATGGTTATTATGAATTTCCGTTAGCTGAACTTGAAAAATACGAATCGGAAAGAACAAAAAGAAAAATGGAAAGAAAGGACGATTATGAAACGCCCAATTTAAAAGTGAGAAATGTTTTGGTAGAAAGCGATGGCAGTATATTTATAGTTGGGGAGGTTTATTATGTAGTAACAAATACTTACACTTCTTCTACAGGAGCAACGCAGGTTAGTTATACTTACTATTACGAAGATATTATCGGCACAAAAATAAATGCTGCAGGTAATGTGGAATGGGTAAGAAAAATACCCAAGCAACAGCGTGGTGGCAATGGACAGGGTACTATGGGTTTTAAGTTGATTAGTGATGATACAGGTTATTCCTTTTTATTCCTGGATAATAAAAAAAATATGGAACTAAAGGAAGACGAAGCTCCTAAATATCACATTGATGGATTTGGAGGACAGGTAGTAGTAGCCCATGCAGACAATAGCGGCATGATAACTAAAGAAATTGTTTTTGACACAAGAGAAGAAGATATCATGATTTTTCCATCACGCTTTAGTAAAATAAACAGTAACCAGTTTATAGGAAGAGTAAAGATCAAGAAAGGTGAGTATAAACCATTATTAATAACTGTAAAATAATTTGCTGCTACCTTTAACCTGAATGTTATTAGATAACATATTGTACCATCGAAGTTTTACTTTTGTTTGCACAATAAGTTCTTATGAGCAAATTGATTGACAACCTGAAAAATTTAAAATTTGTAAGGGCTATTGTTTACGCAATTGTTGGTTCATTTTCTTATCCTGGATTAAATATCATCAATAAACTCAACATTGAAGGGACTGAAAACATCAGTAACCTCCCCAAAAAAAATGTGCTGTTTGTAAGTAATCACCAAACCTATTTTGCAGAAGTAATTGCTTTTCTACATATTTTTTGTGCGGTAAAATGGAGAAAAAAAAACAGGCTGGGTATCCCCTATTATTTACTGAACCCTTTTACCAATGTGTTTTTTGTTTCGGCTGCAGAAACAATGAAAGCCAACTGGCTAACCCGTTTATTTGAACTGGCTGGTTCCATCACAGTAAAAAGAACCTGGAACGAAGGCAGTAAAGAAGTGCGGCAGGGCCTGGATGTTTCTGATACCCGAAAAATTGACAGGGCTTTAAAAAACAGTTGGGTAATAAATTTTCCGCAGGGAACCACCAAACCTTTTGCACCGGGAAGAAAAGGAACGGTGCTGCTGATCAGGCAAAACAAGCCAATAGTAATACCAATTGTTATCAGTGGGTTTAATATTGCTTTTGATAAGAAAGGCCTGCGCTTTAAAAAGAAGGGAACTATTCTCTCCGTAAAATTTAAAGAGCCGCTGCAAATAAATTACGATGCCGGCAGTGATGAAATATTGGAAAGCATTATGCTGGCGATTGGACAGAGTAAAACCCAGCAGGATAAAATTATTGGTGAATAAAATTAAATTCTTTTATCTATAAACTTAATCATTTTTCTACCAGCTTCGGGCATTTGCATTTTTAAGATTTCCGGCGCTGTTATATATTTTACGTGAGGGCTTACCCTTAACCTTGCCTGTAAATTTGCTCTTATTTTTCTGTCGCATTCTTCTGAAAGATTTGCAGGAACTATGTATAGCAACACTTCATCTGTTCCCATTTCATTTGAATATACTTCTGCTACAAATTCCAGCACATCTTCCATTTCATTCAGCATATCAAAAAGTGCTGGTGGGTACAGTGTGGTTCCTTTATATTTTATCATCTGTTTTCTTCGTCCAACGATTGGCGACAGCCTGATAGTTGTTCTTCCGCATTTGCAGGGCTCATCAATATACATACAAATATCACCGGTCTTATACCTGAGCATTGGCATACCTTCCACACCCAATGTGGTTATCGTAACTTCTCCCGGCTGGCCTGCTGCAACCGGCTGATCATGTTCATCCAGCATTTCCAGGATAATTAGTTCCGGTTGTATATGGCCCCCTGCACCTTCGCTGCATTCCGTAAAGGCAGTTTGCATTTCAGTGGATGCATACGTAGAATACAATTTTATATTCCATGAATCCGTAATTTTTTTACCAAGGATGTTGAAAGAAAAATCGGTATTGCGGATATTCTCACCGATGCAAATAGCTTTTTTTACAGATGTTTTATTAATATCAATTTTATGATCACTGGCAAATTGAATTAGTTTAATAATGAAAGAAGGTACCGCTACAATGGCTGTTGGCTGAAGTCTCAATATGGTTTCCCATTGTAATGAAGGAACACCAGGACCAAGCCGGATAATTCCTGCACCCATTTTTCTAATGCCGGAATAATATGCCATACCCGCCATAAACTGGCGATCCAGCGTAAGCATCAACTGGTAAATATCATTAGAAGTTCCTTCGGCACAGGTAAAGGAACCGTATTCATTATAAGCTAATCTATCCAGGTCATTCTCTGTAAGCGCTATTGTTACCGGGCTGCCCAGGGTACCGGAGGTAGAACTGTATTCAATAATTTTATGCCTGTCAACACATAAAAAATCATTGTTCCATTTTTGCAGGTGTTCTTTACTGGTAGTGGGAATTTTTTGAAGATTCTCTAAAGTCTTTATATCATCTGCATGGATATTATTAGAAGCAAATAATTCTTTGTAAAAAGGAGAATGCTGTTCCAGGTAATGAACCAGTTCCTGCAGTTTTTGCTCCTGCATTGTATTGATAACATCTTTTGGCTGAAATGCCATTTCAGGTAAATACATCATCGGTTTTCAATTATCACCACGGCTGATGCCATTGTTTTAAGATGCGAAAGAGAAACGGATATTTTTCCAAGTTTTAATTCAGCAATTGTTGCTGCTGTTTTGCCAAGAAAAGATATCAGCGGTTTCCCATTTTCATCATTGGTTATTTCAATTTCATTAAAAGCGGTATCCTTTGCCCAGCCCGTTCCAAGCGCTTTAAAAAAAGCTTCCTTTGCTGCAAACCGGGCTGCATAGTGTTCGTATTTTTTTGCCTTTGCTTCGCAATAGTCAATCTCCATCTTTGAAAATACCAATTCCCTAAATCCAGATTCTTTACTGATCTTTTCAGTCACTCTTTCTACTTCAATCAAATCTATACCAACACCAAAGATCATATCATTAAATTTTATTTTTTATTTTTTTAACCTGGTCGTTGATATGGTCTTCTTCTTTCTTTGTAGCAATAACTTTTGTGAGTGCCTGCTGATAAAAATACATGGCTCTTTTATAATCCTTCTGTTTATACAAATAATCTGCTGCCAGCACATGAGCATTATAAAATTCCGGATTACTTGCCACCACACTATCTGCATCTACTTTACCCCCATCTGCAATCCGCTGTTTAAATTTCAAATAGTTTTCAAAATTTCTGAAGGCAGCAGTTTGCAAAAATGAATCTGGTGCCACATGGAGGCTTGAATCAGCCACCTCAATATCTTGTTTTAAGCCACGCAGGTTAAATATTTTTTTCAAATCATAAGCAACGTATTGTCCCAATTGCCATGGAGCGGTGGACACCCACACGATCCTTTTTTGAGGTTCAAAAACAATGGAGTGATGTGCAATTAACTGGTTGATGGCTTTTTCATTTCCCTCTCCAATATCTGTATTGTGCAATCCTTTTCTATCTCTTAAAATACCAATCGTTTTTTCAACAGTATTTTTGCCGTTTGCATTCAATAATTCCATTAGTCTTTCATAGCGATATGGCGAAGCACTTTCATTTACCTGCTGAATATTTTTCTTTGACTTAGCCAACCCACTACTTTGAAAATGATTGGTACATACAATAAAATTTTTATTAGGATCATATACATCCAACGCATCCGGAGTCTTCTCAATAATTACTGCTTTATTATCTGCGGCTGATGCCACCAGGAAAGACTCTGAAACAAACATCTTTCTTTTTTTTGCAATGGCAATTGCTTCGTTAATATTTTTTGCGTATTGCAATATTTCCCGTGCTACCAGCGATACGGGTGTAGCAGAGCCTGTTGGGTAATCTGATTTTGCAGCATTGATGGTTACAGATAATCCTTCTTCATTCATTCCGGAAACAGCGCCTATAAAACCACCCCAGGTAACCGTCATAAATTGATGCCCCTGGGTTGGATTAAAAAATGCAACGATTTTGTCTTCTGCAAATTTATCTCCCACATAAAAATCAAAATTGCGTCCAATAATCATGGTGCTGTCTGCTGACTTTTCGTTCCAGGTACCAAAGGAAGTACAACCAACCAGCGCCAGGTTTTGTAAGGCGTGCCCAATATCATGAGCTGCATGATAATTTAAAATGCGCTGGTAGTTAGAGCCGAGGTACTGGTATTTTTCTGATGCAGATTCTGACACACCAAAAATTTCGTCCCTGTATTCTTCCGTTATATTTTTATCCAGGTCCCTGTTGAACCATGCAATAAAATATTTAAGATATTCCCTTGTGAATTTTGAAGGAACCATTTTATTGATTTGTTCACTAAAATGATCTTCCTGCCGCCCTACCAGCTCTTTGGTTAATTTTCCATTAATTACGCCCCGTTCAAATGGTGAACCTTCAACATACAATTCATACAACCCGCTGTTACTTTTTCTGAACCAGCTATTACCTATCGTATAAAAGCCTTTGCTGATTTCTATCCTTTCCTGTTTTAAAATACTCACATCCTTTACTTCCGGATTGGGCATTTTAGCAAGCTGTATTATATAAATTGCAACTGCTATCAGCAGCAGTATTACTACAGCTGCTGCATACCGCACCCGCTTCCAAAAAATTTTTCTTTTAAGCATTTCTTATTTTTTCAATGATATCATCATTTCCCAAAAACGCTGTGCAGGTAACAAGCCCACTCATAACAGCACCGAGTATGCCATGCAAATTTAGATTTTGTCCCGTTAAATAAAGGTTAGGCAATTTAGTTCTTGGTGAGATAAATGTTTTCAAAGGATTAGTATAATCTTTAACAATGCCATACATGGAGCCATCGGCATTTCCAATATAGTCCCTGAAGGAAAGGGGTGTTGCTGTATAATATTTTTCAATATTATTTCTTAAACCCGGGAATTTTTCTTCTACACAATCCAATAATGTCTCTGCTTTTTGTTTTTTAAAATCTTCATAATCACTGCCTCGATCATTTTCGGATGATACTGTGTTGAATGTATTGCTCCACTTCTTTACTTCATCATAACGCATGTATGCCAGTATGGTAATTGATTCCGCATATTCACCTGATCGGGAGGAAGCAGAGAAAAAAAGTGCATAAGAAAGCGGCCAGTTTTCATCAGTGTGTCCAGGCAGATTCCAAAGATGCTCCGGTTTATGAAAATAAAAATTATTGCTAACATATTTTAACGTTGCTTTTTTAAGCACAATATTTAAAACAAATCCACCTGCAGAATTTTCAAGATCTTTTATCCTGTGCCTGTAGGCATTTTTAATGAGCGTGGTTTCAGTCATTTCCAATGTTTGTGCCGGGTGCATATTTGAAATAAAATGCTTTCCGTGTACATAGGAACCATCAGCCAATTGTACAGCATGTACTTTTCCGTTTTCCACTACAATCTTTTTTACTTCGGTATTGCGACGGATAATGCCATTATGTTCTTTTATATTCCTCGCCATTAATTTTCCTATTACAGATCCTCCATCAATACATTTCCACGAACTTTCAATGTAGCTGTTGAGTATCATTGCATGTACGTAAAAAGGAGTTATACCTCCCATTAAAACGTATAACATGCTATTGCCAAGCAAAACAGATTGAAATTTTTTATCCTCCGAAAGCGATTCGATAAAAGCTTTAGTATCTATTGACAGTACAGATGTTTTTTCATCGATACTACCACCAGGTTTCAAATTATACAAAGGAAATTTACTGCATACTTCTTTTATTTTATCACAATATAAACGCAGTACCTTTTCTTCTGCAGGAAATTCTTTTAATAATTGGCGGATAAAATTTTCATACCCCTGTGCAAATAAATATTCCTTATCATCGCCTTCAATCAATATTTTATCAAAAACGTCTTCATCCATTTTCTGCAATTTCAATTGATCTATAATACCAAGATATTTAAACACCTGGTAAAGATTTTGCCCTTTACCCAATCCCCCTAAATAATGAACACCTGAATCAAAAATAACCCTGTGCCGAACATATGTTTGCAGGCACCCTCCTATCTGTTTATTCTTTTCCAGTACACATACTTTATAGCCCTCCCTGCCAAGTATATCAGCACAAATCAGCCCTCCCATGCCACTGCCAATAATTACTACATCAAAATCATTCATGCTTATGCTCCGTTATTTTTTGTTAATACAAAAATTGTATTGGAAGTAATTGTTGAGTCTCCAATTTCCCTGCATGCCATATGGTGCAGTGATGCCGTTTCCCTGATGAAATTACCTGAAAGAAATGAAAGCCCCTTCTCCCCTGTTTTGTTAAACTTAAATACCCTTGTTGAGAAAAATTCGCTTAACTCAGTTCTTTTGTGTTTTGAAGTTTTGCTCTTATCACCATCTCTTATAATAACCATCCCGCCTGGATTAAGTTTATCAATACATTTTTCTATCACCTGCTGCTGCTTATCCGGTTGCAGGTAATGTAACACATCAGCCAGTATGATTGCATCATAATTTTCAAAATTAAAACTTAGTACATCAGTATGCACAAAATTTACAAGGTCTGTTTTGCTAAAGCAATGATTGGCAGTTGCTATTTTTTCTTCATCATAATCTATTCCGGTGATCTCCCGCTGTTTGCTGGTAAAAGATAACATATAAGACATAAAACCATATCCACATCCAATGTCAAGAATTTTACCTTGTTTAGGCACCAGCTCATCAAATACCTGGTAGTTTTTTTCAAGTTTTGTTTTTATTCTCATGTACCATTCTACAAGCGGGCCTTTATACAGGTAGTTGTAAATGAGTTTTTCTCTGAAGTAAGCCGGGATTTCAATTTCTTTTCTCAGCAGACTGAATTCCTGGCGGAAATAATGGCCAATATTTTTTGCTTTTTCAGCATAGCCGTTACCAAATAAAGTATCAGCAGGTGTTATTCTTGGTAAATATTTAAGCGTTACCTGTCCGTCTTTCAAATGGGTGTCTTTTTTAGTGAGGGTATAGTTTGTTCCATGAATCATGATGGGCAAAATATCAACGCTTAATTTTTCTGCCAGGTAAAAAGCCCCTTTGTGAAAACGGCCAATGGTGCCGTCTTCAGAACGTGTACCCTCTGGAAATATAATTAAGGAATAACCATGTTTCATTCTGTCGGCAATCCTCTCAATATTTTCTTCTATTTGCTCTGCCGGAAAATAATCAGCCATCTGGATAACAGGACCAAAGAAGGGTGCATTCCATTTTTTATTATTGGTAAGCATTAAGATTTTTGGATGCAGCATAATCAATGGAACAATATCAAGTGATGACTGATGATTGCAGATAATAATTGCCGGTTTTGAAAAATCCTCCTTTAAAGGATTGATGATTTTCTTTTTTACATTGATCATTACATACATTAGAAACAAGCAGGCTTTTGAAAGCATAGTATGATAAATTAACTTTCCTTTTTCTTTCACTCTCAACCCTGCAAATAATCTCCCCAACACCATAAATAAAATACTGCAGGAAAGGAATAAGGAAAAAGCAAAAGATGATTTTAAAAAACTGGTGAATGTCCAGGGAAATCTTTTTTTCTGAACCCTGTTTTTAATTAAGGCATTGAAGAAAAATGGAATTAAAATTTGTGCCATGATCACTACACAAGCAATCCCCACAATTGAAATTGCAGCAATGGATCTTAATGCAGGATGTTTTGCAAATATTAAAACACCCAACCCTGCTATAGTAGTAATAGCCGATAAAAGAATAGATGATTTAAAAGAAGAAAGATTTCTCCTGCCCGTTTTATATTCCTGCAATAAACCATCCATTATAAAAAGACTGTAGTCGTCTCCCAGGCCAAATATCAATGCGGATATGATGATGTTAATGATGTTAAATTGTATGCCTGCAATACCCATTATACCCAGTATCCATATCCAGCTGATGAGCATAGGAATAAAAGAAACCAGTGTCAGCTCTATCCGGCCATAAATAATAAGTAAAACAAAAAATACCAGCAGCGAAGTCATCCAGGCGATGCTGGTGAAATCGTCATTGATGATCTGTACAAACCTGCTGGCCAGGTATTGTTTATCAAGCACTGTTACATTTTGTTCCTTTTCAAATGCTTTGTAAACTTCCTTATTGTGTTCAGGCAATACCTTTACCAATGTTACCACAGTGGCTTTACCAGGTTTTTCAGTGATGTAATCATCCAGGAAATTTTTTCTTACATCAGCCATCAACTGCCTGTCTGCCGGTTGAAAATCTTTTTCCAATAATGCTTTAAATTGATCAAATGCTGTGGCGCTAAATTTTAAAGCTGCACCTTCCATCTTCAATGTTTTTAGTAAGGAATCCTTTTTTGATGAAGTCCAGTATGTATTCCATTTTTCGATCCTCACTTTTTGCAATGAATCAGAAATGATGAGAGAAGAAACGCCAGAATATTTTTTTATAATATTTTTTGACTCCAGTTCCTGGATATTTTTTATTAGTTTTTCATTGTGTTCAAGCGCCTCATTCAGTGTCTTTCCTTCGGTAACGAGGTAAACAGATTGCAGCGCATATTTATTAATGATGTTCAAATCTTTTTCTGACTGTTTTAATTTTTCAGTCATAAAATTCATCTTAGCCAGGTCTGACTCAAAGCCTACTTTGGTGGCCCAGTAGGAGAAAAAAACTGTCAGCAAAAGAATAATTATAACAAGATATTTATTATACTCTGGCCGGTAAGCAGCCATTTTATCTATAAAAGAAAGTGATCTTATTTTATGAACTGCCTGCTCTTTTTTCGATGCAATTAAATGAGGTAAAAAAATCAATGAACAGAGTGAGGCACCTATCAAACTGAATGCAGCAAATAATCCAAGATCTTTCAGCATTTCAGATTCTACAAACTCCAGGCATAAAAATCCGCCAATCGTTGTAAAGCTTCCAACCGTCATTGGTTGAGCCAGGTCTTTAATAACCCCGTCAATATTTTTTGTATGGCGGTAATGATTAAATACATGTAAAGAATAATTAACAGCAATACCCAATACCACCGATCCTGTAGCAAGCGCTATCACAGAAATGCTGCCCTTGATAAAATAGATGAGGGCCAAAGAAAATAAACCCCCAAATAAAACAGGAAGGAGGATAAGAAAAGGAGCTCTTTTTTTTCTAAAATATATTCCTAAAAAAATTATAATAAACAGTATCGTTATTCCCTGTGTGAGGAATGAATCTTTTCTTAATTGTAACGCATTACCAACTGCCACTGCCGTAGCACCAAAATAAGAAGCGGTTACATTTTTAAAATCATTATTACTAAGGCTATCAATAATATTATCCAGCCCCTTCAGCAATAAAACATTTTTGCCGGTATTGTTGGATGGAAAAGCAGGCGTGATAAAAAGCAGCAGGTGCTGTTGATCTTTTGTGATTACATAATTTTCATACAATTCAAAATTTTCATCGTATTGGAGTTGCTGTAATTTTTTTAATCCCAAAAAAGTAATACCCACCGGATCATTGCTGATCATGTTTTTTAATGCAATGCCTGCAGGAGAAGTTAGTGCCCTGATATCCTGTTCCAGCGTGGCTTTCAGCTTTACCGGGGTGATGAGTGAATCAATCGACAGGTAATCTTTATCTTCCAGGTAAATGGGCAAGTGATCGCTGATAGTGCCAAACAGTTCCATCGCAAGTCCATCATCCACCTTATCATTTATTTTGCGAATAAAAGGAGTTAATTGTTCATGCAGTTTTTCTGTGAAGCTGGCTGCATAAGCTACCAGGCTATCCGGTTGAGCTATGGCTACGGTATCTTTTAAAGATATGGTAACCACCAGCCTATCCATGAATTTAGAATTCTGAAAAACCTCGTTCAGCTTTTCAATTTTTTTATCTTTTGGTAATATCCTGGAAATATCTTCTTCAAATTTTACCTGCATGGCAAAATAACCCAGCAGCAAAAAACTTGCAGCGAACAACATGAAAAACGCCTTGCGGTGTTTGTCAAAAAAATGATATGTCCAAATTAAAAATTGCTCCATGAATTTTTAAATTGTTTCAACTCTTTTTTTATTGACCATTTTCAATAAAATAAAACTCAGCAAACCAAAAAAAACACCCATCACTATTGCGAGGGTAATACTCCCATAAATATATTGCTGCAAATTCCTTTTAATTGCATCCAGCGAAAGGGCGCTGCTGTATTCCAGGTGAGTGGCATTTCTACCAACCCACAAGCCGCCCATTTTATAACTGCCAAAAATAATGAAAGGTATCATAGGAGGTATGCTGATATTGGATGCAATAATTACCAGCACCTTGTTCAGCTTAAATAATATTGCCAGTGATATCGCTGCCACCATTTGAAATCCCCAAATTGGAATGATCCCCATAAATACACCAAAAGCAATAGAACCAGATTTCAACAACACAGAATGATCAGGATTATTTAATTGATCACTGAATAACTGTCTAAAATTTTTTTTTACAAAAATGTTGTAAAAAAAATTTCTTGGTTTTATGTACAAAAATGTAATGAGCACAAGGATGGTATTTAAAACACTGATCCTGAAAAAATCTTTATAGGGCCTGAAATGAGAAATGCGTTCTTCCTTTGGAGCATAATAAACGGTGACAGGAACAGACACTACTTTTATCCCTTTCCACGCCAGCCTTACCAGCACTTCAATTTCAAATTCATATTTACGGGTAAAAAACCGCATTGTTTTTATTGGCTCCAATGGATATAGCCTGTACCCGGATTGTGTATCGGGAGCACTGATACCTGTTTCAACCCTGAACCAAAAATTAGAAACCCTATTACCAAAACTGCTGCCACCGGGTACCATAGACTGGTTCATATTTCTTGCTCCAATGATAACGGAATGTTGCTCCAGCATTAATTGATTGATGAACGCCGGCAGGTCGTAAGCAAAATGCTGTCCGTCTGAATCAATGCTGATGGCGTATTGATAATTCAAATTGATGGCGGCAGCAAAGCCCTGGCGAAGTGCCCAACCCTTGCCCACATTATCCGGGTAACTAACTAAATGAACGGAAGGGAATTTTTTAATAATCGTAAGTGAATCATCAGAAGAACCATCATTCACCACAATAATATTGTCAGTATAAATGCTCACCCCTTCAATAACCTTCTGCAGGGTAGCGGCATTGTTATAGGTAGGAATTATTACACAGACCCGGTACGCATTAAAATTTTGGCTCACTGTTTCTGAAGGGGTCATTAAGAATAGCTGTTTTCTTTTTATTTACTGTGTGCAAAGCTGCAAATCTATGGTAAAATTGGTGGTTGTGGATTATGCGTTAAAGATGTGGGATAATGGGGTAAGTAAACAGGTTATTTTTTGAAACAGGAGAAGATTTTATTGTACGCAAGCATTGATACCTTGTTAAACAGTTTTATAGGGCTGAGGTGTTTTCGTTTTAAAATGATGCTACTTTTTCATAGAACGGCGGGTCGGCTAAGGCCAGACCCGCCTGAGAATTTTATGATGTGAGAATTGTGGCGGAAGTAAACTCATAATTTCGCAGAGAACTTTTTGTTTTTGCAACAGGCAATCTATTATTGATCGATTGTACCCAATGAATCGTTCCCTCCAGTACTTCAAATCTCCGGGGCATCATAACTTTACCATTACCCCGAAGATTTACATAAGCGCCTGTACCCTCAACAATTTGCCACTGACCCATAAAAGTGGTCTTATTACATTCCTCCCGAATCTTCAGTGTCCCTTCGGAATTTACCAGTGTAATGATGCAATGGAAAACATTCCCAAAAGAATTCACATACATCGAACCTTCGCCTGGTGGTATAATATCTCCGGTTGTTGTAATGGGTCCGGTAAAGGTTGGAAATGCTCCGCCCGTAATTGCCATGGTGATAGTAACGGGAATGGGTTTACCTGAATTAGAAGGAGTGGATACAACACCAGCGCTACTACTTGCATTTGTTAACAGCTGGCCTTGTGCCACTGTTTCGTCTTGTGACGATTTCATAGCTTCTTTTCTGCAGGAGCCTAGCGTTAAGAATGTAATTGCTGTGAAGAAAAAAATCTTTTTCATTGTAATAAGTTTTATTGATAAACAGATTTTGTTTTAATTTTAAGACCTTACTGGCAATAGAATTCGTGAGTTTCATCTCTTAGAATAGTCACATTCCCCTCGGCATCAACCTTAATATAATAGGTATCTTTATCTATTAAATTTTTATCAATGCCTACTGTAATGTAACGGTCAAAATGTACTAATTTGGTTGTAAATATACCATTGGAAAAATCACTTGTTTGTTCATTGAATGATCCAGATGTGATATACTTCCTCCCACTTTCGCCTACCAGCTTAGCCCCTTGAACATTTGCATGAACGGTAATTGTTGATTTGTTACCATTGTATACTCCATGAACGTCAATTAGCAGATTCCCGGATATAACAGTTATTAGTTCATTTGCGCATGGATTGTAAAGGCTTTCACCTACCAGACTTATTGTAAAGACATCACTGAACGGGACAGC
This sequence comes from Chitinophagaceae bacterium, assembly GCA_043759175.1. Classification (GTDB taxonomy): domain Bacteria; phylum Bacteroidota; class Bacteroidia; order Chitinophagales; family Chitinophagaceae; genus Ferruginibacter. Next base: position 1,063 of record JAYVLZ010000454.1, on the reverse strand, counting down.
ACCTCCGCTGCTACTTGCGTTTGCTTGGAGTTGGCTTTGAACTAAAGTTTGATCTGTCGCTGTTGTTGTTGCTTCTTTCCTACAGGAACTTAACGCTAGGAATGCAATTGCTGTAAAGAAAATAATCTTTTTCATGATTTTAGGTTTTAGTGTTAACAGATTTTGTTTTGGTTACAAGGAGATAACTAACCTTACAGAAACAAAGCTATATACCAGTGTGATTATGTCTCCAGCTATAATGAGTTGTTTGCTTAGATCATTAGCAATTACTGGCAGTAGCTTTCAGAAACGGGGTCTATTATATAGGTAGTATTCCCGGAGGCATCCACCTTAAGATAGAAGGTTTGTCCTTCTATGAAATTATTCTTGCCACCTGCTGTAATAAAATGATTAGTATATCTAAGTTTAAATGTAAATACACCATTGGAGTAGTTGCTCCATTGTAATGTCCCTGCTCCAGCTATAGCATACACCCTGCCACTTTCGCCTATTGCCTTTACCCCAATTATACTTGCATTTAATGTAGTTATTGAATTGTTATCATTAGTAACACCGTGTGTCCTAAATTGCACATCACCATAGATAGTCATTAATTCATTAGTGCAGGGATTATAAAGTTGATCTCCGTTATGATGAACAACTTCTACGCTTCTAAACGTTACAGCGCCTCCATTGCTACTTGCGTTTGTTTGGGATTGGCTACTACTTGCATTTGTTTTGAGCTGGCTTTGTGCCAATGTTTGATCTTTCGCCAATGTTGTACCTTCTTTTCTGCAGGAACTAAGTGTTAAGAAAGTAATTGCTGTGAAGAAAAAAATCTTTTTCATGTTGTTAATTTTTGAATGTTAAAAAATAATTCCATTACCAACTTTAGAATCTGCTTTATTTTCTTTGGTAAAATTATTCCTGCTTAATGTCTGAAACAACTACATAATCATGTGGAGAAAGAAATTAAATTATATGCTCACGAAGCGCTTTGGAAACGGCTTCAGGAGCAGAGTTCACGTGTAGTTTGAGGTAAGTTTGTTTTATATAAAACCGTATAGTATCAATGCTGAGTTTC
>JAYVLZ010000453.1:0-7186 GCA_043759175.1 Chitinophagaceae bacterium | reverse complement strand
TTTTCAAACCAAAAAAAATGGGATTTTATCAAAAGTAATTTTCTTCCATTCACCGTTATGGCTTTAATTTTTATTTTACTAAGCCTGCCCGCCATCATTTCATTTGTACAGCATTTACCATTTATAGACAGGGGTAAAAAGCAAAGCCTGGAATTTGTTCAGGAAAATTCTTTGGTGCCGCAATCTTTACTTTCTTTTATCAGCCCGTTCAGTACAACAGCATCGGAGACCTGGCTCAATACAGATCCATTAATGCGAAGTTCTTATATCGGTATTATTCCTTTTCTTTTTTTACTGCTTGCAATTTTTAATAAAAATATCCGGCGTATCAGTACAGTACAATTTTTCTTTATTACAGGATTAATAATGTTTATCCTTGCTTTGGGCAGTCATTTTTTTCTGCATCAACTGGCCTACTACTCTTTGCCGCTAATTAATAGTTTCAGGCATCCGGCGCTGTTCAGGTTGTTTGGTATTTTTTGCTGGTTAATTGTTGCAGGGTTTGCAATAAATGATGCAGATAAAAATTTACACCCCCTTGTATTAATAAGAAAAATAAATATTGTCTTCACTATTGCAGTGGTATCACTAAGTATTTTGTTAGTAATAATTTTTAAACAATCGTTGAAATCATTTTCTATTAATAGTTTTTCTTTGCAAAACCTGAAAAATTTAATCCCTCAGCTTTCTTTTGCAGAAAAGTATATATTACAATTACCTTTTGTTTTTGCAATATTGATTTTTTTTTACCTGGCGCTAAAAAAACAAAATGTACTCCCATCATTATTTATTATTTGCATTGCTGATTTTTTCATCAGCACACAATTCAATATACCGGTTACAGTTATCGGCGCAAAAAAATTCAGCCTGGTCAATACTATGCTAAACAGGAATGCTGAAAGGTTTCCATTGCCCGGCAATGCTTCTATTGAAAACAACTCTGCCAATTCCCTGGATACTACAGGACCAGGTAAAAGCAAACTTCCATATGAAAAAAGAATCGGCAGAAATGACTATTACATCACACCTGGCAATTTATCCCTGCAGAAAAAATTTTATGAATCTTCAATTAAAGAAAAAGTTTTTAAAAATCCAGTGGTATATTTTGCAGATACGCTGCTGGCTGAATATCCTAAAAATGATTTTACAAATAATGCTTTTGCTATACTGGAACCAGCATCCAACTTTATAAAACAGTGGCAGCAACATGCAGAAAAAGGAACTGTAAAGCCAATTTCAATTTCTGCCAATACATTCACCTTCGATGCGGAAACTCCTAAGCCTTCAGTACTCGTACTCCTTCAAAACTATTACCCGGGATGGAAAGCATTTGTAGATGAAAAAGAAACTGGTATTGAAAAAGTCAATACTACTTTCATGTGCATACAAGTGCTTGCAGGTAAGCATACCATATCTTTCGTTTATGAACCCACATTAATAAAATATGCCTGGTATGTTTCATTGATTTGCTTAATAACAGTATTGATCTTTTTAGCAAGTGGTGCTATTGTTTCCTTTTTCAATAAGCGTTAACAAAGAAACACCAAAAGGAAACTTAACAAACCTGAGCAGAAAAACCTCCAATCCAAAAATCTTTTTTAAACCATCACTCAGCCAGCGGTTTGTTTTATAATAATCAAAATCGGATTTTTCTTTGTTATCTTTTTTTCGAAATAATTTTTCCATTTTTCTTACAATAAAAATGACCGGAAAAAGGATGGTGTTGAAGTAAGTGGAATAAAGCAATTTATTTTTTTTCTTATCAATTAAATTGATTATTTCGCTTTTAGAATACCTGCGGAAATGGTTATTTACTTCATCATGCACCGACCACAATGACTGGCAAGCCGGTACTGTGATGCAGATTTTTCCACCAGGTTTACAAACCCTTATTAACTCAGCCATCGCTTTGGTATCACCAGCCACATGCTCTAATACATCTAATGCACAAACCAAATCAAAACTATCATCATCAAATGGCAATGCGGTGACAGAAGCTTTGATCACTGGAATTTTTTCGCTCAATAAAAAATCAAGAAATACAGGGTCGTTTTCTACTGAAATAACTTCACCAAATAAAGACAACCAATGCAAAGACGCACCAGAAGCAGCGCCAGCATTTAAAATCTTTAAAGAATCTTTTTGCCTGGGAATATATTTTTTTAGTACTTGTGTAATAATTTTTTGCCTGATCAAAAACCACCAGTGTGTGGTTTCTAAACGATGGTATTGCGCTACATAATTTTTATTCATCAGCAGGCTTTCCGTTTACGATTTTTGATTTTATAATAAAAAGCGGACGCTGCTTTACCTGGAAAAAAATCCGCAACACATATTCGCCAATAATACCAAGCGAAAGCAACTGAACACCACTGAATAAAACAATAGCAAAAATGAGTGCGGTAAAACCTTCCGGAACGGTGCCATACACAAACTTTTTAAAAATAGTAACAGCGAGATAACACAAAGAAATAAATACGGTAACAAAACCAACATAACCAATAAAACGAATGGGGATTTCACTGAAATTAAAAATACCATTAAAAGCAAGCTTAAATAAAGAACGTATGGAATACTTTGGATGGCCTGAATATCTTGCGTCTCTTTCATACTCAACACCTGTTTGCTTAAACCCTACCCAGCTCCGTAAGCCACGTACATAGCGGCTTTCCTCCGGCATGCGATTTAGCTGCAACACCACCCTTTTACTAATCAATGAAAAATCTCCTGCATCCAACGGCATTGCAATATTTGAAAAACGTTTTAGCAGCCTGTAATAAACTGCATAACAAATTTTTTTTAAAACCCCTTCTTTTCTTCTCTTTCGTACTCCATAAACCACATCAAAACCTTGCTCCATTTTTTCTAAAAATACAGGCAGCAGTTCTGGTGGGTCCTGTAAATCCCCATCCATTATAAAAACAGCATCTGCTGAACCGCCTATTTCGATAAGGCCCGCTGTGATAGCAATTGAATGGCCAAAATTTCTTGATAAAAATAATGAAGAATAATTTTCATTTCCGGCAATCAGTTCATTGATGATGGAGAAAGAATTATCGGTACTTCCATCATCCACAAGCAATACATTCAATTTAATGTGAGAAGACAGTATCAGCTTTTGAATACGATCAAACAATTGAGGAAGCACCGTTGCTTCGTTATAAACCGGAATTAGAAAGGTTACTCTTTTGTCAGGAGCCATATTATTGCAGATTCAACACAAAGTAAATGTATTTGATTAATAAATGCTTTGGCGAAAAATGCAGCTAATATTTTTTTTAAATTATACGGTTCGTCCTTTCATAGCTATTGCCACAGCTTCATCCATAATTCGTTCAGCATATGGCCTGGAGATATTATTGAGTTCTTCTATTTTTGTTTGAATCAAATCTTTGTCTGCCATCGTGCTGGCCAATTGCAATGCCTGCATGGCGGATGCCGTCTGCATCAGTTCTTTTTTGGAAAGATGAGCAGCATTCTTTTGTATAAATTTTTCTGTAGTATTTAGTAACTGTTCTGCTTCTGTTCTTGCTTCCACCAATGCCCTTGTAGTAATATCTTCTTTGGCATGTGTAATGGAATCCATCAGCATCTTTTCCAACTCGTCATCCGTAAGACCGTATTGTGGTTTCACTTCAATACTTTGCTCCACACCGCTTCTTAATTCTTTTGCTTTTACCATTAATATCCCATCCGCATTGATAAGAAAATTCACTTCCACTTTTGGCAATCCGGCTGGCATTCCCGGAATACCGGTAAGATTAAATTCTGCCAGCATCCTGTTATCCTTCACCATATCTCTTTCTCCCTGGTAAACTGATATTTTCATCCCACTTTGTCCATCTTTATATGTGGTGTATTGCCTGCCTGCCTTGTTTGGTATTTTTGAATTTCTTGGTATCAGCACATCCATCAATCCACCCATTGTTTCAATGCCCAATGATAGCGGTGTAATATCCAGCAACAAAACATCCTTGTTGTTTCCAGCTAAAATATCTGACTGTATCGCAGCACCCAAAGCCACCACTTCATCCGGATTCACAGAATCATTTACCGGCCTTCCAAAAAACCTGCTTACACTTTCTTTTACTAACGGCACTCTTGTGCTGCCACCCACCATCACTATTACTTCAATATCTTTTGTTTTTAGTCCGGCATCTTTCAATGCACTGGTACAGCAGTTAATTGTTTTATCAACCAATGGCTGAATCAGTGATTCAAATTTTTCTTTTGTCAGTGATAATACATCACCATTTAATTCAGCTTCAAAATTTTCATTGGCGGAAAGAAATATTTTAGCTTCCTCTGCTTTTAAGCGGATAGCTTGCGTAAATTCTTTTTGATCTTTTATACTTTCTTCGTCTATACCTGCCTGTTGCAGCCAGTATTGTACAATCATCCTGTCAATATCATCTCCACCAAGGTATGTATCACCGTTGGTTGACAATACTTCGAATATCCCATTTTGAATTGTCAGGATAGAAATATCAAATGTGCCGCCGCCAAGATCGTACACAGCAATGGTTTTCTCTTCTGCTTTATCCATTCCTAAACCATAGGCAAGACTTGCCGCAGTTGGCTCATTAATAATCCTCAACACATCCAGCCCTGCCAGTTTACCAGCATCTCTTGTAGCCTGCCGTTGTGAATCATTAAAATAAGCAGGCACTGTGATCACTGCTTTAGTAACCGGCGTTTTTAAAATATGTTCGGCACGCTGTTTTAATTCTTTTAAAATAAAAGAAGACAGATCAATGGGTGAATAAAATTTATTACCTGCCTGCACTTTTACCAGGCTGTCTGTATTATCATCAATTACTTTGTAAGTAAAAAAAGAAGCATTTTCTTTTATGTCATTGTAAGATTTTCCCATTAATCGCTTGGCTGAAAAAATAGTATTCTGTGGTTGGCTGATTAGTTTTTTCTTTGCTTCTTCACCCACCACCACATTTCCAGTTTCATCAAAATGAATGACAGATGGCAACAGGGAACTGCTATCGTGTTCTTTTAAAGCTACCGGTTTTTTTGTATCGGGATGAATGATGGCCACCAGGCTATTGGTAGTGCCCAGATCTATGCCTACAATAATTTCTTCCTGCTGTAAACTTCCTGTTGCTATATTGATTGCTATTTTACCCATAAATTAATTTCCCTTTCCTTATAAATTTAACGGACAGCAAAAGTAACAAATAATAAGGGCTGGAAGTTTACATGGTCTGACTGGGCTTTTCGAAATAGGAAAAATATCTGCAGAAATTTATTTATAAACAGAGTTTAATGATGTTTATTTAGGCACATATTGGTTAGCCCTTATATTCTTTTCTGCCTTCGTTACGGTTTCAGCCACTCTCCTGTTCCTGGTTTCTTCTCTCTTTGCAGAAGTGATCCACCAAAATAATTGTTTGCGGATACCTGCAGGAAAAGCATCAAAAAATTGTTTTGCCTTTTTATTTTTTGACAATGCCTTTTGCAGATCAGCAGGCATTTGCATATCCTCAATTGCATCCAATACAGCCCAGCTTCCATCTTTTTTAGCAGCTGCTATTTTGGCAAAGCCTGCGGCATGCATCTGCCCGGTTTTAATAAGTTCTTCTATTTTTAATTTGTTTACTTTGCTCCAAACACTTTTTGTTTTACGTGGGCTGTACCACAATTTGTAGGTATCTCCATCCAGTTTATTGGGCTTACTGTCAATCCATCCAAAACACAAACCCTCCTCCACTGCATCACTGTAAGAAAGCTTCCCTTTTGTTGAATTTTTTTTATGGATAATGAGCCAGACACTTTCCTTTTGCTCATGGTTTTTATATAACCATTTACGAAGTGTCTTTCTGTCTTTGCAATGTATTTCTTTTAATTGCCTGGACTGTTTTGCCATACAGGTAATTTTAAAAATAGTTAAGTATAATTTTATTTGGGCAGTTTTAAAATATCATTATAAATTGCTTTAAACTTACGGCCAACAACATCATAACTATAAAGTGCAGATGCTTTTGAAGCAATCTCATTTTTGCTGAATTGATTTTTGTTTAAAGCAAAGGCTGATAATTTTTTTGCCAAAAGATATGGTTCATTCTCCTTCACAAAAACACCATTTATATTTTCAGTGATCAGCTCATGAAAGACAGGCAGATCACTTACTATCACCGGAATTCCGCAGGCATTGGCTTCTATCAGCACACAACCAAAAGTTTCGTACCGGGAATATAAAATCAATGCGTCTGAATCCTGCATCGCTTTAGCCAATTCAGGCTGTGGTACTTCTCCATAAAAAAAAACTTCATTACCCAAACCAAGTTCATCAACCAATTGCTGCAGATGGATATGCACCGTGCCATACAAATGCATTACAAAATTGCCACCCTGTAGTTTCCAAATTGAAAGTGCCCTGATAATTGCTTCCGGATTTTTTTCATATCCCATTCCGGAAGCATGAATCAATTTTACTACAGTGCTGTCTTTTTTTTCTGCAGGATAAAAAATAGTTGTATCCACCACATTGGGAACTACAGTATAGTTTTTTTTAATGAAATGATCATGGATGCTTTTTCCTAACTCATCGCTAACCGTAGTCAGTAAAGAAGCCTCAGCAAATACTTTTTTATTAAGCGATACATATATACTTCCAAAATCAATAATGGATGGCTTTGCATCTTTGTAATAACCACTCCAGTGTTCGGTAACCAGGTAGGGAATATTGTATTTCTTTTTTAAACGCCTGGCAAAAATTCCCGCCTTCATACTCACTTGTACATGCACAATATCCGGCATCCCATACACTGCAAGCGCTTCATCAAATATTTGCTGATGCAGTGACAAGTATTTTTTAATAGAAAATAATTTTTCTAATAATTTACCCCGGCTGCTCTTTCCATAATAAACTCTGTAAACAGTAATATTATCCTGTATGTTTTTTTGAACTTCCACGGCATTGGCAGGCATTGCATCATCTTTTGTTACTGCAATAATGGTAAGCTGTTTTACAAAAACTGATACAGCTTTTGCATGACGCTCAATAAAATCTCCGGTAGTGGGATTTATCCTGTTGGGAAACCAGCTTGCCAGCCATACTACGTTCATAACTTCAAATTTATCAAATCGGTTTTAGTAAAAATGAAATATTATTTAAACAATTTAAGCAAGCCACATCCAGGTTGATTAATTTCAACTTTATTAGTTTTGATTT
>JAYVLZ010000452.1:0-9395 GCA_043759175.1 Chitinophagaceae bacterium | reverse complement strand
CAGCTAATGTGGAAGATGTGATAACGGATCTGTTTAATGCTATTTCAAGTTTGATAGAAAAAACTTCCTCTTCAATAATAATATTTAACTTATGACTTTCCGGATAAAGCATTTCCAGCCTTTTTCTTATTTGTTGAAGGTTACTGGTTTCATAACTCATCAGGTTAGATGTTTCTACAGGTTTACTGTTTTTGATATGAAGCTTTAGTGTTGAATCATTTAGTGAGATAGCAACATTTACCCAGTGATGATCGGTAATATTATCATTTACCTGCCTGAAATTATTTTCTATTAAAGGAAATAAAATAAAGGGTACAATTCTTTTATTATTTGGTTCTGCATTTAATTCATAGGTAAGATTTAATCTGCCGGCGTTAGTGAGCCGTTCTAATTGAAGAAAATCTTTTATCACTTCCAGTTCACGGCTTACTGCCACAGTTGACTGGCTGCATTCATCAATCAGGTAGCTCATGATTCTTTGTGTGCAATCAAGCATTTCGGGTACTTTATGCGGAGTGGAAACAGAATAAGAATATATCTTTTTCAATAATAATGGTAAAAAGCTTGGTTGAATATAAGTATCAACAAACTTTAATTCGGCAGATATTTTTTCTGATTTTAGTAATTGTATTTCCTGTTCCTTCAGTCTCCACATTTTTAAAAACCTGATGGTGGTGGCGCATCCCGTGATCATCAATACACCACTCATTCCTGTTAGTAATTGTGTAAAACTGATATCTTTCCATGGGGGTAAATCAAAACGTATGCGGAGTGGATTGATCAGGTTGAGGTAATAGAATTCTGAAACTGAAAGATCCAGCATCATAAAAATTATCAGCAGAGGGAAAAATAAAAAATACCTGCCTTTTATTAAATACCTCGGTACAAGTAAATAAATAACTGAATAACAAAATACAACGTCAACAGACATTAAGATGGCCATTTCAATGATGGTGTATTGTAAAAAAGAATTGAAACCGATATAGGATGAACCGGGCCTCAGGCTGTAGATGGTAATAAAATAGATGAACCAGGATAACCAGAACGCAACATGACGGAGCAGCCTATACTTTATATTGTTTGAGAATACAAACGAATACATCCTTAAAAGATTTTAAAGCTTATTAAAGTATGGCTATACTTATCATTCAAAGATAGGGTTTTTAAAATATTCTAAATTCCTCTACACTCCTGCACTCAATCTGTGTGTAAATTTTTTTGTAAAAAAATATTCAGGTTAACAATAAACCTGTTTTTTTATCAGGTTAAAATGTATTGTTTATCAAGTTAAAATGTATTGCCTAAACAGTATAGTTACCCTGTTTAAAGGAATTTTTTTGTATTGAAACAATTGCAGCATTTTATATATTAAACCGCTTGCTTTAACAGTCTTTTATATAATCTACAAACTAAATTCCCAAAACACTATGCTTTAATTATCATTTTTCATGCTTCGGTAAATCTCGTATTCTTTACAGCCTCAAAAAATAAAACTTGTTTGTCCATTAGTAACGTTGGTGATTTTGCTGATTATATAATATCAGCATATAACTGCTGCGGTACTGTTATCACTTTCAGTGTCCGTATAACTAACAAACTTGAAACATAAACTCTTGAATTTTTTAAAAAACAAATCAGGTATGAAGAAAGTTACACTTATAGTCGCAGTGCTGCTGGTCAGCACAGTTGCTGTTTTTGCCCAATCACAGATAAAGGGTAAAATAATGGATAAAGATGGAGCACCTCTTGCAGGAGTTTCTGTTAAAGTAAAGGGAGAAAAGTTCTCTGCAGTTTCCAATTCGGACGGAAATTTTGGATTAACCGGCCAATCGGGGAGTGTTCTTGAAATTTCAGCTGTAGGGCACTTTCCACAAACTGTTACGTACAATGGCAATGAGCTTGTTGTAAGATTGGAACAGGATACCAGGGTATTGTCTGAAGTAGTTGTAACAGCTTTGGGTATTAAAAGAGAAAAGAGGCAGCTTACCTACAGTACGCAGGAAGTAAAAGGACAAGCTGTTGTGCAGGCTAAACAAGATAACCTTGTAAATGCGCTTGCCGGCAAAGTTTCGGGTGTTCAAATCTCCAGTTCGAGTGGCATGGCGGGTAGTTCTTCCAGAATTGTGATTAGGGGAAATGTATCATTATTACAGGAAAACCAACCTTTATTTGTAATTGATGGTGTACCTATGGATAATTCAGAATCTGGTGGTATTGACGTTTTCAGCCAGGGCGCAAATAATAATGCACTTAACCAGGGGAGTACCGCTAACAGAGCAATTGACATAGATCCAAGTATTGTTGAATCAATTACTGTACTGAAGGGGGGAGCCGCTACAGCTTTATATGGTTCCGCCGCCGCAAGAGGTGCTATTCTTATTACTACCAAAACCGGTGGCAAATCAAACCCTGTAGTGAGTGTTAGCTCCAGTTTGAAGTTTGACAATGCAATTTTGCCAGAATATCAAACTAAGTATTCACAAGGACTTAATGGAAGATATATCAATGGAAGTATCCAGGGAACAGCAAGCAGCCAATCTTACGGAGCAAGAGTAGATACCTTAAAAGTTGATGGTTTGCCGGTTAAAACTTATGATCCAAGAAAAATATTCTTTAAAACAGGAAAAACAACCGATAACAATATTAGTGTTAGCGGGGGTACAGACAAATCGAGATATTTAATTTCTTATTCTTATTTAAATAACCAGGGTATAATACCCACTACCTCCTTTGCAAGAAATACTTTTTTTGGAAAATTCTCCAATCAGGTTACCAGTAATTTTAATGCTACTATTTCGATAAACTATATTAACTCTGTTAATCACAGAACCCAGGAAGGTAATGGATTAACAAACCCACTTTGGAGTATTTATGCTGCTCCCATCACATGGAATCCAGAACCAGAAACATGGCCTGATGGTACACAAAGACTTTACAGGAGTTTGTCAAGGAATAATCCATTTTATCTAATTCATAATACTGGCTTTACTTCAACTGTAAATAGATTTTTACCAGTAGTTAATCTCGTATATACTCCTGCTAAATGGATAACCATTACTGAGAGAATTGGATTGGATATTTATGCCGATAATGGAAGATATTTTGAAGCTAATACTATTAATAATGGTGTATTTGGAACTCACATCGGAGGGGTTTCTAACCGGTTGCAGGATTATCGCCAGTTGAACAATGATTTTATTGTTAGCCTCCAGAAAGATCTGGGTAAAGATTTATACGGATCAATATCTGTTGGCGGCAATATTCTTTCACAGTTTTCCGATACATATACCCAATCCGGGGTTGGACTGAATGTACCTGGCTTGTATAATATCAGCAATACAAGCAGCTCCTTAGTTAGCGATTATATTTCTAAGTACAGAAAAGTAGGTGTGTATGCCCAGGCTAATTTAGAATACAAAAAAATGCTGGATTTGAGTTTAACCGGGCGCTATGATGGTACTTCAGCGCTTGCTGCTGATAAACAATATTATCCTTATGGTTCTGCCGGTCTCGGATTTATTTTCACTGAGCTAATGAATAAAAATTCTGTACTCAGCTTTGGAAAAATTCGTGTCTCCTATTCTTCCGTTGGTAATGATAATATTCCTGTTTACTCTACCGCTACTCCTTACGTACTTGGTGGCGCTGTTAGTATTAATCACATCAATTTTCCTTATGATGCAGGTAACGGTGCAGTTAATGGAGCCAGGTTGTCAAATGTGCAGGGTAACCCTAATATAAAAAATGAAAGCCTGAACGAATTTGAGATAGGGACAGAATTAAAGTTTCTTAATAATCGCCTTTCCTTTGAGGGTTCTTATTTTAGCAGGGAATCCAAAGATTTGCTGAGTCAAATTCCGGTTAATCCAAGTTCAGGATTTTTGTATGCTATCAAAAATGTTGGTTCTATTCAAAATAAAGGGGTTGAGTTTTTAATAAGTGGAATTCCGGTTAAAACAAAAGACTTTACCTGGGAGGCAAATCTCAACTTTACACGGATACGCAGTAAAGTAACTTCATTAGGAGAAGGTGTGGGAAATATACAATTAGGGGGATTCGGAGGCTCAGATGGTGTATATCTGTATAAAGATGAGCCATACGGAATTCTTTATGGAACTGGATATGTAAGAAATGATAAAGGACAAATAGAAGTGGATGATGATGGCGTACCCATTAGTACTTCCGAAAACGTGAGAATAGGTAACACAAATCCTGACTTTACAGCCGGATTTTATAATACACTTACCTATAAAAAATTATCCTTAAGTTTTTTATTTGATTGGAAAAAAGGAGGAGATGTTGTGAATTTAGATGGTCATTACATGTGGTTTTATGGAACAGCTAAAGTAACAGAGAATAGAGATGCACCTTTTGTTGTACCGAATTCAGTTTATGCAAGTGATGGCAAGACTAATACCACACCAATAACTGCACAGGATTATTGGCCCACAATTTCAAACATTTCTGAAGCTTATGTAGAAGATGGCAGTTATGTTAAGTTACGCAGTGTGAGTCTTGCCTATTCTTTAGGAGAGAATTTTAAAAAATCGCCTTTTAAATCGCTAACGGTAAGCGTAGGTGCAAATAATTTATGGATACATGCACCTCATTACACATCGGGAGATCCGGAAGCAAATATTACTGGTGGCTCAAACGGGCAGGGCATTACTAATTTTTCAACCCCTACTTCCAGGTCTTATATCGTAGGAGTAAAAGCAACCTTTTAATAAAAACCCTATTTATTTAATTTGGTATAAAAACTTTTTGAAATGAAAAATAAAATAATATACGGATTGTTTTTTATGATAGTTTTATTTACAGCCGTTAGCTGTAAGAAATTTTTGGATGTAAATAAAGATCCTAACAATCCCACAGCAGCAACGGAAAATTTACTTTTACCGCCTTTAATCACGGATATTGCTACAACAGTTGCAGGGGGTAGTTTTTCCAACGCAAATACGTCTGGTATTGCAGAAATAAATGCATACTGGATGCAGCAATTGTCTTTTAACCAACCATTGCCACAGTTCGAAAGTTATAAATTTTCCACTGCTGATGCAGAATATACCTGGGGTGAGATGTATATAAATATAATGCAAAACCTGAAACGTTTAGGGGATGCAGCAAAAACTAATGGTAATCACTCTTATGGCGTAATATCAAAAGTATTAACGGCATACACTTTAGGAGTTACTACAGATATGTGGGGAGATGTACCATTTACCAAGGCTTTTGAAGGAGCACAACCAACTTATGATAAGCAGGAAGATATTTATAAAACGATGGAGACAATGCTTGATGACGCTATTGCTGAAAACGAGCTTGAGCCCGGAAACTTAACCCCAGGCACAGATGATTTTCTTTACCAGGGAGATATGACCAAATGGGAAAAATTTGCTTATGCGTTAAAAGCCAGGAATTATATCCATCTTACTAAAGCGCCCGGGCATACAGCTGCAGCGCAGGCAACGCTGGCTCTATCTGCACTTGATCATGCATTTACCGGTACAGGTGATGAAGCTGTTGCAACCTTTTATGCCAATGCTGCCAACCATGAAAACCCCTGGTATAAAAACACTGAGTTAGGCGCAGGCGGTGTTGTATTGTGTAAAACTACTGTTGATGCTTTAATTGCAAGAGCAGATCCACGGTTGCCCGTTATTGCTAACAAAGGATCACTTAACACATACCTGGGTAGGGAAAGTAGTTCGGATGTTGTTCCGGATGTTACAATATTTTCAACAGTGGGAGATTACTATGCAGGCGCTGCAGCTCCTCTTGCTATCTTGTCTTATTCAGAGCTTGAATTTATAAAAGCAGAAGCTACTTTCATAGCATCCGGTGCAGCTGCAGCGCAACCAATTTATCAACAAGCCATTAAGAATAATATGGAAAAAATAGGATTAGATCCAGCCGGTGCAGCAGTAACTAATTATCTAACTGCAAGAGGCACACTTACAGATGCTAATGCTTTGCAAAGAATAATGGAAGAAAAGTCAATTGCAGATTTTCTATCTGTTGAAAACTTTAATGATTGGAGAAGAACCGGGTTTCCAGCTTTAACCATCGTGGCTAATCCACAGGCAGGAGTTACAACTATTCCGAGAAAATATATGTATTCTCAGCAGGAAATAAGCACTAATCCGCAACCTGAAAATACAAATACTAAAATAACAGACAGGGTGTGGTGGGATACGGAGTAATTAACAAAATAACTATTTGCAAAAGGTTGCTACGGCGACCTTTTTTTATGCGTCCGATAATGGTATGCAGCGTAGTGATAAAAACAGGAAGCCGGCAAATGCTGTGCCTTTATTGAATCATTTCTGTTTATTTAAAAGATGATTATAAGTAGTTCAATCATTTAAATTCATGTTTAGGTAAATACGCCGGTTTGGTAATTCAATAAATAAAGAATTTTATTGTCTCAATACAATCATATTAATATAGTGATGCGGTAGATCCGGAAACCCTTAATTATAAAGATGGTTATAGAAAGAATTACCTGTTCTCTTTTTAATTACTGTTCAGAACGGGTAAGAATTTAAAACAGAATGGTAATGCAATTTTTCTCAAAAAAACACGCAGGCTTTTTTCTATTAGCCTGCTTTTTTTTACAAAGCTTATTTTGGTTGTTAAAGTTAAAAAATTCCGGAACTTATTTTTAACGCTTTAGCAGTAAACATTCACGGATCGGTTAAAATCAATCAAACTCATATCAATAAAAATGGAATTTCATTGTCAAGTCAGTAAGTGATTAAATGTTTTGAGAAGGCATTTGACAACTATAACCAAAATGTTAACGCCAAAAACTACAGCATTATGAAAAAATTGCTATTCATGTTACTATTTGTGTCAGGTGTGTTATGCACAAAGGCGCAGATAAAAATTAACGGAATTATTTCCGATCAGAATAAATCTCCCATTGCCAATGCAAGCATCAGGGAAAAGGGTACAAGAAATGGTACCAGTGCAGATGCCAACGGTGCTTTTTCAATCAATGTAAAACAAGGAGCAAAATTGATGATCAGTGCGGTGGGTTTCGAAGCTAAAGAATTAAGTGCATCAGATAACATGAATGTTTCACTTAGTACGGAGGCCAGAAGTTTATCTGAAGTGGTAGTAACGGGAACGGGTGTAGCCACCAGCAGAAAAAAATTGGGTATCTCTGTTGAATCTGTTACTGCTGATAAATTGCCACCAGCTCCTACGGCTTCTATTGACCAGGCATTGATTGGTAAAATTCCGGGAGCACAGATTACCAGTACCAGCGGAAATTTAGGTGCCAATGTGGCAATCCTGCTAAGAGGTGTAAATACCATTAACAGGGGCACCATGCCAATGATTTTATTAGATGGGGTAGAGGTGGGAGCTACCAATTTAAACAGCCTGGATTTAGGAAGTATAGAAAGAGTGGAAGTGGTACAGGGTGCTGCATCGGCGAGTTTGTATGGTGCACAAGGTGCCAATGGCGTAATACAGTTGTTTTCAAAAAAAGGAAAACAGGGGCAAACCAACATTGACATTTCTTCTTCCATTACTACCAATAATTACCTGAATATAGGTGGATTAAGAAAAGCCCGTTTACATGGATATAATACCAATGCCAATAACGAAGTAGTTAATGCAGCCGGTGTTCCACTTCAATTTGATCCGCTGTTTGGTTACCAGGAAAACCTTGTATGGGCCAGCACAGATCCTGCAAATAAAACAGACAAACCCTATGATAAAAATTTAAAGTATTACGATCATTACAAAGAATTTTTCCAAAGTGCCCCCACTTATAATAATTCCCTTACCATCTATGGAGGTAGAGAAAAAATGGATTTTAATATTTCCCTTTCCAACAATCACCAGGTAAGTAATTTAAAAAATAATGGTTTTTTAAACCGGTCTAATTTTTCTGCCAATGTTGGAATTGAGCTGGCAAAAAATTTAAAATTCAGGACCATTACACAACTGGCTTATACAAAAAATAATACCACACTTTATGATAGAACAGTTATCTACGCTTTAAACAACACCCGTGCATTTGCTGACTACAGTTTTAAGGATGAGGATGGAAATTATTTAGCGCATTACGGAGATGCTCCCGGTGTAAATGGGTCTAATCCAAATTATGAGCTGCAGTATCATGATAAAAAAGATGATAAGCTGGACGTTTTACAAAGTTTTAATTTGAATTATAAGCTTTCAAGATTTGTAGAACTGGATGCTAAATATGGCATTAACTATAGTAAAAGAGATGTGGTTGATTTGTATAAAAATCAAACCGGTAATAAAAATATTATGTTAACAAGTCCTTCTGACGATCAGTACCAGGCCTTTGGAAATGATGTTCCGGTTACTGGTGATTTTGTTCGTTTATTAAATGGAAATACACAGGACTTTACCGGTGAACTCGATAATTATTATTTTAATACTGTATTTCAAAATTTCCTGGCAACTGCTACTATACGTACAGATTTTGAAAAGGATTTTGGTATAAATATTCCATTAAAAACAAGTACACAGGTTTCTTTTGATTACAGAAAAAAGAATAAGTCTGACTATTACACTTATGGATATGGGGTGCCTACATATGAACCCTATACAGCGGAAAATGTAGCCGATAACAGGGTGATAAAAAACCGCACCGAACCATTTGTAACGTATGGTTATCTTTTGAACCAGCGTTTTGAATATGGTGAAATTGCAGGCGTATCCGGGGGGTTCCGTACAGACTATTCTTCTGCATTTGGAAGAGGATCTGAGCCATTCACTTTTCCAAGAGGTGATGCGTTTTTAAGGATATCCTCCATTAATTTCTGGCGCAATTCAAATCTCTCAAACACGTTTACTGAATTTAAAATAAGAGGTGCATACGGTAAGGCAGGTATTCAGCCAAAACCATTTGACAGGTACATTACGTTAACGCCGATTCCATTTGGCGATAACACTGCATTTTATACAGCAGCCGATCAGCCAAATCCAGATCTGAGTGTGGAGGTGTCTAAAGAACTGGAAATAGGTACTGATATGAGTTTTAATATTTCTAAAAACTCATCCTGGTTTAAAAATGCCAACTTTTCATTAACCTATTGGGACAGGTCTACTGATAACGCCATCTACAGGGTTAGCTTTCCCCCAACCAGTGGCCAGGCATCTTACCTTGATAATGCTTTTTCTTTAGGGTCGAATGGAATACAGGCTTCTTTAAGTATGAACATGTATTCAAGTAAGAAATTCAGCTGGAATTTTACCACCAATTTTGGAACACAATCCTCAAAAATAACGGCAGTATCCGGTGCTCCGGTAGTGGTGGTTTCTGCAGCAGGCAGCTCCAGTTATATATTAAAAGCAGGTGAGAAAATTGGTCAGCTGTTTGGCTACCTGGCCCTTCATAGTGTAGATGA
>JAYVLZ010000451.1:0-5626 GCA_043759175.1 Chitinophagaceae bacterium | reverse complement strand
GAATGGAAAACATGAGCAACTTATTTTTATTGGTAATCAAATGCCCGGCACAAGACAGCACTAACTGTAACCCTGATTTTTTTATTGACAATAGAGGTACAGATGTTTACTTCTACCCTGTCTATCTTTCAGATTCCACAGCCACCAGGCACCAATGGAATTTTGGTGATGGAACACCAGTATCTGATGAATATAATGCCCATCATGTTTATGCAAATGAAGGTACTTACACTGTAACACATACCATTAAACGAATTACACCAGATGAAGCAGTAGTTTGTGAAAATTCCATTCTTAAAACAGTCATTATTTTTATTCCACCGCCACCCTGCAATATCAACTCAAGTTTTATTTTTAGAAGGGACAGTATGCAAATGAATAAAGTATATTTTACCAATACCACCTTATCAGCAGCCATTACAGATACGCTGCAATGGAGCTTTGGTGATGATACTTACTCCAATGAAAATAACCCGGCACATGTGTACACGGCTTCGGGACTTTATAATGTTTGCCTGCTTGTAAAAAATCAAAGAGGTTGCACTGATGATACCTGTAATTTAATACAGGTACAGGTACCCGGGCAAACAGGATGTAGCCTGGTGGCTTATTTTTCTGCACACGATGATTCAACAGCTTTGTATAAAATGAGGTTTAATAATTTAAGCACTCCTTTGTCTTCTGTTGATTCTGTAAGATGGTCTTTCGGAGATAGCAGTTATTCAAAGGATATAAGCCCTGTACATAATTATCCGGGACCGGGTACTTATAATGTTTGCCTCAGCATAAAGAAAAATAATTTTGCTGGTACTGTACCATGTGTGATGGAATATTGCCAAACGGTGTATGTACAGGAAGCCTGCCATTTATATGCAGATTTCATTTACAGGAATGATAGCCTTGTTGGTAACCAACTTTACACTTATCTATTCCAGCACCAATATTTTTCATTAAGTAATCATGATTCAACATTCTGGGACTTTGGCGACGGCTCACCAATATTGATCAATACAGTTGACCCAATACATAGTTTTGCTGCTCCCGGTACTTATGAAAGTTGCCTTACTGTTAAGCAACAATCTTCTGTTTATCCTGCTATAACATGTACCGTCAGGATATGCAAACCGGTGATTGTGCAGCAGCAGCCGGTACCATGTAATATCAATGTGTACTTTAGCTGGCATGCAGATTCTTTACATAAAAAGAAAATATTTTTTACCAATCAAACACAGCCAGCCAATACCACTGCCACAGCACACTGGACCTTTGGTGATGGCAGCGGCAGCAACAGCTGGAATGCAGATCATCTTTATACTAACGCCGGCATTTACACTGTTTGTTTAGCAGTAGTGCAACATGATTCCTGCACAATACAATATTGTAAAGAGGTAATCATTGATTCTATCATTCCGCCGCTGCCTTGTAATGTGATAGCAAACTATAGCTACCAAATCGACAGTACTCAAACCAATAAAGTTTATTTTACCAATACCTCAGTTAATACAGGCAATGCTTATTATTTGATATGGAATTTTGGTGATGGCTCTTTTTCTTACGATATCAATCCAGTGCATGTGTATGCCACAGGAGGTTTATATAATGTATGCCTGACGGCAAAAACAGACAGCCTTTGTACAGATGACACCTGCAACACTGTGCAGATACAAATAAACGACAGCTGCAAATTGCAGGCTGGATTTAACATCCATGCAGATACTTCAAACAAGAAAATAATAATCTTCAATAACAGTACATCCTATGCTTCATCCAATGCCACTGCCTACTGGAGTTTTGGCGACAGCAGTTGCAGCACCAACTGGAGCCCTCAACATATTTATGTTAATGCAGGCCGTTATATTGTTTGTTTAACAGTGAGGGAAAATGATTTCTGTGTAAAAGAATTTTGCAAAGAGGTGATCATTGATTCCATTACAGCACCGGCATCCTGTAATGTGATAACAAACTATAGCTTTCGCATCGACAGTATTGAAACGAATAAAATTTATTTTAACAATACCTCCGTTAATACAGGCAATGCTTATTATTTAGTATGGAATTTTGGTGATGGTTCTTTTTCATACGATGTAAATCCCGTGCATGTATATACCACAGCCGGTTTGTATAATGTATGCCTGACAGCAAAAACAGACAGCCTTTGTACAGACGATACCTGCAACATTGTGCAGATACTAATAAAGGACAGTTGCAGGCTCCGGGCAGCATTTGCCATTAATGCAGATAGTACAAACAACAGAAACAACAGAAAAATATTTTTCAACAATACCACGTTACATGCTCCATCCAATGCCACTGCCCACTGGAGTTTTGGAGATGGCCATACAGCAAACGACTGGAACCCTGTTCATGAATATGCCGGGCCAGGTAAATATTATGTTTGTTTAAAAGTAGAATCACGACCTGGTTGTGTAAGCTATCAATGCGACTCCCTTATTATCAGCGAACCTGTAATTAACTGCGATAGCGTTTCAGCAAAATATACTTACCGCAGGGATTTATACATGCCCAACAAGATTTATTTCTTTGCACAAAGTGGTACTCCAGTATTGCAGCAGCATTGGACGATTTATCATGCTTCAAACAGTGTTGTACTTAACCAGTTTAACCCGGTATATGTTTTTAATGATACCGGTTATTATACAGTTTGCTTAAGAGCAACGGACTTTAATGGATGTATAAAAGATTACTGCGATGCAGTTCAAATAACAGACACGGCAACTGCAGCTCAATGTATTTTACAGGCTTATCCAAACCCGGCTCAAAACCACGTAACAGTAAACCTGCAACTAACAGCGTCTCTATTAATCAATGCAACTATGTACAATTCACAAAATGTTTTATTGCTGCAACATACTCAACAAGGTGCTGCAGGAAATAATGTAATTACCATTAATACAGAAGGGCTGGTTCCCGGTTTCTATTTTGTACGGCTGGTATATGGCAACCAGGTTTGCTATACAAGATTCCAAAAAATTTAAAGGGGGGAATGTAATATGTAAAAGCCTGTAGTGAACAACTACGGGCTTTACTTTTTATCTGCCAAACATTTTATCCAACTCTGATTTCTTAAATTCTGAATAAGTAGGTTTGCCATTAGGAGTAACGTTTGGAGCAGCGCAAATAAATAGATCTTCCACCAGCACGGTCATTTCTTTTTGTGATAAGCTGGTGCCTGCTTTAATAGCCTGCTGCAATGCCAGCGAACGAAAAAGTTTTTCTCTTTTGCTGTACTTAAGATCAGTGCTGAAATGTTTATACTGTTCCAGCATTTTTTCTATCGCTGCTTTTTCATTACCCTGTATTACATCCGCCGGTGTGCCCTGTATCACGAAAGTATTTTTACCAAAAGGCTCCAGGTGATAACCGAGATAATGCAGGTCTGTAATCAATTCATTCAATAAAACAAAATCGGCTGCTGTCAGTTCCATAGTGGCAGGAAACAAACTTCGTTGTGTGGCAATGGGTTTGCCATCTACGGCTTTCATAAATCGTTCATACAAAATTCTTTCATGTGCATTTTGCTGATGGATCAATAAAAAGCCCTGTTGGTTTTGTACAATGATATAAGTGTTGTGCAGTTGGGTGAGGTCGTGAGTGGTGAATGGTGAGTGGTGAGTTGGAAGCAGTGAAGGTTGATCTTTTTCTTGCTCATAGGTCACAGCTAACGGCTCAAAGCTTGTAGCTGCCGGTTCATACCCTTCAACTCCGCTCAGGGCTTCTCTCCAGGGTTTCAGGTCACTTTTCTTTTCAATAAAATGCGCCTGGTTTTTTTGTGTAAATGTGCTGTATAAAGAAGACGATGCAGCAGTGGATTTTTTTTCTTCTGTAAAAGGTTTGTTCACCGCATCCAGGCTTTGTATGGAAGCATCCAGTTCAAAATCTAATGTAGGTGTAATACTGAATTGTGCCAGCGCATGTTTTACCGCACTCTGCACAAAAGCATACACAATTTTTTCATCTTCAAATTTTATTTCCTGTTTGGTGGGATGCACATTGATATCTACCTGCGTGGGGTCCAGGTCAATGAACAAAGCATACATGGGAAAACTGTCTTTGGCAATCATCTGATCAAACGCATTCATGACGGCATGATTGAGGTAAGCGCTTTTTATAAAACGGCTGTTCACAAAAATATATTGATCGCCCCTTGTTTTTTTTGCCGTTTCCGGCTTTCCCACAAAACCGTAGATATTCATGTAATCGGTTTGCTCCTGCACGCTCACCATTTTGGCATTATAGCTGTTGCCCAGTATTTGCACAATGCGTTGTTTCAGGGATCCTTTTTCTAAATGGAAAACTTCTTGTCCGTTACTAATGAGTGAAAAAAAAATATCCGGAAAAGCCATTGCCACCCGGATAAATTCATCCACGATATACCGCAATTCAGATGCATTGCTTTTTAAAAAATTTCTCCTTGCCGGCACATTAAAGAACAAATTTTTCATGGTAATACTGGTTCCCTGTTGCCATGCCACGGGTTCCTGTTTTGTTACCTGGCTGTTCTCAATTTCTATACAGGTGCCGGTACTGTCTGATTCTTTTTTTGTTTTCAGTTCCACCTGTGCCACTGCTGCAATACTGGCCAGCGCCTCACCCCTAAAGCCCATTGTTTTAATATGAAAAAGGTCTTCAATATTTTTTATTTTAGAAGTGGCATGGCGTTCAAAAGCCATCCTGGCATCCGTTTCACTCATGCCATTGCCGTTATCAATTACCTGTATCAGCGCCTTGCCTGCATCTTTTACAATCAGTTGAATTTCGGTGGCCCCGGCATCTACCGCATTTTCCAGCAGCTCCTTTACGGCACTGGCTGGGCGCTGGATCACTTCGCCTGCGGCAATCTGGTTGGCAATATTGTCGGGTAATAATTGAATGATGTCTGGCAAAATGGAAACTGCTTTAGCTGCAAAATTAAGGAAAGCAGGCTGGAGCTAAAGCTGTAATATAAATAGGGTAATATCTGTAGTGATTTTTACATTTTTTTATAAATACCGTTAAAACACCCTATTTTAATTTCGCCGGGCAGCATAAACTTGCAAATGGAAATCTTACCAGTGCACTCTTACGTACATAAAAGCAACAGCCCGTTTTTAATAGACCCTAAAATTTGGACCCTAACCGTAAAAACCTTAATATGAAACTGCTCTTATCTATCCCACCGGAATGGCTGATCATCTTTATCATTGTACTGGCTTTTGCCATTGGTTGTGGCATAGGCTGGTTGTTTATTAAGCGGAAACAGGACAAGGTTTAGTTTTGCCTTCTGAAAATATTTTGTCGTTTTTTCTTAGGCTTTTTTCAAAATATCCTGTTTTTATGGTTTTGAAGTATTCATTATAAAATTAAAGAAAGGGATACTGGGTGTAAAGAAATATTCTCCTCCCTTCATAGTCACAAACTGGGGGAACTCCGCAGTTTTAAAAGAACCTGCATCTCCCCATACCGCAGCAAATTGCCCTGTACTTTTCCTCACATCACTTTGGCCAATGATTGGGTCTAAACCTGCATTTGGAATGGCTTTGTTGCATGAATGTGTGTGGATAAGTTTTATTATTTCGAAAAAGGTTGAATGTTACCCACATAGGTTAAAATAAAGGATATAGTTAAG
>JAYVLZ010000450.1:0-4244 GCA_043759175.1 Chitinophagaceae bacterium | reverse complement strand
ATTTCAAAGGAAGTATCCCTGCATACACTTCGCCATATGTGGACAGCCAACATACCACAGAAAATCAACCCTTCTTTATACTTGAAAATACCAAATCATTTAAGAATAAAATTATTTCTGACTCTGCTTTATTCTTTCCAAAGTCTGTAAGCGAAGGAAGATTATTCATAAAAAAATTCTGAAAATGTGCCATTTCAATAATAGTAGTAGCCAATGACTTTGGATACTTATACTTTGGACTACATTCTAAAATTATATTCCCAATAACTGCACAAAGGTCTTTATAGTGTTTAAAAAATTGGTGTTTATTATCTTCGCCTACCTGCCTGGTTAAATATGCTTTTGAACCCTCTGAAATTACTATTTGGTGCAGTAAACTTTCATTTACATAAATTGTTTTTCCATCATCTTCTACCGTTGTTGTCAATAGCTTTATTACTTTTTTCAACTTGACAACAGGGTCTGTAACATTATTAGTTTGAAAACTAATCTGGTACTCTAGCCAACTCCAATACCATCAGGCGCCGGACTCCTGTCCGGTGCCCCTTGTTACTAATGCCTGCGTATTTAAAAGCTGTTCAAAATTATTATCTAAAGCCCCTTTTATCAATAAACTTATACTTTGTACTCATGTTATTTTGTTTGTATGAATTTAAACAAACCTCATTAAGAATAAAATTTGGCGGAATTAAAGTAAGGCAATAATAACAAGGCAACATTGGAAACCCGGTACACAAACCCATGCCTCATTCCAGCCTAACAGCTTTTCGTTTTTCTAACACTCCTGCACCTGTGCGGAGGCACAGCAGGTAATAAAACAATATTCATATTGATAGTATTTAAACAAAAATCCCTCTTCGTACAAAGAGGGATTTTAATTGATAAAATAATAATCTGTTATTTATTTTTTCGGACTGTCTTTCTTCGGTGCAACTCCCGGTTGATTGCTGATGGTTGCAGGTGCTTCTAACCCTGGTACTTTTGTACCTTTATACTGCTGCTCCATTGCTTCTATCCCTTTTAAAAACTGGTAGCCTCTTTCTGCATCATCATAAACAGGGCGGAGCTTGTTGGTAAGATTACCCACAAAATTATCCCTCTCCTGCTGGTACCTGATCTGTACACTTCTGCCAATGGTTTGCTGTAATTCGGGTGTGGACATTTCGCCTAAGGCTGCATAAAAATTCATCTGCTGCTCCAGGTCTTTCTTTACGCTCTTGTTTACCTTTTCGGCCAGGGCCGTATCACCTGCTTTGTAGCAGGCTTCTAAAAATTGTACAGCAATATAATTATGCTGCTGAAATCTTGACACCATACCATAAGCGAAATTTTCTTCCAGCATACCTTTATCACACTTCTCTAATAATTTTTTTGCTTCTTCTATTCTGCCATGATCAGCTAAATTACCTGCAGCAGTAGCATATGCCAACCGAATACTGTTGAGGTGCCTGCGGTTTTCTTCATCAAAGTACACACCTGTTTTATCAGCATTCCCAAACACAAATTTATTCATCATCACATCTGCCACATGTGGCCTGTTTACCTCGCCGTTCTCCACCGGTACCAGCCTGTTGGTAAGGCCTTCCTGGCGGATGTATTTATCAAACCCAAGTTGAATTCTTTCCGAAGTAAAATAGATTGGGCGTTTCCATTTATTGGCCGCAATAATGTTCAGTATCGCTGCATCATTTTTCTGAAGCACATTTTTTGGAATATCAAAACGCAGTTCACTCACCACACTGTCATCCGCATTTACAGTACCATTCTTCTTTACCAGTTCCACATCTACCGGAACGGTTACTGCTTTGGTTGGATAAGTGTTGATAGAAATACCATCCCCTACCGGTCTTACTTTATCTGCGTCATCACTGCCTGCATAATTTTTCATCATACTATATAGATCCATTGGCTTTGCCGGATCAATAGCCGTGTTCTGTACAAAATAAATACCATCTCTTTTGGCACCTTCTATTTGCTCTGCACTCCAGATAGGATCAATGGGATCACTCTGATTTACCTTATACCGAAGCTGGTTGATGTACCAGTCGATGCCCAACAAACTTGAATTGATCACCCTCACATCCCTGCGTACACCTTCTACTTCCTGTGCATACCACAATGGATAAGTATCGTTATCTCCAAAAGAAATCAGGATAGCATTGGGAGCACAACTTTCTAAATAATCTTTTGCCAAATCTCTTGCCAGTGTTTTATTACTGCGGTCATGATCATCCCATTCCACTGCACCCATTAATACAGGTACAGCCAGTGCACATATTGCAGCAGCAATATAATTGGCAATAGTACCATTCATAAATTTTGTCAGTAATTCTTTTACATACAACACACCCAAACCGATCCAGATGGCAAATGCATAGAACGAACCCACAAAAGCATAATCTCGTTCACGGGGCATATTGCCCGGCATATTCAGGTAGATCACAATAGCCAATCCGGTAAAGAAGAATAACAAACCTGTCACCAGGAAATCCTGTTTATCTTTTTTATATTGAAACACAAATCCAAGTATTCCCAGTATCAATGGCAGTGCAAATAAATTATTATTGGCTTTATTATGCTTCATACTGTCTGGCATGTACTGCTGTTTGCCAAGTCTTAAATTATCCCAGAATGTGATGCCACTTTTCCAGTTACCATCTCTTACATTATTCATTTGCACACCCTGTACATCATTTTGTTTGCCTGCAAAATTCCACATAAAATAACGCATGTACATCCAGCCCACCTGGTACTGTGTAAAGAAGCTGATATTATCACCCAGCGTAGGTTTATCAGACCATAAGCCAGTCTTTGGATCTTTAGTGATCCCTGCAAAACCTGCATAGTAATCCGCATGCCCCTGTTCATTGCCTGCATCCCACATCCTTGGAAAAATATGTTCATCTTCCGGATGGTAGGTTACCGTTTGCTTTCTACCTTTCTTCTCATAGCCATTCTTAGTTTTGATATAAGTATCTTCATTGGTATAGTCGGGCTGGTATTCTTCTCCTGTAACATTACCTGCTGTAAAATCTGCTCCAAACATTATTGGGGTATCGCCATATTGTTCACGGCTTAAATAGCCTACTAAACTTACCGGGTTATCTACGTTGTACATATCTACAGAAGGATCTGCATTAGAACGCAACAGGGTGGTTAAGTAAGATGAATATCCTAACATCATAAAACTGGTTGCCCAAAGCCCCAGCTTTAAAAAATTCCAGTTGTTCCTGTTGGCAATACGCAATCCAAACCATATAGCTGCTGCTATCAGCACAAAGAAGAATGCAAAACCGGTAAAGAAGGGCAACCCAAAATCATTTACAAAAACAACATCAAAAGCACCGGCACCTTTAATAGAATATTGTATCACTAATTTTTGCACCAGCCCAGTAATTACACAACCGATAATAAAAGCTAACAGGGTACCCCTGGTGGTTATTTTATGACGCTTAAAATAATAAAGCATCACGATCGAAGGGATGGTAAGCAAGTTTAATAAATGCACCCCAATAGAAAGACCCATCAAATAAAATATCAGGATCAGCCATCTGTCTGCACTGGTAAAATGTCCTTTGATGCCTTCCTTTTGTTCTTCCGTTACGGCATCTTCCCATTTTAAAGCAGCCCAAAAAACAATAGCTGTAAAAAAGGACGACAATGCATACACTTCACTTTCTACCGCACTGTACCAGAAAGAATCAGAAAAACAATAGGCCATTGAACCTACCAAACCGGCAGCCATTACTGCAAATGTTTGTTCAGCATTCAATACTTCTCCAGACTTTTGCAGCATTTTTTTTGCAAAATGTGTAATGCTCCAGAATAAAAATAAAATAGTGAAACCACTGGACAGTGCACTCATCAGGTTTACACCGGTAGCTGCATGCTGTGGATCAAAAGGGATCATAAACAAACGGCCGATCAATACAAAAAATGGGGCGCCCGGCGGATGGGGTATTTGCAATTTGTAAGCACTGGAAGCAAATTCGCCACAGTCCCAAAGACTGCCGGTAGCTTCCATCGTCATAATATATACAGTACAGGCAATGATGCATACAATCCATCCGGTAATGTTGTTGATCCTTTTATAGTTCATATAGTGGTTGGTTATTAAGTGGGCAAATATAAATAGTTTGCGCTTTGTTCCGGATTAGTTTATGGTTATTTATCATTTTTTTTAAAACCTGCAATGCTGGCATTGCAGGAATGTCTAACTATACTGCACAAGGGATAAAAACGTG
>JAYVLZ010000449.1:0-2759 GCA_043759175.1 Chitinophagaceae bacterium | reverse complement strand
TTTCATTCCTGCATCCTGCATCCATGAAGCAGCAATTGCAAATGCTTTCTTTTCATCAGGTGAATGTGCAGGGCGGTTGGTTCCTGTTTCACCTATTTTGCCAATGAGGCTCATGGCTTCGAAATGTTGCTGAAGGCGTGCTGCATTTATTTTCATGATAAACTAAAAAATATTTATTAGTAGTTATTTGTTGCGGAGACTCTACGCCGAATAATGTTATGCAGTAAAAGTGAGTGACACAACGATGTTGAGAAATGATCAAATGTCTGTCACAAAATATTTATTACTAAAACTTTAATGATCATTCAGCGGCCTTCCTTCTGCCTGCCACATTTTCCAGTTTACATATTCAGGTGCCACCCGGTGTTCTTCCATTGTGATGCAACCGTTAACAGGACACATCAACTGGCAAAGATTACAACCAACACATTCCTCTTCTTTAATAGTGTAAGTGTTGTATGGCTTACCATATTCTAAATTGATAGACTGATGAGAAGTGTCTTCACAAGCGATGTAGCATAAACCACAGTGAATACATTTATCCTGGTCAATTTTAGCAATGTGATGATAGTTAATATCAAGGTCTTCCCAATGTGTTATTTTATCAACTGACTTACCGATGAAGTCATAAATAGTTGCAAAGCCTTTTTCATCCATCCAGTTATTTAATCCTTCATTCATATCTTCTACAATCCTGAAACCATGTTTCATTGCAGCAGTACAAACCTGCACACTTGTAGAACCAAGCAACATAAATTCTACTGCATCTCTCCAGGTACTAATGCCGCCAATGCCAGAGATAGGAACATTCATCGTTGCAGGATTATGTGCAATAGAAGTAAGAAATTTTAATGCAATAGGTTTTACTGCAGGGCCGCAATAACCACCATATACACTCTTGCCAGCCACATATGGATTGGGAACGAAAGTATCCAAATCAACTCCTGTTACAGATTGAATGGTATTAATAAGAGAGAGTGCATTTGTTCCGGCTTCTACAACTGCTTTGCCTGTTGGCACAACAGAGTGAACATTAGGTGTGAGTTTTGTAATAACAGGAATGGTTGCTTTTTCCATCACCCACTCCACTACCATCTTTGCAATATGAGGATCTTGTCCAACCGCTGCACCCATGCCTCTTTCCGTCATACCATGCGGGCAACCGAAGTTTAATTCAAAACCCATGGCGCCGGCATCTTCACATTTCTTAATTAACTCATGCCAGCTTTCTTTGTCGTTGTCTGCCATCAGAGAAACAATTGTAGCCCTGTCAGGAAATTCCTTCACTGTTTCTGTTATTTCTCTGAGGTTTATTTCTAAAGGACGATCACTGATGAGTTCAATATTATTGAAACCCATTACACGGTGGCCACCATAATTTACTGCTGAATAACGTGACGAAACATTCTTTACCTGGCTTCCTAACGTTTTCCAAACTACGCCGCCCCAGCCTGCTTCGTAAGCACGGATAACATTGTATTTTTTATCTGTTGGTGGCGCACTTGCTAACCAGAATGGATTAGGAGATTTGATGCCGAGGAAATTACATGAAATATCTGCCATAGTTTTTATTTTAGAATTATTTTACTTAACTATCCTTGTTCTTTTTTTTGAGTTGTTCTATATCAGCTTTGTCTTTAAACCTGCCAGCAGCTTCCTTCGCCTGCAATAAATGTTTTAAATGAATGTAAGGCACTTCAAAATTTTTAACTGCCATTTTTTTACACCACTGTAAACATTCATAAAACTCAAGACCTTTTACTTCATTCATTATTTCAATTTTATTAGGTTCAACACCAATACCCCACACATCATATTTATTGCCTAAAAAATCTTCTTCAGAAAAAATGGGAGCTCCAAATTCTTTATAAGCCATTGAGAGTTGCACATAATTTGAGGCTGTTTTATTTACCCAAATATCCATATCAGCAGTACTCCTTATATACCCATGAAGAATTACCGCATAGCCACCTACCAATAAATACTCCACTTTGTTATTGGAACAGGCTTCTAAAAAATCGATATAATCGTCATTAAATAAATTAGCCATTACTAATGTTTTCTTACAGTCATTATATCCTTTCTTATTTTTGTTGCTGCTGTCACATTATACAGATTGTTTATTATAAAACATGCTGCCTGCAATCTTTCCATTGGTGTTTTGTCGTCCCAATAAGTTACATGGTCATCTGCTTCTGCAAATGAAGAGGCTGAAGACACAGTCCTGTCCATTTTGTATTTGTTATCTTCTCTCATTTTATTTATCCAATTGCAGAAACTGAAGTATTCCTTTTGCCCCATCTTTACCAGCTTGTACAGCATCTACTACTTCTTTACCACCATTCACTGCATCACCACCTGCAAACACGCCTTTTATATTTGTTTCACAATTTTGTTTGATTGAAACTTTTCCAGACTTATTATCTATAGAATAATTTTTAACCAATGATTCAAAAGGCATTTGTCCTGCTGCCTTTATCACCATGTCAACTTCAAGTGTAAATGTTTTGCCGGTATCAACAGGAGAACGACGACCGCTTGCATCAGGTTCTCCCAATTCCATCACACTGCAAACAAGCTGCTCTACTTTGCCATTGCCTTTTATTTCTTTTGGTGCAGCCAACCAAATGATTTCACAACCGTCAAGTTTAGCAATATCCAATTCAACTTGTGTACATGGTTTTTCATTTTCTGTTCTGCGGTACACCATTGTTACCTGTTTTGCACCGAGGCGTTTTGCCTGTGTGGCAGCATCAATC
>JAYVLZ010000448.1:0-3716 GCA_043759175.1 Chitinophagaceae bacterium | reverse complement strand
GTAAAAGAATGCAAGACCTGGAGTCATCAGGAACACCAGTGCCGTTGAAATTAATACCCAGGCCATATCGGAGGTATTGTACTGGGGATCATTAGGACCTGGAACATAATCTGCTTCCGGTTTGATGAATGCAGCTCCCAAAGCTAATGCTACCAAAACCACAAATGGGATTACTGATTTGACTGTAACTTTTCTCATGATAATTTGTTTTAATTTACCAAAGGTTTAAACACATATAAAAAAAAATATTTTGTTTTTATTTATGCTAAACTACATAATAAATAGATAAAATTGAAAAAGGTAAACATATATTTATAAATACAATGTTAATATTACATATAAATTCGTCAAGAGAAACTACAATTTTAGCGAATAAAACATTGAAAGTGTATCATCAAGCACAAGAGATGCTATGTGGATAAGATTTTTCAAATATAAGAGATGAAAAACCCATGATTTTAGTTGTAACCATCTTTATTGAAAAAATTTCTAAAGAATTATAGTCGCTAATTCAAAATCATAAAGCCATTTCGGATATTTATTTATGGCAACCTTATGGATGTACACTCCAGTAACCTTTACAGGATTTAGAGGCATTTTCTGATGAGTGTTTGAAGAACGCCGGATTTGTGGACTTGAATAAGAAGTTACAGGAGTTGGATAGATGAAGGCGCCTTAAAAAGGGATTTCCCGTAAAAAAGGAACTTGCATATTTTACACATTTAATTTGTTTAGCCGAAGCCAAAAATACAATGCCAGAGTGCTATAAATCACTGTGAAATAATTAGCATGGATATTTATAGCAAATAAAAATGAGAAAAATTTCAGAATTTTTCCCCAAGGGGTGGAACTGCAGGGGAGCACAGTCGAACCCCTACTGAAGCTATTATCGTTTATAAAGAGTTGTAAATCTGCTTAGGATAGAATACATGTATAGTTTTATTACAGGACTATACCAATACACAGTTTTGTGAAGTAAAACAGTTTTACCAAAAGTATCTTTTACATAAACAATCAAACTAATCTTTCCTGCTACAAGCCTTTCCAAACAATAAAACAGTTTTGTTCATTGTAATAATCGTGTACTATACAGGTTAAAATTTTCACGGTTAAAGTAACCAGCTTAAAAGTTTTACAGTTCTTAAACAAATTTATATACAACAAACTGTGGGCAGAATTAAACATATGCCGACAGATTAACCCCCGTCACCGGGTTGCTTTACGAAACATATAATCAACCACCACTCCATTCACCAGCATTTTTTTCCCATCATAGGTTGTCTTGCCACCTGAGGGAACACAAATAATTACTGCCGCACCTTGCGGAGCTAATTTTATTTGAGCAGAAGAGGAAATATTACGGGCTACAAATTTTCCCTGAACAGTATTATACAGATCCACTTTTTTACCAGCGGCTGTTTTTATTATCACTGTTTTATTGGTTGTATAAGGATTGTAATATAAAAAAGACGGGTACGCTTTATCATGATAAAAATCGGTAGCCAGTAAATTTAATTGCAGCACACCGTTAACATTTGTTGTTCGGATGATGCTGCCAAAGATGCCGACATGGCCACTGCCATACACACTAAATTGTGATTCTTCCGGATTTTTACCCGGCACCCACAATGGGCCATCACCCTGAGCTACAGGGCCTTTTAAATTTTCATGCTGCTTGTAAGATGATTGTTTGATTATACCTTCATAGCCGATCACTCCTTTAGTAACAGATGCTAATTGCGGAATGGTTTCATGATCATCGGGCATGTACTGCGGATAAAAAAATCTTGCTGCGTTGGCTGCATTCAACATCCATTTGCCAATGGCAATAGCATAAGACTGATCATAACGAACCATTGGAACAAGCGGCCATGCTGCATCGTAAGTGTTCATTAAAAAACCATACCCACCATGATCTACTGTACTGCCAACAATACC
Organism: Chitinophagaceae bacterium; assembly: GCA_043759175.1. Taxonomy (GTDB): domain Bacteria; phylum Bacteroidota; class Bacteroidia; order Chitinophagales; family Chitinophagaceae; genus Ferruginibacter. The sequence goes on along the minus strand of JAYVLZ010000448.1, from coordinate 1,778 downwards.
TGAAATATCAATGCCATTCCAGTTGCCAACCAATACACCCCAGCCTTCTCTGCAAACTGCTGTGCCATCAAAACTCCATCCCAGCATTTTATGTATGTCATAATTTTTTTCCTGCTCCGCATTGATCCTTGCAGATAAATATGCACCAAAAGGCATTAACAATTCGTAAGTAGGATTGATGGATTGAGATTGTAATGCAGACAAAGCGCTCAACGCACCTTTTAAATACCTGGGATCACCAAACTTTTTATATGCTGCATATAACACCCAGGCATGCCCTGTGCCTGCATCGGGTTGTGCACAAATTTGGTTTTTCATTGGTTTCATTTTACCATAATCAAAAAAAGACCAGTCATAATTTCCATTCAATATGGAATCTGCACTATAAAATTTTTCAGCGATGCTTTGTGCAATTTCAGTAAAGCCCGGTTCGTTGGGGTACTGGTCACAGATAGCATAAAATAAAACGTTTGGATAAACATCATACCACCAGTCACGACCATAACCACCACCGAGCAATGCTACTTCCGGGCAGGTATTATTCATCATAATATCCCAGCCTGCTTCTTTATTAAAATAATTTTTCAGCATGCCCACATAGTTAAGGCCCTGCTGATTTGTTTTATCAATGCCCACCAAACTGGCTCCCAGCGTAGCACCCATTGTTGCCAGTGCTTCATGAAACATGCCCTTGTTATTGGTGCCTTGCCGAACATCTGCCAAAGCAGTGTAAAGACCCACTACATTTTGAGGGAAATTTTTCTTACTGCTGTCTATCCAAATCAATGGCCAGAATTTTCCTTTGGCATTAAAATTATACACCGTTTTATCAAACTGAATTGCCAACTTTCTATAATCAATTATCTGCAATGGCTTTGGCAATGAAGGCATCTGCTCCACACGTGCCAATGTTTGTTGCTTCACCTGTGCGGATAAAAGCATTGCACAAAAAGTAAAAAAAAGGCAGACTGCAATAATTTTTAAATTATGTTTCATCGTTAATTTTTTCTTTTGATTAAAGCTATATTTTTTTGCTTATTTCATTTTTTTATCTGGAAGCAATTAGAAACAGTTATTGCTATAACAATGCTTCTGCAACAGTGCCCAATACTTTTGTATCGATAGCCCCACCTTCAGGCGATAACCTTTTTCCCTGTGCAATAATATTTTTTGCTACAAATATGGAACACAGTTGTAATGCGCCAATAATGACCACAGCGTACCGCAAAGCGATTTCAGCAGAGCCATAACGGGCCATTAGCAAAAAAGTGGCAGCACCCGAAAACCTGCCCACATAAATAAAATGGCATTCTGAAATATTCCGTAATGATCAAATACTATTTTACTGAAAATAACATTTGCAAGGTAAGCTTATTAAAAAAAACCTTTTGTGAAACTCTGCTGCATTTTGGTGCCAGATAAAATAAACAGTTGGTGCATCCAGCTTACTTGACATAACATTAATTGGCCAATGTCAGAAGGTAATTGTGTCACCGCTGGTGATACAAATCAGGATATTGCTACGGGGTCTCGTAAAGCGTTTCATCCTGATACTTTGAAGTTTTAAGAAAATCAACTTAGCATTTTTATAATTTTAGAAAAGTCTAAGTACAAAAAGTTCGGGTTTCCCTTTCAACTACCCAACAAAAAAGCCCTTGAAAATCAAGGGCTAAAATAGAGGTGGAGCTGCAGGGAGTCGAACCCTGGTCCAAACATATCCGCCATAAGCTTTCTACATGTTTATCCGGTTATTAATTGTAGGGAAACAGCCGGAACCC
>JAYVLZ010000447.1:0-6543 GCA_043759175.1 Chitinophagaceae bacterium | reverse complement strand
ATCAATCGTTACATCCAGGCCTTCCTTTCTTGCAGCTATCACCATTGGCAATGTTTCTTTACTTCTTCCCCAGTTTTGCTGACCGCTTAATTTAAAGTGAGATATTTCTATTGGTATGTTTGCTTCTCTTCCAATATGCAATGCTTCCTCAATAGCCTGTGTTACACTGTCTCCTTCATCTCTCATGTGAGTGGCGTAAACACCGTTGTATGCTGATGCTGCTTTTGCAAGCCGTACCACTTCTTCTGTATTGGAATATGTACCGGGTATATAAATGAGACCAGTTGATATTCCCACGGCACCATCCTGCATGGCTTTTTTTACCAACGCTTCCATTTGCTGCAATTCACTTTCGGTTGCAAAGCGGTTAGCCTTTCCCATCACTGCTTTGCGTACATCATTGTGCCCAACCAGTGAAGCCACATTGATGGAGAGTTTTAATGAATCTATCCAATGTAAATATTTTCCAATGTCCACATTGGATATGCCGCAGTTACCGGCAATTACAGTGGTAACTCCATCATAAATAAAATTATCAGCTGTGGGGTTTTTTACTTCATCCCCTTCTATGTGTGTATGCACATCAATAAAGCCTGGCGCTATGATCAATCCTTTTGCATCAATGATCTTTGCTGCAGATGCGATAATATTTTTTTGTATGAGAGCAATCTTTCCATCTTTCACTGCAATATCTGCGATGTACCAACTGTTACCAGTACCGTCAATGATTTTACCGTTTTGTATTAGTACATCATAAGGCTGCTGGGCAAAGCAATACTGAATGTTTATTAGCAATATTATTATTGCGGTTAATAAAGAGAGAGAGATTTTCAATTGCATTAATAAGCATTTAATTGTATTACTATAAAAGTAACTGAAAACCGGGAAAGGAGATTTAATAATAATCGCTTTAACTAATAGCGGCAACACTTTTTATTTACTATCGGTCTTTGAAAGCAAAACGGTATTAATTTGCTAAATTGGCTTTATGAATAATAAACATATTCTTATACTTGGATCAGGGCATTTGGCATACAGGGTAAAAAAATTGGCACTTTCAAACGGTTATAAAACCAACAGCATCCCTAAAGAGGCATTTCAATTAAAAGATACCAACAGTTCAACATTTGACTGTATTGCCAGTATTCTCCGGGATACAGACCTTTCTGCACTTTCAATGACTTACCTACTGGATGACAGTGATGAATTTAATCTGCAACTGATTATTGTGTTGATGTCGCTCTGCAAAAACCTGCGAATTACAGCATCCCTTTTTAATGAAAATATTGCTACACATTTAAGTGCAGGACACCCAAATCTTCTAATACTAAACCCGGCCAAAATAGCGGCCCCGGCATTTGCAGAAGCGCTTGATCAACCAGTAATACGCCAGCTAAACTACACAGTGGTAAACCCAATAAAACAAAAAGAAAATTTTCAGTTAGACAGTTTAATTAATATACTCCTTTCTTTATTTGTATTAGTAATTACTTTAGCAACGCTGTATTTTCATTTTGCAGAAAGCTTATCATTTTTAGATGCCTTGTATTTTGTAGTTGTTACTATTTCTACCGTGGGTTACGGTGATATTAATTTATTAAATGCAGCTCCTGTAAGCAAGGTTATTGGCATTTTACTTATCCTTAGTTCCACAATTTTTATATGGATGATCTTTTCACTCACCATAGATCGTGTTATAAAAAAAAGAGTGCAGCTTTCTTTAGGAAGAAAAAAGTATACTTATAAGAATCATATTATTCTTTGCGGACTCGGAAGGCTTGGTCATTTTATTGCAGCAGAACTGCTAAAACGTGGAGAAAAAATAGTAATTATTGAATCCAATGAAACCTCGGCAGATGTTGATTATTTCCGTAACCTCGGAGCAGATGTTTACATTGGTAATGCAAGGCTGGCACGTGTATTACAAGATGTTGGAGTGGTACAGGCACAAGCAGTGATTGCAGTGGTAAATGATGATTTTGCAAATCTTGAAATTGGATTAAATGCAAGATCTTTTCAACCAAACTTAAGACTTATCCTGCGAATTTTTGATGAGTCCATGGCACAGAAAATTAAAGAAAACCTGGATATACATTTAACATTAAGTATGTCTGCGCTTGCAGATGATAAATTTTTAAAAACTATCGGGTAAACTTAAAACTATCCAGGAATAATTTATCACAATAATAAATCAACATTTAATCGCCACCTCCACAACCAGAGCTGCATCCTGAACCGCTATCGCCACCGCTGTCACTACTTGAACTATCGTTGCTGTCTGAAGAAGAATCACTCCATGAACCATCAGCACCCCCCCCACCAAAATCACCCCCACCAAATTCAGTAAAGTTACCTGATTGATCAGAGCCAAGCTCCTGGGAAAAAGAACTAATCAATGGTGTGTCGTCATAAAAAAACTCACTTCCAGTTCCGGTTGTGTCTAATATTTTTTTCTTTTTTGATTCATATTGATCCGCACTTACCATCTCTTGGTTAAATTTTGGAACACTCCAAATGTTATCAGGCGGCTCTATTCCGAATTCAGTTCTGTAAAGCCTAAGCGTATCTAAGTACTGTGCATTGAACACCCCGGTTTGATCCTTCATTGGAATTAGCTCGGGATGATGATCAAAATCATACTGAATTACTTCGTTGCAAAAATCCCTGTATGCTTTTGTAAATAATAAATGCTCATGCCATACCTGGTCAATTATTTTTGACGGCGTTACCTGAAAATCGCTGACTGTGGCCAGGTACACAAATTTTTTATACTCTATAATTGCTTTTAGAGCAAAATTACTTTTCCATCCTAATTTCCGGGCAATTTTTGAGGCAAATGCTTTTGTTGAAGAATCCGCTCCTCCAAAAGTTTCTGATACTTTATCCCAAAGGTTTGCAGGAACAAGATGATTAAAATGATAATTTTTAAGATTGAGCCATAATTCTTTTTTACTCATTTTATTTATTTTTTTGTGAATGTAAAGTCTCACCAGGTAATATACAGGTAACTTAAGCCATAGAAAAATTTTTACTGGTCTGACCTGTGGTACCGACCAGAGGGTTTATTCTCCCGGATGATATTGCCTCTCTACATGTTTCAGCACATCTTCTTTATAAAACAATATATCCTTAAATTTTCCTTTGGTGTACATTTCCAATTGATCTGTAAAATGTGGAGATGAAGGATCACCACTTTCACCACCTGCTAATAATGATTTTGCTTTTATCTTTTTTCCAAATTCCACGGCACAGATAAAACTGTTTCCACCAACACCATATCTTTTATTGGTACCGGGATAATAGCGGCTGCTGTAAGAAGGCAGCATACCCCATGCAGAAGAACCAAAACCAACGGGAAAGGATGGTTGATCATCTTTATATTGTTGTACAATGTCGCCGGATATTCTTTGATAACGATTGATTTCACCCCATGGAATGTCCCATTTGCCAAACCTGTTTTTCAAATCTTTTACAACAGTCAGCAGGGGTGGCAACAATTCTTCTTTAGTGGAAGTAGCAGCAAATTGTTTTACTAAAGATACCTGATCGTCCAACCCTTCATCAATATAAATTCTTCTTAACGTAGCTGATAATTTTTCTGCCCATTCAATTGCAAGTGTGGTGGCCACAGATGTTTCTGATGTATTGTAATCCCAGGTTTTTAAAGTTTGTATGGGTTCATTTAATACAGCATACAAAGAATCATTTGCTGAAATATTTTTTTCAAATGAATTCACCAATGCAGGAATCAATATTTCAAAGGCGGTAAGGCGCCTGTCGTAACCGGCAGCAATAGTTTTATCAATGGTAAATGCATTGCCGCTGCTCAATACTCTTGCTGCATTGATGCCACGAAAATTTTCCCCATCCGGCGCCATGTATGCAGGATAATTTTTTTTCTTAGGACTGCTGCTTCCTGAAACAGTAAAAGGAGTGGAGTTGCAATTTTGTATCCATCCGGTTGACGGATTATATACATGTACAATTTCATCCAGTGTGTGCAGGCCCTTCCATTCCGTAGCAGTAGTTGTTCCATCCACCGGTTTGCTCCAGTTTAATTTGTTATCACGCCGGGGAACAAAGTCTCCATGCCAGTAAGCAATGTTTCCCTTGTTATCTGCAAACACCGTATTGTTGGAAGTGTTTGAATTTAAAGACATATTCTTTTTATAATCTTCCAGCCCCTTTGTTTTGGTACGTTGATAGCTTTGTATCAGGCTTTTTAATGCACGGTTATATCCCTTTACACTGATCCATTTACCATCCCTGCTGGCCATGATGGGGCCGTGATGTGTATAGTAAGCAGTAATTATTTTTGTTTGAACTGTATCATCTTTTTTATAACTAAGACTGATTAATTTTTGTGTAACTGGCTTCAATACTTTATTGTATTCATAAAAAAGCTGGTTGTTTTTTTTGATGATCTTTTCAGCATACAGATCTGCCACATCCACATTACTGCTGGTATGCATCCACCCACAATATTCATTGAAACCCTGGTAAATAAAAAACTGTCCCCAGGTTACAGCGCCATATACATTCAGCCCCCGTCCGGCCGGATCGTCCGGGCTGGCTTCATTACTTGTCACCTGAACTTCAGGCCGGAAATAAAATGTTACATGTGGATTGATATACAAAATAGCATTGCCGGATTCGGTTTTGGACGGTGCTATGGCAAAGCCATTGGAGCCAGTTAAATTTTCTTCAAACAAATCTGACTTAGTAATAACAGGAGCATTGCCGTCAAGATAAAAGTTTTTTACATCAGCTTCCGTTACATCTCCTGTGCTGATGGCACCAATGCTTCCATCGGTCCACAGCAAAGGATACCAGGGTTCAAATCTTTTCAGCAACGCCGGTTTTACAGATGGATGTTTATACAAATAAAAATTAATTGCATCGGCATAAGCATTCATTAATTTCTTTAACCACAAAGGACTGCTGGCGTAATCTTTTTTTGCATCAGCAGCATCAATGATCAGCCGGATATATAAATCATTTTGTAATTCGCTTTCTCCTTTTATCTCACTCATTCTTCCGAGCTTTTCAATATAGTTCATCTCCACTCTTTTAAAATCATCCTCACATTGTGCATACAATAAACCAAACACAGCATCTGCATCTGTGTTCCCATAAATGTGAGGAATGCCCCAGTTGTCACGAATGATTGTTACATTTTTTGATTGGGTTTGCCAACGGGAAATTTCCTGTTGAGAAAAAGATTGGGCAAAAATGTTACAGGATAATATGCATAATAATAAAATGGCAACTGTCTTTTTTATTAAGTCAATCAATTTTAATTTCATTTTGAATTGTGTATTTGTGACTTGCTGTTACTTCAATTTATTTTAAAAGTCTGATAATTACTTTAAGTATTCACTCACTTTTGTACTAATAAATTTCTGTACGCCTTTCCATGTTTGTTTTTTCAGGCTCACGGGATTTTCACTTTCTTCTGCATCCGCAAAAAAAGTGATAGCATTTGGAACAGTAATCAATAAATTTTGTGTGGCATATTTCTCTTTATGAAATTGTACAAAATCAGCAATCGAAAAATGTCTAAGCAATTCTGCGATGTCCCAGAAGTCCTTCTTTTTCCCTCTTCCTAATATTGCCTGCACTTTCATGGCAATAATATCTTCTGTGGAAAACATTAATATCAACCTTTACATTATCTACAAAACAAAAAATTCCAAAGCGTGGATTTGTTGACCTGTTAACAAATGATCCTTTAAATTTTTTCTCAAGCGAATTAATAATAACCTCATCATCAAATGATTTGTTTGAAAACAAATCTAAATCAACCGATATGCGATGTCCATATAAAAGGGATAAAGCAGTGCCACCAACTAATGAGAAGTTCTTTAACTCTGGCATTTCCATCAGTTGCTTTAATATGGAAAAAGTGTGGGGTTCAACAGTCTTAAGGTGTAACATCTGAAATCTTTTAGCGGCTTGTTAATAACTGCACTTGCTAAATACATTGTGTGCTCAGGCAAAAATTTAGCATTCAATAATGCTTCGGTTACTTTTTCATCACCATAATAGCGGCGGCAATTACGTATATCCTCCACATCGCCCCGTTCAAACACCCTTTCTATTACAAAATTGGCTTTGGTATCGTAGTTGATATTTTCAAAAACGACATCCCAAAAAATCCGTTTGTTGAATACAGGCTTTAGTTTATTTTCCATAACACAAAGATAAGGGGTTAATTTTTATTCGCCCTAATTTATCTACTGAAATCTTCTGTTATACTGAGGGGGTAAAATCCTTTTTTATCAAATATTCGTAATACATTTGGCTTTCAAAATCTATACGAATTTCAATATTTAATCAACATCTATCCCGATTTTTATCGGGACGTGTTCCTATTCTTGTAATTCGTGTCACCAATTTTAGTAATGAAAGAATTTGAAAATAAAATAACAGCATTAATCGCTCTCGGTCAAATAGAGGGCGCATTGACAACGCTTTATAATTTGCTATCCGTTGCTAGTTCTGTATTGAAAAATGATGCCACTATACTGAGGGGGCGGTTTT
>JAYVLZ010000446.1:0-27150 GCA_043759175.1 Chitinophagaceae bacterium | reverse complement strand
ATTCCTTGCTTAAAGTGAAAAGAATCACAATTTAATAAACAATTGACGCCCCTTTATTGAAGGAGGTTACATTGTTCCTTTAAAAAATCCCAACTGCGTTAATATCCCTTTTGTAATGTTTAATCTTACCGCCCTCATGTCAATATTTTTATCAGCAGATTTTACCAGTGTTACAAAAAAATAAGGATGTTTATTTTCTTCTACCCAGCCCACTATCCAGCCAATGTTATTATTTTTTTCATCAAAGCCCCAGCCCGTTTTATAACTAAGTTTATACATCGTGTTATCTTCCTGCGTCATTACATCCCGTACTATTTGCTGCGTACGTTTTTGAAATGGCAATTGATCAAAATACAAGCGCTTTACTAAACCCAATTGTTCATCTGCAGAAATCTTTAAACTATTATCGAGCCAAAAACTATCCACCCGGTTACCAATTGCTTTATTCCCATAGTGCAGGGTGTCTAACCAGTTTTGCATGGTATCTTTTCCAATTCTCCTGGCCAGCTCTTGGTAATAAGGAACAGCACTTACTTTGAAAGCTTCTTCCATTGTAAGGTCTTTATTCCAGTCTTCGTTCCATCTTTTTATTCCATCCCATTTAATCACCATCTTTTCATCCGTCACTTTTCCAATTTCCAATCCTATTAGTGAGTTTACAATTTTGAAAGTAGATGCTGGAGTAAAACGCATGGTGTCTAACGCCATGTTGTACACTGTTACTTTACCTGTTGCATTATCAAACATGGTGAAACAACCATCCACTTTATTTTCATCAAAATATTTTTTCAGGCTGTTGTCTATTTTAGCTTTGTTTACGGAGCAGGAATTGATAGCAACTATCAAAATTGAAAAAAGCAGCATGTAATTGGTAATTGGGAATTGGATGTTTATTTTTTTACTCATCAAATTTAATATTAAAGACTTCAAATTATGAATTGCTTTTAGCCCGGACATTTATCCCGATTTTTATCGGGAGTGGCCGGCGTTTCTAAATGTTTGACAACTGCTTCCAATGCTTCATAAAACTCACTACCATATTTTCGTATCAATGCATCTTTAAGAAAAACATATACCGGCACCTTTAATTTCTTGCCCAATGAACAGCCAGCCTGGCAAAGGTCTTCCCTGGGCTCATAGTTTACATAGTCTGTTTGTTTGTTCTTGCTTTGTTTAATGCGGATAGGAAACAAGTGACAACTGATTGGTTTTTTCCATTGTACTTTACCATCGTTGTATGCCTGTTCTATTGCACATTTTACAATGCCTTTATTATCTTTTATTCCATAAACACAGACCTTACTTTTAATAGTAGGCGTTACCCAGCCAAATTCCTGGTCATAAACATACTTGCCCTGTTTTTTTAATTCTATCTTGTTTTCTTCAGACAGGTATGGCAGCACCGCCTCATATATTTCATCAATATTTTTTAATTCTTCAACAGAGAGCGGGGCTCCGGCATCACCATCTACACAGCAGCCACCCTTGCATTTATTCAGGTCACAAACAAATTGCTCCTCAATAATTTCATCACTTACCAGTTTGTTGTCAATCGCTATCATAATTGTGTGCAAAAGTAGGTCAAAGTATAAATGAAGCAGACAGTTGTTAAGGGATACTTTCAATTAATTTACTTCCACCTAAAGGTATTGATCATATGTTCCAGGTCAACTTGCAGAAAATCCTGTACGGGCTTTAAAGAATCAGCATTTGGGGTAACATCAAAATATAATGCACCCCGGATAAAGTTTTTGGTGGTGTCGGTTAGAAAGAATTGCTTGGCTGTAGCTGCATTGCCTCCCACTTTAAAGAACACACCGCTGATGCCGTTTTCAGTATGTATCAGGCTGTCTTTAATGGAATTGGAAACCACATTATTTTTATTGGTGAGGCTGAATGCATCTGCTACCATTTTATCAAATACATTGGTACCCAACGAATCTTTGTACTTGCCATCGGGCATCTTTACTTTATATAAAGCTTTACCACCAACAGCTTTGTAACTTAAAAATACACGTCCTCTGAACGAAGGAAAATCTATGTTGATCCAGTAAGGATTTTCAGGATTGGTGTCAAAGTAAGTGCTGTCTTTTATAATTTTTGCATATACAGGGTATTCAAAACTGTAGGGAAAATCATCGTTTTCAAATTTCTGATAACCTCTTTCCGGCATGTCTATTTTGAAGTATCCTCGTTTTTTTGATACATATGGCGAATTGCAGGATGCAAGAAAAAAGCAAAGAATCAATAGCGTGAAGCGGTGAACAATAAATAAGGAATGCTCAAAAGAGGAGCAATACATATTGTTATTTTTGGGTACAAGATTTTTAATGAAATTGTTTATTAACTTTTGCCCTTTTATCATTATTAATTTTGTCTTTCTTTTAAAATTCTTTTCCTGGATATTTTATTCTTCATTTTCTACCAACTTGATTATCACTTTCACTTTATCAATCCTGTTCTTATTGATGGCCAGTGGTATAAATGTAAACTCTCCGCTTTCAATTTCTTCCTCTACCTGTGGAAATTCACCAGCTATTTCTAATACCAAACCAGCCAGTGAATCACTGTCTCCTCTTATTGATTCAAAGCTGTCGTTAGGAAGATTCATTGCCTTGCATACATCATTGATCATTGTTTTACCTTCAAAGATATAGGTGTTATCATCAATCTTTTTATTGGCACTTTCTTCATCATCAAACTCATCCCTGATATCTCCTATGATCTCTTCCATAATATCCTCCAGTGTTACAATACCAGATGTTCCACCGAATTCATCCACTACTACAGCAAAGTGTATCCGCTTATTTCTGAACTCCTGCAGCAGGTCTTCGATCAGTTTTTGTTCATGAACAAAATAGGGTGGACGCATCAGGCTGTGCCAGTCAAAGTTTTCTACCTTGCTTGCATTTACATGGGGCAGCAGATCTTTTGTATGTAACATACCTTCCACCTCATCCAGGTTATTTTTATATACAGGTAATCTTGAATAGTGTAATTCTTCAATCTTTTTGATCACATCTTCAAAACTGCTGTCGTATTCAACGCCACTTACATCCAGCCGGGTACGCATTACCTGCTTAACAGGTGTGTTGCTGAATTTTCTGATGCCTTTCAAAATTTGTTTTTCTTCCACTGTAGCTTCATGATCGGGCAACAGATCAATGGCGTAGTCTAACTGGCGGTTGTCTAAAAAAGTGGAGCTATTGGCAGAGAATTTATGCTCCACACCATCACCTAATTTTACCAGGCGCCTGCTGAACCCAAGCCTGTAAAACAAACTGTTGAATATTTCTATCAGCAGGGAAGCAGTGGATGCAAACCAGATCTTATGATTGGTAGCCCAAACTTTTGGTAATACTTCGCCAAAAAGAACCAGTAAAAAAGTAACCGTAAAAACCTTGATCACAAAGTTGAGCCAGAAACTGAGTTGAAATACTTCCAGCCACCCATCCATCAGGATATTAGAAATCAGGATGATGCCAATGTTTACAAAGCTATTGGCAATGAGCATGGATGCCAGCAAGGTTTTAGGCTGATCAAGCAAAGAAACAATACGGCGAAAAGCCGGTTGCTGCTTTGTTTTCAGCATATTGATGTCCTTATAGGTAAGGGAAAAAAAAGCTACTTCTGAACCGGCCACTAAAAATGAGATAGTAAATAAAAGCAGTGCAAGAAATATGAGCACAGCAGAGGCAGCAGGGGTAATTGCCAGCAATGAAATTTGAAGGCAGCTGGTAAAATTATTGACCGAATGGTAATCCAAAAGTCTGAATTTTAGTAAACAATATTTTTAAAGGGAGGGTACAGCTTCTTAATATTTTTTTTATAAAGCTGTAATTTTAGAAGGGCAGTCTTTCTGTACCTTCTTCGCCGTGATGGTTGCCTTCACCCAGTTCATCGGGTACATCCAATCCACCCATTCCAGTGCTTCCATCACTGCGTTTATCAAGCATGATCAAATTATCGCCTACTATTTCAGTTGCAAATTTTTTATTTCCTTCTTTATCTTCCCAGCTACGTGTTTTTAAGCGGCCCTCAATATAAACCAGGCTTCCCTTATGGAGATATTTTTGCGCCAGTTCAGCCAGTCCACGCCACAATACCACCGTGTGCCATTCAGTTTGCGATATCAGTTTACCACTTCTGTCTTTGTAAGTTTCTGTGGTGGCCAATGAGAATTTTGCTACAGCAATATTGCCTTCTAAGAATTGCATATCCGGATCTTTGCCCAGGTTGCCTATCAGCATTACCCTGTTTACTCCTCTCATAGTATTAATACTTTATGGTTGGTTCATTTGAAACTAAAACAAATTTAAAGATACACTTTTATCTTTTAAATAGTTGCTGATAAATTTTGGGAAAGGGAGCAGTTCCAGGCTCCCTGATTTAACTTTTTCGTAACCGGCAAATCTAACGTCCCCGGACAGTTGAATCTTTATAAACTGACCATAAATAGTTTGATGAGTAAGCTGTTGTTTGTATATGGCTGAAATGTGTTCAACGATATAGGCCTGTTTGTCTTTGTTAGAAACGGGCAAAAGCTGGTTCAGTATTTTATCTGCATCGGCAGGTTCATTTTGCTCTGAAAGAATGAATTCGTATAAGTTCTCCCAGGTGTCTTTCTCTACCCGTTTTCTAACAAATACGGAGCCTTTGTATTCAGCTACCAGGTAATAAAGCCATCTTGTTTTTTTAGTGATGTTTTTTTCTTTCGCCGGGTATTTATTTACGGCATTATTTAAATATGCCACACATTTTTTTTTCAACAGGCAGTCAGAACAAAGAGGAATCTGAGGTTTACAGATAGTTGCCCCAAAGTCCATTAATGCCTGGTTGTATTCACCCGGAAGTTTTTTATCCAGCAATTCATTGGCCAGGACTGTAAAATATTTTTTACCTTCTACACAGTCAATAGCAGTTGAAATGGCAAAATACCTTGATAATACCCGGAATACATTTCCATCTACTACAGCATGGGGTAAATTAAAAGCAAAAGAACTGATTGCCGCAGCAGTATAAGGGCCAATACCTTTCAATTCCAGCATATCTTCATATCTGTCAGGGAATTTACCTTTCAGGTTTTGAGAAATGTTTTTTGCAGTGGCAATTAAATTTTTACACCGGTTATAATAGCCAAGACCCTCCCAAAGTTTAAAAACACGATCTTCCGGCGATTGGGCAAGTTGATGAATATCAGGAAAAATTTCTACAAAACGGTGATAATAATCTAAGCCCTGGTCTACTCTTGTTTGCTGTAAAATGATTTCACTTAACCATATTTTGTAAGGATCTTTTTCACCTTTCCAGGGCATTTTCCTCTTATTGTAAAGGCGGTTCCATTTTAATAACTGTCTTAGAAAGTATTGATGGGTGATTGATTTGAGCATGTTTTGATTAAAAGATTATAAGAACGGAAATAGTATTGAATAACAGAATTGCACCCTATTTTTTTCAATTTTAGCATCATGAAAAATCATTAAAATATTATTTAGCTGATAATCAGGCATTAGTATTGCTTTTTACAAATTAATGTATTAATTTTCAATCAGGTATCTAAACAAAAATATTTTATCATGAGAAAAGCAGATTTAATTTCAGAAATATCAGACAAAACTGGTATACCAAAAGTAGATGTAATGGTAACATTAGAAACCATGTTTAAGGAAATTAAGAAGACATTAATTGGCGGCGAGAATATTTATATCCGTGGCTTTGGCAGCTTTATCACAAAGAAAAGAGCTGCAAAGATTGGCCGTAATATAAAAAAGAATATCGCTGTCGAAATTCCTGAGCATTACATTCCGGCATTTAAACCAGCCAAGGAGTTTGTGCAGGAAGTAAAGAATAAAAAAATGGACGAAAATGCAACGCCTGCTTTATAACTACTAATTGGTGTCAGTCTTTTATTCTCAATCAAGATTCTATTAGCTGACTAATTTTCTCTGGCTGATTTTCAGAGATACAATGTTTTATTAAACGCCCTTGCTGCATTTAATAAATATTAGTATACAACACTATTTAATAAACCTGGATTTCCCCGCCGGCTAAAGTCATTATAAATTTTCAATTATTCTTATTTTAATCTAAAAAGCCCATCTTTTTTAAACTGATGGTTATGAAAGATTAACTTTGCCCCTCAAAATATTTTTGTGAAAAAGCAACAATTAATACTAGCCACTGGTGGATTGGTAATGCTGTCTCTGCTAATGGTTTTTGGTAAAACAGTCGAAAAAAAGGAAAAGCCGGCAACGGAAACAGCAAAACCAAACAGTGTTTCCAGCTTTGATATTACCAAATATGAAACCGAAGCCCGTCAAAAACTTACTCCCGGCCAGTCCGCATATATAGCAAAATTAGAAAACAGTGTTTCAAGAGGCGATGTAAAAGAACAACAACTGAAGGTATATAACCAGCTGGCCAGCTTCTGGAAAGATTCGGCCCATAATCATGAACTCTATGTTTTTTATGTTTCCAAAGCAGCTAAGTTGGTAAGTTCTGAAAAAAACCTCACCTTTGCCGCCCGTCAAATTTTAGATGATCTGAGAAACGAAGGGAATTTATCTATACGTGCCTGGAAAGCAGAAGAGGCCATTAGTTTATTTGAAAAGGCAATAGAGCAAAATCCCTCAAAGGATTCGTTAAAGGTTGAACTGGCAAGTTGTTACATTTTTGGAAAGGGAATGGCTGGTAATGCTGAAGAAACAATGAAAGGTATTCAGCAATTACTTCAAATAGTGAAGAAAGATTCTTCCAATATGGAAGCACAGCTGGCACTTGGAATTGGAGGCGTTATCTCAACGCAGTATGATAAAGCCATTAGCCGTCTTGTAACGGTGGTTCAAAACGAACCGGCAAATATAGAGGCTTTATCGTGGCTTGCAGATGCATATGCAGCGAAAGGCGATAGAGTGAATGCGTTGAAATACTACCAAATTACTAAAAGACTGGTGAATAATCCTGTCTATACAAAGGAAGTAGATGAACGAATAAAATTATTGAAATAGCAGCTTTTAAAAGAGGTGCTATGATTAGAAATAGTTTAAATTTTATTGATAAAAATTAAAAAGACTAATTATGCCTTGCGGTAAAAAAAGAAAACGTCATAAAATTGCAACACACAAACGTAAGAAGCGTTTAAGAAAGAACCGTCATAAGAAGAAGTAATTCTTAGCTTAAGGCAGGTTTTTGCCTGGTGTTATTGGTTAACGGCATTTATTGTGGTTCATTTTGATAGTGGCTGCAATGAATGCTTTGCGTTATCCTGGGAGTGAAGTAATGGATGTTTATTAAATGCGTTTTTTTGACTAAGGAATTAATTATAAATGCTGCACCCCAGGGAGTTGAAATAGCTCTCATGGAGGATAAGAAGCTGGTAGAGTTGCACAACGAAAAGGCTGATGCCAACTTTGCTGTAGGTGATTTATATCTGGGTAAAGTAAAAAAATTGATACCCGGTTTAAATGCAGCTTTTGTAGATGTAGGCTTTGAAAAAGATGCCTTTCTCCACTATACAGATTTAAGTCCTTATATCCGCTCCATCCTTAAGTTTACTAATATTACTACTGCTGATAAAACAGAAGAAGGATTTGATTTTGGCAAATTTACTGTGGAACCTGAAATAGTAAAGACTGGTAAAATTGCAGAAGTACTAAACGGACGCCCAAATGTGCTGGTGCAAATTTTGAAAGAGCCAATTGCTGCAAAAGGCCCCAGGTTAAGTTGTGAATTATCTCTCCCGGGAAGATTTGTTGTTATTACTCCCTTTAATGATATTGTTGCCGTTTCCCGTAAAATACACTCCAGCGACGAACGGAAAAGATTACAGAAGATTATAGAAGCAATTAAGCCAAAAAATTTTGGCGTAATTGTTCGTACTGCGGCAGAAGGAAAACAAACAACGGAATTACAGGAAGATCTTGCATCGTTGGTTCAAACCTGGCAAACTATCCAAACTAATTTAAAAGGCGCTATTCCTCCAGCGAAGATTTTAAGTGAGCAGGGCAAAACGAACAGTATGCTTCGTGATTTGCTGAATGAAGATTTTAACCGCATTGTGATCAATGACAAAAATATCTTCTCAGACACAAAAGCATATATTCAAAAAATTGCCCCTGAAAAATTGGATATTGTTACCTATTATAATAACGGCTCTCCTATTTTCGACAGTTTTGGAATTACCAAGCAGGTAAAAGCAGCTTTTGGTAAAACAGTAAACCTTCCAAGCGGAGCCTACCTAATTATTGAGCATACGGAAGCACTCCACGTAATAGATGTAAACAGCGGCTATAAAAGCGTAAGCAATAACCAGGAGCAAAATGCAATGGAAACAAACCTGGAAGCTGCAGAAGAAATTGCCCGCCAATTGAGATTAAGAGATTTAGGGGGAATCATTGTTGTTGATTTCATTGATATGAAATTGATGGAGAATAAGAAACGGCTGATGGATGCAATGGAGCAGTTTATGCATACAGACAGGGCCAAGCATGCAGTATTACCCATCAGCAAATTTGGCCTGATGCAGATAACCCGGCAGCGTATGAAGCCGGAAATGAATATCAATACCTCAGAGGTTTGCCCAAGTTGTAATGGTACTGGCAAAATATCTTCCACTCTTATTTTGGAGGATGAAATAGAAAAGAACCTTAGCTACCTCATCATGCAAAAGCATAAAGGGCTTACCGTACTGGTTCATCCTATCATATTCACTTATCTCACCAGTGGCTTTATCTCAAAGCGAAGAAAATGGAGCTGGAAATACAAACAAAAAATAAAAGTGGTTTCTAATTCAAATTATCACTTAACAGAATTTCGATTTTTTGGTGACAATGAAGAGGAGATTAAATTATAATTTAATTCAGGCTTTCTCAAAAATTTTTTTTGCACACTGGGCTTAAGAGATTGCAGAGAATAAAAGTATTTATTTTAACTCTGCGTACCCTGCTCCTCTGCGTGGCAATTTCTATAGATATTCTTTTAGGACAACCTTTTTTATATTTACTTTTTTGATTAATCCCTGCTTCTCGATTGGTAGATCATAATATACTGAACCAGCATAGCGATAGATGCTAATGCAGCAACTACATAGGTAAGTGCAGCCCACTTTAATGCATCTTTTGCTTTTTCATGTTCCTGAGTCCTGGTGATCTTCGAATTGTCCAGCCACTTTAACGCCCTTGCTGATGCATCAATTTCCACCGGTAAAGTAACAACGGAGAATAGCGTAGATACTGCAAATAATATGATGCCTGCCAATAACAACGTTTGATTACCACCACCAAAACCAAGTAGCCCTATACCTGCAATAATTACCCATTGAGATAGTGTGGTGCTTATTTGTGTAATCGGTACCAGCCTGCTACGCAGCATCAGCATAGAGTAAGCAGTGGCATGTTGCACTGCATGTCCGCATTCGTGGGCTGCCACCGCCGCAGCAGATACATTCCTGCCTTCATACACATCCGGGCTTAGGTTCACTGTTTTTTTTGTTGGATCATAGTGGTCTGACAAGAAGCCGGGAACTGAAATTACCTGTACATCATAAATGCCATTATCCCTCAGCATTTTTTCGGCTACTTCCCTGCCGCTGAGGCCGGAAGAGGTAGGCACTTCTCCATATTCTTTAAATTTACTTTTCAGCCGGAATTGCACTGCCATCCCAACTAACATAAAGATGACTGAAATTGCCAGTATACCTAGTGTCATAGTTAAAATATTTACCTAAAGATTTACAAACCATAAGCCAGTTTTGTTTACTGTCAAAAAGTCAATAATAAAAAAACGAAGCAGTAATTGCAACCGCTTCGTTATCATTTTATAAAATAATATCCTATCTTTTTTTACAATATTTTTTTGATCTCTTCTATTAATTCACCCTTTGTAATTGGTATGCCCATGATCTTATTGTAAGCTTTGGCATCAATAAAATATACATCCCGGATAATTTTTATCAACTGACCATTATTGATTTCCGGTATCAAAACATGATCAAAATTTTTCAATATATCTCCCAGATTTTTTGGAAAAGGTCTTACATAACGCAAGTGTGCATGTGATACTGCAAGTCCTTCGGACTGCAAATCTTTCACTGCACTTTTGATAGCACCATAAGTACTTCCCCAGCCAAGCACCAATACTTTCCCTTTTTCAGGACCACTGTCTAATGTTTGAGCTGGTATGTAATCTGCAATATTATCAATTTTAGCCTGCCTTGTTTTCACCATGTGCTGGTGATTTTCGCTTTCGTAATTTATATTGCCGGTTACATCCTGTTTTTCCAATCCACCCACCCTGTGCTCCAGCCCCGGGGTGCCTGGTATTGCCCATGGCCTCACTAATTTTTCATCTCTTTTATAAGGTTGAAATTTTCCTTTATCATCAAGCAAATCTGGTGTGGCGAAGTTTACTTTAATCTCCGGGAGATCAGCACTGGTTGGATATTTCCAGGGTTCAGCACCATTGGCAATATAACCATCACTTAAAAGAATTACCGGCGTCATGTGTTGTATGCTGATCCTTGCTGCTTCATAAGCAGCTGCAAAACAGTCACTCGGGGTAGACGCAGATATAACTGGCATTGGGCATTCGCCATTGCGGCCGTAATATGCCTGCATCAGATCACTCTGTTCTGTTTTAGTAGGTAAGCCAGTGCTTGGCCCACCTCGTTGTACATCTATAATTAGTAAAGGAATTTCCAGCATCACTGCCAACCCCATGGCCTCAGCCTTTAAAGCCATGCCAGGCCCGCTGGTGCTGGTAACACCCAATGACCCTCCATAGCTGGCTCCAATGGAAGAGGTAATAGCGGCTATTTCATCTTCTGCCTGGAATGTTTTAATTCCAAAATTTTTATACTTGCTCAATTCATGTAAAATATCACTGGCGGGTGTAATAGGATAACTGCCTAAAAATAATTGCAATCCACTTTTTTGAGAAGCAGCAATCAACCCATAGCTCAATGCCTGGTTACCCATAATAGAGCGGTAATTACCCGGCTGCATCTTTGCTTTAGCCACAGTGTACCTGGTACGAAAAGTTTCGGTAGTATCACCAAAATTATATCCTGCCTGCAATGCTTTAACATTGCTTTCAAATATCTCCTGCTTTTTGCCAAACTTATCTTTTAAAAACGCAATGGTATTGTCCATCTCCCGGTTGTACATCCAGTAAAGAAACCCAAGTACAAACATATTTTTTGCCCTGTCTTTTTCTTTCATCCCCATGGTAATATCTTTCAAAGCCTCCCGGGTCATTTTGGTTACATCCATTTTGATCACTTCATAACCATCCAGGCTGTCATCTTCTATTGGATTCACTCCTTCAGAATAATTGGCCAGCCGCAGGTTTTTCGAATCAAAACCATCTGTATTGGCGATAATGATGCCGCCTCTTTTCAAAGAAGTTAAATTTACCTTTAATGCAGCAGCATTCATTGCCACCAGTACATCACAGATATCTCCAGGTGTAAATATTTCATCACTGCTAAACCTTAATTGATATCCACTCACACCCGGCAGTGTTCCCTGTGGGGCCCTGATCTCAGCAGGAAAATCCGGGAAAGTTGCAAGGTCTAATCCCAGCAAAGCTGAATTGTTTGTAAACTGGCTGCCCGTTAACTGCATACCATCACCGCTATCTCCGGCAAATTTTATTACTACGTCCTGTAATACCTGTTCGGTTTTGCTCATCGTTAGTTATTTATAATTTCGCAATTTACGTTGAAATTCATTTATGCTGCTTATGATTTTTGTTTGGTATATACATCAATCTATCCTTCAAGTTAAAAATGATAAGATGCTATTATGGAATGATATAAATAAATTAGTTTTACATACCTAAAAAAATTAAACGATGACACTATTCAAATCAGGTAATCCCACTTTATCAGAAAAAGCTTTCCAGGGCTCAATGGCAACCAACTATACAGAAACGATGACCATCAGAGGTACGTTAAACAAATTTGGTTTCATGCTGCTGATGCTGATGGGCACGGCTTATTATTCATGGAAAGAATTTGCCGGAGGGGGAAATGTAAATGTTCTGATGTGGACGGGCCTTATCGGAGGTTTTGTATTGGCGCTGGTAATTATGTTTAAAAAAGAATGGGCTCCTTACCTGGCCCCGGCCTATGCCTTGCTGGAGGGGTTATTCCTTGGTTCAATATCAGCTATGTATAATTATGCTTTTGCAACAAAAGCCCCAGACCTTATCATGAATGCTGTGGGGTTAACTTTTGGTGTCGCCATTGCAATGTACCTGTTGTATAGCTTTAAAATTATAAAGACTACAGAAAGATTTAAATCCATCATTATGACTGCAACTGCAGGCATCGCAATTTTTTACCTCATCTCAATGGTATTAAGAATGTTTGGTGTACACCTGGCTTTTTTGCATGAAGGCTCATTAATGGGAATTGGCTTCTCCCTGGTGGTAGTGGCTATCGCAGCTTTAAATCTTATTTTAGATTTTGATATGATTGAACAGGCTTCTGCTGCCGGTGCTCCAAAGTCTATGGAATGGTACGGTGCGTTTGGTTTGATGGTAACCATTGTCTGGCTGTATCTTGAAATACTCCGCCTGCTTTCAAAACTCAGCGACAGGAAATAAATTATTTTGTATTGATAAAAAGCCGTCCAAACTGGGACGGCTTTTTAGTTTATAAAGACTCAATCAATCCCTTCACTTTCTCTCCAAGAAAATCCCTCACTTTATTAAACTCCTCCGGCTCCATATGTTTGGGATCAGGAATTTGCCAGTCTATAAATTGCTTTGCTGGCATCCAGGGACAAGCATCGCCGCAACCCATTGTTACCACTGCATCAAAAGGAGCAAATGCTTTTACTTCATCCAGGCTTTTGCTGTCGTGGGTACTCAGGTCATAGCCTAATTCTTTCATAGCCGCTATGGCTTTGGAATTAACAATGCCGCTGGGTTTACTTCCTGCACTGTAAGCCTCCACCTTATCGCCACCCAATATTTTTGCAAATGCCTGACTCATCTGGCTGCGGTTACTGTTTTCAATACAAACGAAAAGGAGTTTCTTTTTTTGCATGATTTATTTTTTTAAAAGCCTGTAAATAATAACTGCTGCCAATGCACCAATTACCGGTGCGGTGATATAAACCCACAAATGCTGCTGATGATTACTAACAATAGCAGGTGCTAATGAACGAACCGGATTCATGGAGGCACCGCAAATGGGCCCTGCAAACATTGCTTCCAGCAGTACCACACTTCCAATGGCCAGTCCTGCAAACATACCCTGTTCTTTGCTGCCGGTAGCCACCTGCAAAATTACCAGCATTAAAAAAAAGGTGAGAATGATTTCTAAAACGAATGATTGCATATCATTGCCGGATGGAAGTGTTGCACCTAAAAAGATGGAACCTGGAAATAAAAATTGCAGTATAAAACTTGCAGCAAATGCCCCTGCTGCCTGGCTTAATATATAAGGCAGTACTTCCTTTGCAGGAAAATTTTTATTTACTGTAAATGCAATGGTAACTGCTGGGTTTAAGTGTGCCCCCGAAACTTCCCCCAAAGCATAGATCATTGCCATCACAATTAAACCAAACGTAATGGCAATACCCACATGCGTTACTGCACCATTTGTAACTTCATTAATAGTGATGGCGCCGGTGCCGCAGAATACTAAGGCAAATGTTCCAATAAATTCAGCAAGGTATTTTTTCATATCCTGTATTGCTCAAAAATTATATTCTTTTTTTCATAACCACTGCTGATACCGGACACAAGGAAGTGAACTCTGCCGTTTGCTTTAAAGCTTCCGGACTTTCCTCTCTGTTAATTACGCAATAGCCCTGCTTCTCAAAAAACCCTTTTGCCGTGCAGGTGAGTAAATACAAACAATTAATACCACTTTCATTTACATATTTTTCTATTGCTGAATTAATTACTTTTCCATATCCTTTTCCCTGTTCTTCTTTTATCACACTCACACTGCGGAGCAATGCACAATCTTCAAATATTTCCAAACCTGCCGTGCCTATTATTTTTTCTCCATCCATCAGCAGGTAAAGCAGTTTATCGTCATCAATATCAGAAACAGGTAAGCCGTGTTGCTGCAATAAATTAATTGCTTCCTGTCTTTCTGTTTCACTAACTGCAATCTTTAATGCAGGTGAATTTAAAACTTCTGTTGCCATATTTTTTATTTTTGCAAGATTTTGAAAATAAAGAATAAGGTTGGCAGATTTTAGCACCCAACCTTAATTTTGCATGGTGAGTCACCCCTTAAAGGGTGGCTCACCAAGAAACTCAGCAGCAGCCACCGCCCAAATTCCGGGCAGCCGCCAACCGTGCAGCAGCCCGGATCTTTTTGTTTGTTGTTCATGGCTTACATGGTGAGCCACCCCTTAAAGGGTGACCCACCAAAAGACTCAGCAGCAGCCGCTTCCAGGCTCACAGCAGTTCCTGTCATCTTTCGCTGCCTTCTCTCCATACACCGTAATGCTGGTGATCTTCGTTTTGCCATTTTTATATTCCGCAATTTCTTCCGAACTTAAATAGTTGGCTAAAATATTATCAGGTATAATGATGGCTTTATCTTTTTGCAGGGTGATATTTTTAAAGCCAGCAGCTTCGATAATTTCCAGGTACACTTGTTTTTGAATGGCACCGCTTACACAACCTGCATACAGTTCCGCTACTTCTTTCCATTTAGCAGGCAGTTCACCTTCCAGTACAATATCAGAGATAGAAAAATGTCCGCCTGGTTTTAGCACCCTGAAAATCTCACTGATCACTTTATATTTATTGGGTACTAAATTCAGTACGCAATTACTTACGATCACATCAGCATAATTACTTGTTACAGGCATATCTTCAATATCACCCTGGCGAAATTCAACATTGTTCAATCCTAATTTTTCTGCATTGTCTCTTGCCCGTTTGATCATGGCATCTGTAAAATCAATGCCCAATACTTTACCTTTTTCACCAACAAAGCGGCGGGCAATAAATGCATCATTGCCAGCGCCGCTGCCTAAATCAATTACGGTGTCGCCTTCTTTTATTTTAGCAAATTCAGTGGGTAATCCGCAACCCAGGCCAAGGTCTGCATCAGGATTATAACCTTCCAGCTTGCTGTAATCATCCGCCATAATATTGTACACTTCATCCCCACAGCAGGAGGATGTAGCGCCACAACAGGAAGTGGCATTTTGAGTTTGGCTTTGCTCTGCAATGGCAGCATACTTTTCTTTTACGAGTTCTTTAATGGCCTCCTCCTGACCTCCTCCCAAGGAGGAGAAAATTAAGGTTGCTGTCTTTTTTTCATTGTTCATGGCTTTACTTTATTTGTGCCTCCCGGCGGTTTAAAAATTATTTTCAATTTGCACTAACAATAAAACATAATCTCCACCATTTCCCTCTCCCCTGCGGGGAGAGGATAGGTGAGGGGCCTAACAACAGGCTTTTTCATTCTGTATTTTCAGTTTATTAAATAAGAAGCTAAACTCTGCATTAAATTTTTCAAATGCTTTCCAGTTGATACAGTAGCAACTTCTCGGTCCGTCAACATTTCCGTCAATGAGTCCTGCATTTTTTAATTCCTTTAAATGCTGCGATACGGTGGACTGTGCCAGCGGCAATATTTCCACTATCTCTCCGCAAATACACTCATTTCTATGAGCCAGCACTTTGAGTATTGCAATACGGGCAGGATGTGCCAGTGCTTTTGCAAACTCTGCCAGTTCCTGTTCTTTTTGTGTAAATGATTCTTTTTTGTGAATGGCCATTTTATCGTATTTATGCGATGATTGTATTCAATAAAAAAGACGGCCAGCGTCTATCTAAATTTTATATCGCAAATATACGATTAAGCATTTCAGATTTCCAAATTTTTTCTATAATTTTTATTTTAAACTGTAAATAGGTGGACAAATCTTTTTAATGGTGGTAAGTTCAGAAGCAGTAAATAATTTTTACCCGGTTGATTTAAGATTGGCGAACGGGATAAGGGTTTTTTGTATCATTTTTCCTAAATACCCTTCCTTGCCGAATTATTTATATTTTTGCCGCCACTTAAATACTACAGTAATTATGCATACTATTCTGATTACCGGAGGTGCCGGTTTTATTGGTTCTCATTTAACCCGGTTGTTTGTAACCAAATATCCGGATTACAAAATCGTAAATATTGATAAGCTTACTTATGCAGGCAACCTTGAAAATCTAACAGACATTGAGGATAAACCTAACTATACTTTTGTAAAAGGAGATATAACAGATGCTGCATTATTAAAGGAATTATTCGATCTGCACCATTTTACTGCGGTGCTGCATTGTGCAGCAGAAAGCCATGTGGACAGAAGTATTACGGACCCATTGGCTTTTGTAACTACGAATGTAGTGGGCACT
This sequence comes from Chitinophagaceae bacterium, assembly GCA_043759175.1. Taxonomy (GTDB): domain Bacteria; phylum Bacteroidota; class Bacteroidia; order Chitinophagales; family Chitinophagaceae; genus Ferruginibacter. Next base: position 10,770 of record JAYVLZ010000446.1, on the reverse strand, counting down.
GCTACGTTACTCCATACAGCCAAACAACACTGGCATGGCAATTATGAAGGCAAGCTGTTTTATCATATCAGCACAGACGAAGTGTATGGTTCTTTGGGAGAAACAGGTTTCTTTACTGAAGAAACGCCGTACGATCCACGTAGTCCATACTCTGCTTCCAAGGCATCCAGCGACCATATTGTAAGGGCTTTTTATCACACGTATCATATGCCGGTAAAAATTTCCAACTGCAGCAATAACTACGGGCCATATCATTTTCCTGAAAAACTGATACCACTCTGTATCCACAATATCATCAACAAAAAGCCATTGCCCATTTATGGCAAAGGAGAAAATATCAGGGACTGGCTGTATGTGGAAGATCATGTGAGGGCCATTGATGTAATTTTTCATAAGGGCAGGATTGGAGAAACCTACAACATTGGCGGACATAATGAATGGACCAATATAAACCTGGTAAAAGAACTGTGCAAACAAATGGATGAAAAGTTGGAAAGAGAAAAAGGTGAATCAGAAAAATTAATCACCTACGTAAAAGACCGGGCAGGTCATGATTTACGTTATGCTATCGATGCCTCTAAATTAAAAGATGAATTAGGCTGGCTACCATCTTTGCAATTTGAAGAAGGTATTTCAAAAACAATAGATTGGTATTTATCAAACACAGAATGGTTACAACACGTAACCTCAGGTAATTATCAGAATTATTACGAAGTACAATATCATAAACGTTAAAAAAGCAATCCCCCTTTAGGGGATAGGGGCATATGAAGGGAATCATATTAGCAGGCGGAAGCGGTACAAGATTGTATCCAATTACCATGGGCATCAGCAAACAACTCATGCCTGTTTACGATAAGCCAATGATCTATTATCCACTCAGCACGTTGATGCTGGCCGGGATAAAAGAGATATTGATCATCACCACACCCGATGACCAGTCTCAGTTTATGCGGCTGTTAGGCGATGGCTCACAATGGGGTTGCAGGATCGAATATGCTAAACAGGAAATACCGAATGGCCTGGCGCAGGCTTTTGTGATTGGTGAAAAATTTATTGGAACAGACAGTGTTGCATTGGTATTAGGCGATAATATTTTTTATGGCACTGGCTTTAGTAAATTGCTGCAGGATTCAGCTGATCCTGATGGCGCAGTAATATTTGCCTATCCCGTAAGCGATCCGGAAAGATACGGCGTAGTGGAGTTTGATGCTAACTACAATGCATTGAGTATTGAAGAAAAACCGGCTAAGCCAAAAAGCCATTATGCAGTGCCCGGATTGTATTTCTATGATAATGAAGTGGTAGCCATTGCGAAGCATATTCCGGCAAGCCCGAGGGGTGAATATGAAATTACTGATGTAAATAAAATATACCTGCAAAATAAAAAGCTTAAAGTGGGCGTTTTAAACCGGGGTTTTGCCTGGTTAGATACCGGCACCTTTGAATCGCTTAGTGACGCTACTGAATATGTAAGAGTAATAGAGAAAAGGCAGGGACTTAAAATAGGCTGTCCGGAAGAAATTGCTTACCGGATGGGTTTTATTACAAAAGAACAATTAGGAGAGCAGGCTGAAAAATTAAAGAAGAGTGGTTACGGCGAATATTTAAAAAGGATTGCCCAATAGCTTTTTTCAAAATCTAATATCTGTAATTACTGATGAACATTCAGTTAATTAATCCTTTTACCAATAACCTGCTGTCACTTGCTAAAGATGGACTAATGGAAAATTATGCCATCACAAGCAAAGAAGAAAAATATTATTCGCTTCCCTGCTTTCCATTTTGGGAAGTATTATATCACATTATTTTTTCATCAAATAAATAAGCGCTTATGGCGCTGCTGTATCTATTATGAGTATTGTTTATTTTATCGTTTTAATTATTACTGTACTGTTTGTTTGCAAACTGCTTATTCCAATATTAAAAAGTAAAAAAATTGCTGAATATTATGACCACCATGATTAACACTAAACCAATATACAGCCTTTTAGAAAAAATAACTTTTGGCCAGGGTTTGCCCAAAACAGTAAATGGCGTAAAAGTAAAACTGCCGGCAAAGTATATCCGCTATTTCCCATCTGATTATGAAGAAGAGAATTTTTCTTTCTTAAAATCGATTTGTGGGGATGGCGCTGTTGTGCTTGACATTGGTGCACATATTGGATTATTCTCTGCCATTGCTGCGAAAGTAACAGGTGCTAATGGAAAAGTGTTTGCATTTGAACCTGCTCCCAATACCATTCCCGTGTTACACCAGACCATCCGTATCAACCATCTTGAAACGGTGATCAGCCCGGTAAACCAGGCAATGGGAAAAGATTCCGGTAAGATCACCTTCTTCATTTCTGATGAAGCAGCAGATAACAGCAACAGCATGGTGTCTTACAAAGTAGACCGTAAATTGAATGGTGTGGAAGTAGAAGTAAATACAATCGACAATTTTGTTGCTTCAAAAAAATTAGACCGGGTAGATTTTATAAAGATAGATGTTGAAGGAGCAGAGTACGATACAGTACGTGGGGGTATAGAAGTCTTTAAAAAATTCCAGCCCTCTTTTATTCTTGCAATTCACCCGGAACCAATCAAAAAGAAAGGAGATAAACTGGAAGATATTTATGATTTCCTTTTATCACTCAATTATAATATCACTTACAATAATAAATTTATTTCAAGAGAAACATTTTGCGCCAATAAGGATCTGATCGACCTGCATCTTATACCGGCATAATTGTATTTCACAATCAGTTAATGAAGAAAACCATTTTACATATCATAGATAATTTAGACCGTGGTGGTGCTGAAACAATGCTGGTAACTGTAACAAAGCAATTAAAGGATTATAACAATATCATTGTAACACTTCATCCGGAAAATGAATTTAAAGATGATCTGAAATGTGATCAGCTGATTTGCCTGAACCTTACGTCTAACTTTCTAATTCCGTCTGCCGCATTAAAATTAAGAGAGATCATTAAAGAGAATAAAGTAGATATTGTACACAGTCATTTATTTTGGAGTACTGTTGTTGCCAGGCTGGGTACGCCTAAAAGAATTCCGCTGATCACCACCATACATGCTTTTGTTGCGTCTTCTATAGAATACCGTCCCTGGCGGATGCATGTAATTGAGAAGTTAACCTACAAAATAAGGAAGAGTACCATTGTTGCTGTTGCCAAAGGTGCATTGGACGAGTATTTCAGTTTTATTAATGTAAAACCTCATAAGGCCTGTTCCTTGTACACTTTCGTGGATACTTCTGTATTTAATGAACAAAATGCAATAGTAAAAAATGAAAGTTCTCCTTTATTTAGGATCATCTCTGTAGGTAATTTGAAGGAACAAAAAAATCACAGTTTTTTACTGCAGGCATTTAAAGAATTAAAGAATGAAAATATCAGCCTTGATATTTATGGCAAAGGAATACTGGAAAAATCTCTGCAAAAAAAAATTGATGAGCAACAATTAAGGATAACATTGAAGGGGCAGGTAAAAGATATGCAGCAACGTATTCAGCAATATGATCTTTTTATAATGTCTTCATCATACGAAGGTTTTTCTCTAAGTGTTCTGGAAGCAATGGCCTTGCGAATGCCGTTGCTGCTCTCCGATATTGTTTCTTTTAAGGAACAGTGTGCCGATACAGCTATTTATTATAATTTAAACAATACCCGAGATTTCGTTTCCAAGTTACTTTATCTAAAAAATAACAGGCAGCAATTAAACAGCCTGGGCGCTGCTGCAAAGGAAAGAGTATTGAAAAATTTTACCCTGGAACAACATCTGCACAGTTTGAGATCAATTTATACTGATGCTTTAGCGGTAGTACAGTAGTTATTGTCGCTCAGGGTCGCCAACTTTTTGCAGGCTGTAATTACTTAAAAGCCTCCTGACAAGTTCGGCAACTCTTTAAAACTATAAACTGACAATTTGAAATGCGCCCTTAAAATCTTTCGTAATAATTATCCCCTATTTTCGTTTTTACTCAAACAACTGGTTTATGTGCGGTATTGCCGGGTATATTTCACTTAATAATTCAATCACTGAAATGCAATTGCAGCAGGCTGCCTCGCTGATGCAGCACCGTGGCCCGGACGCTGAGGGATTTTATTTTTCAGAAGATAAAAAATTAGGTCTTGCCCACCGCCGTCTTTCTATTTTAGATCTGTCTGCTGCTGCTAACCAGCCAATGTATTCTGCTGATGGCCGATACTGCATTGTATTTAATGGAGAGGTTTATAATTTTAATGAATTAAAACAGCAGTTAGATGATAAGGGCGCTTCTTTAATCACCACTTCAGATACCGAAGTGATATTGGAATTGTTTATACAAAAAGGTACTTCCTGTTTTGCTGCATTCAATGGTATGTTTGCATTTGCCATTTATGATATACAGGAGCAGGTACTTACACTTTGCAGGGATCATGTGGGTATTAAACCATTATTTTATTATGCAGACGATACACAAATGGTATTTGCTTCTGAACTCAAAGTGATCAGGCAATTAATGGGTGAAAAACTGCAGGTTAATGGTGAGGCAATACCTTACTTTTTTCACCTGGGGTTTATTCCTGAACCATTAACTATTTATAAAAATACTTTCAAATTTCCTGCTGCTCATTACCTGCAGCTATCAACAGTAGTAAATAAATTCGAGTATCTCCAGTTGCAAATGGAACCTTTCTGGAAATTGCATCAGGAAATTCAACCTTCCGCCACCACCAATGAACCGGCTGCCAAAAAAGAATTAAAGGAACTGCTGTATGATGCGGTAGAAAAACAATTGATCAGTGATGTGCCAATTGGAACTTTCCTGAGTGGCGGTGTTGACAGCAGTCTGGTTACAGCCATTGCTGCAACTGTTTCCGGAAGTGATAAAATAAAAACATTTAGCATTGCCATTGATGATGGAAAATACAACGAATCAAAATTTGCCAAACAGGTGGCAGATCATTTAAAAACAGACCATCATGAATTTAAGATAAAGGAAAACGAAGTGATGGAACTGGTGGATACACTGATACCTGCGTATGATGAACCCTTTGCAGATTCCTCCGCATTCCCAACAATGATGGTAAGCCGCCTTGCAAGAAAACATGTAACGGTTGCATTAAGTGGTGATGGAGGTGATGAATTATTTCATGGGTATAATATGTACCAGTGGGCAAAGCGGTTATCAAATCCGTTGGTGCATTTGGTAAAGAGCCCCGTGTATGCAGCATCCAAATTGATGGGCAGCAAATACCAGCGTGCAGGTAACTTATACGACTACCCCAGCAGAGACAATATTTACACACATATTTTTTCGCAGGAGCAATATTATTTTAAAGAGCAGGAATTGCAGTCGCTGTTAGTAACGCCGCAGTTTAATTTTAACGGCCTCAATAATCAGCCCTTTGTTTTAAAAGACCTCACAGCAGCAGAGCAACAATCATTTTGGGATTTTAATCATTACCTGAAAGACGATTTGCTGGTAAAGGTGGACAGGGCAAGTATGCAACACAGTTTGGAGACCAGGGTGCCATTGCTGGATTACCGGCTGGTGGAATTTGCCTACAACTTAGATCCTGAGTTGAAAATAAAAAATGGTACCATGAAGTATTTACTGAAAGAGGTATTGTATGATCATGTACCCAAACAAATTTTTGACAGGCCCAAATGGGGTTTTAGTATTCCATTAATTAAATGGTTAAAGACAGATCTGAAATACTTACTGGATCAGTACACATCAGAAGAAGTGATTAATAAATACAGTGTGGTGAATTACGCCGTTGTAAAAAAAATGAAGGAACAGTACCTGGCCGGAACTGATTATTTGTTCAACAGGCTTTGGCTGATCATTGTACTGCACTGGTGGCTGGAAGAAAATTATTGGTAGAGCCCATGCAAAAAAAAATCCTTTTTATATCGTATGATGGAATGACTGATCCGTTGGGACAAAGCCAGGTAATACCATATTTGCAGGAACTGAGTAAAAAAGGTTTCCGGTTTTTTTTATTGAGTTGTGAAAAGCGGCAGGCATTTATAAAAAATGAAGATGCAGTAAAAAGAATTCTTGCCCCTTATAATATTGAATGGATACCAATACCCTATACCAGGAAGCCACCTGTTCTGTCTACGCTAAAAGATATCCTCAATTTAAGAAAGAAAGCAAAGCAAATTCATCTGCGTTATGATATTGATATGGTGCATACCAGACCCGGTATACCTGCGCTGGTTGGCTTATGGATGAAGCGAACAATGGGGGTAAAATTTCTGCATGATGTAAGAGAGTTTTATGCTGACAGCCGTGTGGAAGGTGGTATGTGGAATATCAGCAACCCGTTATTCAAAATAATTTACCGTTTCTTTAAAAAGAAGGAACAGAAAGAAATAGCAGAGAGTAATGGCATTGTATGTCTTACTCATGCAGCAGAAAAAATTATCACCGTATTGCCGGAGTATAAAAAAAACATTCCATTAAAAGTAATTCCCTGCAGTGCAGATCTAAATTTATTTGATAATTCAAAAATAAATGCTGTACAAAAAAAACAGTTTCAAAAGGAGCTGAATATTCATGACAATGATTTTGTAGTAAGTTATCTTGGTTCTGTTGGCGGATGGTATATGACCGCAGCAATGTTGCGGTTTTGTAAACTGTTATCAGATAGAAAACCCGAAACAAAGTTTCTATTTATCTCTCCTCACCTGCATGATGTAATTGCTGCTGAAGCGGCGAAATATGGATTGCCTGCTGACAAGCTGGTAGTAAAACATGGCAGACGAAATGAAGTGCCGGTATTGTTATCCTTAAGTAACTATTCATTATTTTTTATTAAACCCTGTTTTTCCAAATTGTCTTCTTCTCCTACCAAGCATGGAGAAATTATGGCAATGGGTATTCCTGTTATTACCAACAGCGGAGTGGGGGATGTAAAGGCCATTGTTGATAAATACAATGCTGGTTACGTGGTAGATGATTTTACCGATGAAGCATTTAATGCTGTGATTGATAAGTTGTTTGTTGATAAATCATTTGATACTGATTCAATTCGAAAAGGAGCTTTGGAAATTTATTCGTTAGAGCAGGCAGTGGAGTTGTATGAGGAGATTTATAGGGCAATACTTTTTAATTAATCATTTATTAATAATATCTTTCTCTCCAGCACATAACTGTTTTTAAATATCTTACCAGTTTCCAGTTTTAAAGTATTTGATTTGAAACCATTTGTAGATCAGTATTTATATGGATTTTTTATCTTCAAACAAAAAATATATACTAATGAAATACAAAGGATAAAAATTCGTTTTTACCATGGTAAAGAGGAAGGGTTGAAAATACCTGGTATTTACTATGTTTCAGGTGTGGCAGAATAAATGGATGAATAATAATTTAAACATGGCTATTATAAATTTGGTAAAAGCTGCAATTAAAAACCCTGCTTATAAATCAGTAGCCACATATATATTTACTAATTTCTTTTCTAAAGGCATCTCACTGCTTTTAATATTTGTATTTACCAACCCAAAATACCTTACGCCGGCAGATAATGGGATATTAAGTTTATTCGCAAGCAATTTAATGTTGATGGCGCCATTTATTTCGTTAGGTATGATTCAATCTACCAGCGCTGATTTTTTTAAAAAGAATCCGGATGAATTTAAAAAATCATTTGCATCCAATTTTTTTATCTCTCTTTTTCTTTCCTTTTTAGCTGTAGTATTTTTATTTATGTTCAGGGATGTGTTGCAGAAAAAATTTGAACTGCCTTCTTCATTTGTCTATATAATTCCTCTATTGGCATTCTTAATATTTTGCAGTGAACAATTGTTTGCCCTAGTGCGTAACAGGCAAGAGGTTAAAAGATTTGCAACTTTTGGTATTTGTAAGGCAATAATTGAATACGGAGTATCAGTCATATTAATAGTATTCTTTTTTAAAGGTTGGCAAGGCAGGGTGTGGGGCATCGCAATATCGCTTATTCTTGTAAACCTGGTTGGTTTTTTTTACTATGCAAGGAATAATTATTTAACTTTTCAAATAAAGGGAAAGCATATCTGGGATGAAATTAAGTTTGGCATACCCGCTATTACTTTTCAGTTATGTGTGTTTATGTTAGGTACCTCCAATAAACTTTTCCTGGCAATTTTTAACGTAGATAAATATCAATTGGGTATTTATGCTGTAGCCTGTGTGTTCGGCACGTTGGTTGGGTATTTAGGTCAAAGCATATTTTTATATATCCAGCCAAAAGTATATAAATCTATCAGTGAAGGAGAGGCAACGCTTGTTTCATTACGCACAGAATTTTTTAACTATCTTAAAATGCTTATTGCAGTGGCGATACCGTGTATATTATTGGTGCTTTTTTTATATTATTATGTAATTGATAAAATATACTTACCGGGAGTATCACTTTTTTTAATGGTTACTTTATCTTCTTTTATCTGGCAGTTGAATAGTTATTTCTTTCTTTTTTTACTGTATTACAAAGCAAAAAGAAAAATATTTTTATTAGCACTTATATCAGTAGTTACTTCCATTATTGTAAATATAATAATGGTAAAAAACTTTCTTATTATTGGAGATGCTTTAGCCAGTTTAATTAATACTTGTATTTTTAGCGTATTGGTTTATTTATTTATAAAAAAATTAGTACAAACAAAATTCAGCAAAAGTCCTCAACCGGTTTTGAATGATAAATTACAATTAGCATAAATGGCTTTAATTAAAAAATGACTGACCATTCCATGAAACCAGGATTAGCTCCAATAGTTTTTTTTGCTTACAACAGGCCCGAACATACCAGGCAAACTTTAGAAGCATTAAGCAAAAATCATTTAGCGGCAGCATCAACCTTATATATTTTTATAGATGGCCCAAAGGATAATGCAACTATTGAAACAAAGGAGAAAATTGATGAGGTAAAAAAAATAGCCAGGGAAAAAAATTGGTGTGGTACTGTAAATGTAGTAGCATCTGAAAAAAACAACGGGCTCTTTAAATCTATTGTAAATGGTATTACACAAACCGTTTATCAATTTGGAAAAGTAATTGTAATAGAAGATGACGTATTGGTATCACCTGGCTTTTTATCGTACATGAATGAGGGGCTTGATTTTTACGAAAATACGCCAGTAGTAATGCATATCAGTGGCTTTTCCCGTGCTGAGTTTAATGCAGTGGACATAAAAGAATCCACTTACTTTTTTTATCATACCACTTGCTGGGGATGGGCAACGTGGAAAAGGGCCTGGGATAAATTTACGCCCGATGCCCTTGCAGTAAAAAATGCCATCAGCAAAAAAGGTAATGTCAAAAAATTAAATATGGATAACAGCTTTGAGTTTTTTTGGGGGCTGAAGGCAATTGCGGATGGAAAATTTCAAAGCTGGAATACGATATGGCATTCAATCGTATTTTTAAATAATGGTCTTTGCCTGCACCCAACAAAATCTTTGGTTTCAAATATTGGCCATGATGGTAGCGGAACCAATTGTAAACTAGATAGTGATTTTGGCAGCAATGATTTATTAGCAGATACTATTACTATTACATCCATTCCCATAAAAGAAAATGAAGCTGTCCATTCTTTTTATCATTCCCTCCATTCTTTTAAATACCGGGTTCTATTTATTATAAAACATTATTTAAGATATTTTAATAAGTATTAGGACAAATGGAATACCAACAGGATTGTCAAGATTTAAAGATAAATGTGATGAAAAATATTCCGCTGTTTTGGGGAATGGTTTGTTTTACAGGTATAATATAAAGATAAAGCAAAGGGTGGATTTATTTTATTGAAACGGCCTGCACTGCAGTCGCAACGTCTTGGTCTTTGCTCATTACACGGCTTCAGCCTGCCCCTCCCTATTTTGGCAATCCACCTTATGTTTTTTAACTTCCAAATCGTATCCGTGAATTATAACGGCTTAGTCGGTTGGCTGCAAGTTTTATATAATTTTCGTCAGTGTCATAACCAATAAATTTCCGGTCAGATTTTAAAGCACTAACTGCTGTAGTTCCGCTACCCATAAAAGGGTCAAGTATAATGTCGTCAACATAAGAATAAAGCTGCATTAGCCGATAAGGAAGTTCTTCTGGAAACGGCGCAGGGTGCCCAATTTTTTTTGCACTTTCAGTATTCATTGTCCAAATGGATTTTGTCCATTCGATGAATTGCTCTTTAGTAATTGAATTCTGTCTATCTTCTCTTTCTCTTTTGTACCCACCTTTTGAAAACATTAAAATATATTCATGTACATCACGTAATGTTGGGTTGCTTGCAGATTGCCAGCTTCCCCAGGCGGTTGAAACACCAGCTCCTGCTGCTTTATTCCAAATGATTTCACCTCTCATATCAAATCCTAATTCAACCATCATAATTGATATATAGTCGCTTAAAGCAATGTATGGTTTACGTCCAATATTAGCTACATTAATACAAGCTCTTCCTCCATAAACTAAAACACGAAAAGTTTCTTTAAATACTTTTTTTAAAAGTTCTAAATATTCCTGTAACGATAAATCGTTGTCATATTCTTTTGAGACATTATAAGGAGGTGAGGTAATCATTAAATGCACAGAATTATCCGGAATATCAATCATTGTTTCTGATGAACCCTGGATAATGGTATTCTCTAACTCTTTTGGAAAGATATTATCAGATTCAACTTTTGCAAGAAGATTTTTTTTTATTCCCTTATAAAGTTTTGTGCTGTAGAATTTTTCCGAATTATGATTAATTCTGCCAGTTGTTCCGAATGTGCTTGTTTGTGTACTTTTTT
>JAYVLZ010000445.1:0-20414 GCA_043759175.1 Chitinophagaceae bacterium | reverse complement strand
CATATCTAACTTTTTTGGTGTGAGAACCGCAAAGTTGATATGGGGGTGGTTACAAAACCACCCTTATTTTTAAAATATTATCTCGGACAACAATATTTTTAAACCATGGTGTTTGCTTTAGAATGTAAAATAAAATTTGTCGATACAGTGTATTTGTTCTGGCAGTAATAAACAGTCCGGCACAGGAAAGCCACGCCAGTTGCCCAAGCCTCATTCCTGCACCTTGTGGCGATAATATTGCAAGGGGTGGCCTGAAAAGGGAACAGTAATTACACTTTGGGAACCGTTAGCATAGCGGTTCCCATCCAAAGTAGGAAATTGCCCGTTGGGCATATCCCTATATAACTGGTCATATACAGTATTACCATCAGAAGAAAAAAGAAGCTGGCCATTTTCATCACTCATGCAGGCGGCCCCGCCGTAAGTTAAACGATTGACTGTTTGGTTATATACAGGTTCAGCAGTTAAAAAACTTATCATACCGGCAGTTCCAAATACCCAGTTTTCTGCCTGGCGCTGGGCATGGGAATGTATGTGTATAAAAATATAGAGCAGGAAGATTATACTTTTTTTCAATTATATCTTTTCATTTTTTTTATTAAGATAATAATTATCCCGTATGCCTACCAGGAAAAGTTTCTGATAAGAATTATCTTCTTGAAATCTCTAAAAAATATTCTTTAAATTTTCCATAACCTATAAATATTCTGCAATTGTCTAATGTCCAACGAATATAGTTTTTCCCCAAATACCCTGAATGTCCAGTATAGTTGGCAAAAAAAGAAATTAACCCTTTTGCCGTAGTTGAATCTATTAAAGATCTATAAGAAGCAAATTTATTTAAGCTATTTTTTTTTAGGAATTTTTTTGGTGCTACTATAAAAAGAGTTATTCTGAAGTTTTTTAAAACCACTACAGAATCCCACTTTACAGAAATGTAACGTTGTGAAAACTTCTCTATCGTTGGATTGCCATATCTGTTGGTCTCATAGAAATTTATTTCCCAAGGTATCGTTATTTTTAAGTTATCGAGGTATATGCCTTTTGAGAAAATAGTATCGTTTGAATGGCTTATTTCTTGTGCAAGGCATATAGTAGACATTAAACTAAGAAAAATAAAAATTATTATATTTTTTTTCATGTTATTTTACTAATCTGAGGATAAATTCATATTAAAGAAAAACTCCCATAAAAAGCGACATTGTATATATATCTAAAGTTGGATCTTCATTAGTACTTCTATCAAAAAAATTATTTATTGATTCTTTTCTAGTTTTATTATTAAATGGTGAAAGACCTTTCTGATTTGGTTTATGAATGAGCCAATAGAAATACCAAGATAAGGCAGGTATTCTAAAAAAATATTTATTTCCTCCTATCTCATCAAACGTAGTATAACCCTTTGCAGTACTGATTGCTCTCCAAATTAATCCTCCCCGTGATAACTTAAATTTTGTATCCTCTCTTTGCTTCATAATTCTCCAAAAATCCCAATCCGGTAAATCATTATCTCTCCAGCCACCCAATAAGTTAATATCAGGAGTAGATGTAGTTGAAGTTCCCACTCTTCCCAATTTAGATTCTTTTTCTCGAGAAGTAGCTCCAATTAATCCTACATAAAATTGTTTAAAATTATCCCAAAAATTTCTACCATAATTATATCCATGTTCTACCCGATCATAGCCATCGGGATAATAACGTGCAGCTGAACCTGTATTAGCTAAAGACTCACCAATTCCGTATCCAATACCAGCACCTAATAATGGCAAACCAACTCCTATCACTCTTTTCCAGCCTTCTTGCATACCTGGATTATTTTTAAGTATTAAATAAGCAGCTGTACCACCTATCAATGCTCCTGCAATTGATGATCCAAGTCCAAGTGAAAGCCCGCCATCTGGGTCAATATTATTTACAGGACAATTATTCATTGCGATGTAAGGACTTTCTAATTGATCTTTTGGATCAGTCTGTATCCACCTCCCAATCTGCGGATCATAAGTCCTTAAATCAAATTCATTATATCCCGTTTCTGCATCTTCCAAAGCATAATCTCCCTGGTAACCATATTTAGCAGTGGGTTTTAATGCTGCTTTAGCACTGATGCCTGCAACCCGGAGCCCAAACGGATAATAGGCATCATCTTCAGTAATGGCCCCCCGGTTGTGGCTTACGGTAAAGTCATCAAAATATACCGGGATATTGGTACTCTCATTACTGAGATAGATGTATGCAAAACCATTACTTGGAACTGTTTTATTAAATGCAATCGTACCTTCCGCACTGTTGCCTGATGCAATATTACCGACCCTAAAGGCAGTGCTTCCACTTTTAACAAACTTAAATTGCTCGTCAAAAAAGATAACATTGACATAAGCCCTGGGATTGGTTGCAGGTATGGGTGCTGGCTTACCCAGGATAATGGGAAAGTAGTATAATGGATTATTTACGTTAGTAGTTTGGTTAAGCAGCAGCGGCAGATTTGATTTTATTGTCCCAGGGATATTGTTACTACCGGTTAAAGCTGCTATTAAACTACTGGCAACATTGCTAATAATATCGGTGGTGCTAGTATTTACAGTGGTTTGATAAAAATATTTTACTGATGCTGCCAACTGGTCTCCTGCCATTACTTTTAAAATAACGTTAGGGCCTACAGTAGTAGAAGGTACCAGGCCTGTAACGTTTAATAATTTACTTACATAAGCAGATGTGTTACTTGTCCAGCTGGAAGATGCTTTGGGGAACCTTGTAGCATTTACTTCGTTATTAGCCCCCGTTTGCCCAAAGGTGGTTTCTTCTTCTGTTTTAGGATTGGGGGTACCGGAATTTTCCATGCTGCATTTCATTTGCTGCTGTTGAAATTCTTCCGTAAGCACCAAACGCACATTACTAAGGTTGTCTTTTATAAAATAATCCCATACTCCCCATTTACCGGCTGTGCTGTTTAGCAATATATTTCCATTTACCGTAAGGCTGTTTACATAAGCAGCACAGGAAGGGCTGCATGACGCAACCTGGCTCATGATTCTTAGTTTTCCCTCTTCATGCAATATGTATTGTAAATTATCCCCTTCATATACAAAGTCGCCAATAAAGTAAGTAATAACAGGAATATTGGTAGCAACCGGGGTTACTTTTTTTGCTAATTTATTGCCAGCAGCATCATATATATATTCTGTTTTACTTTTTCCTTTTACCGTAAGTACCTGTGGCAGGTCTAAAAAATTATTAATGATACCTGCACCTGTTCCGGCAACATCCGTAATTGATTTGTTTTTATCCATCAGTAGGTTGCCGTTACCATCATAATTGTATTCGTCTGTAAAACCGCCGTCTTTAAAATCACCAGATACGCCACTTCGTGATGTTGCGGCAACATCACTGATATTTTTTAACTTATTACTTTTAGTAAAATAACTATAAGAAAGATTATCTATTTGTACACCGCCTGTGATTCCAGGTATCATACCACTTTGGATCATACCAAATAGATTACCATTGAGGTCGTAGCCACTTACTGAAGCGCTTAAATTAAAAGTGGTATTGGTATATGTAGTGGGCGCCCCAAAAAAACCATAGTTATCTATCTGTGTAAAAGCAGCGCTGGTAAAGCGGTTAATGTTATCATAATCATAATCATATTTTCTTGGTATATTGTCCCCCTGGCTCCGCCACATAGTTCCTGTAATATTACCATTATATTGAGCTTTTACAAATTTGCCATCTGCATTATCATAACCCAGACATAGCCCAAATTTTCTGTACCATTGGTTTGCAGCAGCAGTTCCTAATGCCATTGCATAATCCTTATTGATTCCGGTTAACCACCCCTGTACGTTATAGGTTAAATCCTGTATTTCCATTGGCTCTGTAGTACTGCCGGGTTTAGTGCCAATTTTTTTGGTTTTAATCCTGCCGAGTTCATCATAACTTACTTCACTCAGTAATTTATATTTAGCAGTATTGCTGATATCTGCACTGCTTAATGTAAAGAGTTTGTATATTTTAGAAGCCCTGCCCAATTCATCGTATTCGGTTTTGCCTATGGTAATGCAGTTATTAAAAAGATTGGCAGCAGCGCTTGCAAAACTACTGTTATCAGCCCTGTGTTTGCTGTTTGAGCTCAATGGCTTGCCACTCCAGTCGTACTGAACAGAGCTTACGTCTGTTCCTTTTCTTATATTTTCTCTAAGTGTTTGTAATACCCTCCCTTTATCATCGTAATAAGTGGTGGCAATCAGAAAAGCATCATCAGTTACAGAGCTTGTAAAATACTTATCGTCCAGCACTCTTATTTTGCTGCCCGTTTGCATCCCCAATGTTCTGGCAGTTTTAGATAAAGGTTCAATATTAAGATTTGAGGTGGCTGCAAAATCTGTGTTAGTAATTGTTTCAAAAGGCTTGCTGCCTGTTTGGTACTCATCATAATAGATAACTGAATTAACTACAATTCCACTATTTCCAGCAACAGCGTTAACAGGCATATAAGCTTCTATTTGTTCGTTGCTTGCTCCTGTAGATAATGCGATTGTTGTATTTAAACCGGAAAGTGAATTTACCTGTGCAGCAATATAGCTTCTGGTATTATTATTATCCACTAGGCCAGCTACAATATTTCTATCCTGGTCATCATAAAGAGAAAAAGACCATTGAGGACTTAATGTTCCATTCACAAGCCTGGTTCGCTGGTTTTCATCCTGACTAAATACCAGCCGGTCACGGTTGTCGTATATAAAAAAAACTTCTCCACCGTCTGGTGAGTGCTTTATTATTAATCTTCCTCTTTCATCGTATTCATTATAAAAGCAAAGTCCTTTGTTAATGTCTGCATCAATTACCCACGCAGCAGCACCACCATTTGTTAAAGGATCAAGCAATGCTACTGCCTTTGGGGTAATAATATATCTTAGTCTGTTAAAATCATCATACACATAATAGGTGCATAACCATCCGGCATGACCATTTAAATCCAAACCTGCACCTGCTTCTTTTTCCTGAACTTTTTTTAGTATCACATTTCCATTTAAATCTTTATACTCCACAATCATTTTATCCCGATCATCCTTGGTAATGTTCTTTACCAATTTACCATCTCCATAATATCCGCTGACACTATTTACAGATACAGGCAGTGATCCCGGAGTAAAATCAATATTCCAGATACGTACATTCTCAATTCCTTTATTAAAATCATAATCAGTAGATACTCCTTTATAATTAACATCAGTATTCCACTTATTACCGGGCAATTTCATATTTACAATACGGTTAAGTGGTGTGCCATCATAGGTAGATGATGTATAGAAATAACTTTCACCAGGATACATACTTTGATTAAATGTAACCTGTTGCTGAAAAGGATTTAGCTTAAAATTTCCATCCCTCAAGGATGTATTGCCTCCTGTGTTATTTGCTGCAAAAGGTAAATAGCTTAATTGTTCCCTGCCAAATTCATCGTAGTAAGAAGCGACAACCAAATCTGAGTTTGTTCCACCTTCAGGTAATGACCTTTCCTTTAACACTGACTGAATAAGCCTTCCCCATCCATCAGAATATTGATAAGTTTGTTTTACTTCATTAAAGGGTCTTACCTTAAATATTGCAGGATCAGTATCCGGTACCAATGCCTCCCAGGTATGCACTACATTCACTTTTGTGCCGGCGGGCATAGCGGTCGGTATAATCTGAGATTTAGCACTTGAAGAAACCAACAGTAAAATTATTAATAAGGCTTCTTTTATAATAAATCTACAAATCATGTTATAATCATTTAATTTTTTTTATGTCTTAAAATGGACAAGTTTTGGCAGCAGTTGCTATTGTTTTTAAATCCCTTACGAATGGCCAAATCGTTAAAACTTGTCTGGAAAAATCTTATCCAGGTTTTATTAGTTCTCATCTTCACTAATTGGTTATTGGAATTTGATAACCATATTCATAAGCTTTCAGTATATTTTTATAAACATCTTTTAAATATTGAAGCCTGCCCATGCCATCATATTCGTAATACATTAACTGGTTATTTATATCACACTCTGATTTTTTTCCAATCCCGGGATCATAAGTGGATGAAACCATTCTGGCATTTTTGGGATACCATCTCAATTCATCTATTAAACATCCGCCATTAATTGCTGGTGTAAGTGCACCAGCGGCAAAGCTAAATTGGTAAAATGTCCATCCATTTATTGTTGGCCCGGAAACCACAGGTGTAAATGAAGATCCATTTATTGTAAAAGCAGAAGAAGTGTTATTAGCCCAAAAACTCAGGATAAAAGGTTTTGTGATGTTTGTAAAAGTGGTCTTTATTGCATTGTTATAATTCCAATCTAGCTGAAAACACTTATTCCCTGTTACACAGGGAGTATTAGTTACTACTCTTGCATCATCATACTGCCAATTATTTTTCTCCGCAGCTTCAAAAGAGGTGTATGCCACTTCATCTTTGTTTGCATTTGTAACAGCGGCTACCGGGTATTGATTATCATACGCAAAAAGAGTGGTTGTTTTTTTATTTTTTTGGACATCATTTATCTGTGCAGCAATGCCAGATGTATTATATATTGTCTGTTGCTTCAGCTTAATATAAGAACCATTTCTTATCATTTGGGGAGGGTTAGTATAAGAAAATTCGTGAATTATATCTTTAGAAACTGGTATTGAACTTTCAAATAAATACTTATTTAAAGGTCTGTAATCCCCATTAGGCACAGCACCATATTCAACTATTTCTGATGAAAGGAGTTCTTCAGTTGCACCTGCAGTTTTGGTTTGCCATAATTCTGTTGCAATGGGTACATCTATTCTGTTTTGGTTCCAGAGTTGTGTATAAATATTATCTGGCCTGTTTACGAAATCAAAGAAATCATTATAGTAATAAATCTTTTTATTGATTAATTTTTCTTTACTATCTGTCGTTTTTTGAGCTGATAATAAACCATATCGGTTATATTCAAAATTTGTAGTAGTCGCTAGCGGATCCCCATTTGCATTATATATATTTTCAACTGTTTTATAGAGTTCAGCACGCCCTGATTCTACACGGCAAAAATCAACATATAATTGTCCTGGAATTGATGCAGTTGTGAAATTTGCATCAGTATTGTTACGCATAAGCGTATAATCATTATAATTTTTTGAATCGAGATATACCGGTGTGCAATTACATGATGTAAGCGCCACATCATTGTGGCTGCTACTCTCCGGTTTTGCGATATAAAAGTTTTGAATATCCTTTACCAGTTTTTCAGTGACTGCATCGTATTTATAAATTTTAACTGATTTTGATAAGCCGTACATCCAGTTATAACTTCGCTGGGTTTGAGTAAAAAAGAAAGGATTAAAATTTGCATCAGTTGATTTTGCTATTGGTACTAATGGTGTAAAGTCTTTATCAGAAGTAAATTCATATTCTGTTTTACCAATCTTCTGAGTTAAAGTATTAGTAGAACTATTTTTTACAATTACTCTGCTGAATTGTGCAGGGAGTGGATTTAAAAAATTGTTAGCATATTGGCTAAAATTATATTTTGTGATAGTACGTTCTCCATTAGAAGAACAAGAAATTATAGTTTGGATAACAAACGTAATAAGATAAGATAGCCATGAACTTCCGCCCCCATAATTACTAGCATTTTGAGAAATATAAGAAATCCCCATTGACACGCCCTCACTCACGATAGAATTTATAAAAGAATAAAGAGGTGCAGATGTTTGTACACTAGAGTTAACTCCCTCGTAAGCCATTTCATACTTCCATTTATAAGTACAAAGTGTTTGTTCTTCAGGTTTAAAATGTTTAGTAATTTTTGTTTCAAACCTGGGTTGTTCTATACCCCATAAAGAACTGGTACCGTCTGCCAGTAAATAGGCATAATCTGTTATTTATTTTTCAGGATTACCCGAAGTGCTTTTAAATACCCTTGAAACATGAACCCCGCCCGCTATTACATCAGAAGCCATTCCGGAAGATGGCCTGGTTTTATTTTGGTCATATTCATATTCCGTAATACCTCCCAAAGGGTTGACATAACTTTTTAGCAACCCATTAGCCGCATAATTGGTTTTACAATTAGCGGTTATTTCGTATTCACTATAGGGATAATGATTTTGATTATAGGTACATAATTTTATCCAGTCAGCGAGAGATGTAGCATCCTTATCCAGAAAGCGATTAACAACAACACCGCACATATCCCCATTATAATATCCCCATGGGTCTTTTGCATGAAAAAAAACGGGCGGGACAAAGTTTTCAAAATTATTTGTGCCTAAATAATAATTAAACACATAAGGTTCTTCTTTAAATGCATCTGTTTCCCCCATTCTTTGTAAACTAAGAAGGCATAACCTGCTCCACTTTTCTTCACTGACATCGACAGGTATTTTCATTTCATTTTTTACGAAGTAGCTTTGATTAAACACAAACCTGTTTATTCTTTTTAAATTTGCGTTTTTAATAACAATATCGTTCATTCCGTAAGCCCCCAGAATATCCTTCCTTGCAGAAGAATTATAATTAAATTCTATTTTCTCACTTGTTGGTAGCGTTACAGATTTAATTTCATTTGTAATAAGTGTATTTTTTTTAATGGTACCTACAAAACTGGTTGGGTATGTTGAGTTATCACCAGTGCCATACAGATTACTAAAATTATCAAACGAGAGTGTTTGAGGAGAGTATTCAAAATTGATGACTCTGTTGTTTTTTTGATCGCTAATTTGTGAAACGTTCCAAGCCGTTGCCACAAAAGGAAAATTTATTATTTCCTGCGCTATCTGCCATGATTTTGATAATGAAGAATTGGGTAACGTATACCTATATCTTTTAGCATAATCTTTTATAGAAAATTCATAGGTTATTCCATTTTCATCCAAAACAACAAACCTCTTTATTTTTGTGCAGGAGGAGATATTGTCAGTAACTGAAGTGCTGGAATAGGCTATGATTCTAACCTTATCATCAGTATTCAAAAGTGTAATAGCAGTGCCATCCTGACTGAATGTAAATTTAGTTCTTAGATAAAAAATGATAACCCTTCCATTCAAGAACAATTGAAATTCATCCACCCGCTTATCTTCTGAAACTATTAGAGGATCATCATAAGATGCTCCACTATTATCCCAAAGGGGATAGTAGTTCAATATTTTTGGGCATCCCCTTACACCCACTAAAGGAGTTTGAAATGCTATTCCATTGGGGTCATATATAGAAGATTGATCGTCAGGTAAATCTTTTTGAATCCTGATAATTTTTGGAATTCCGGCAAGCATCCACCCCGTTCCAACCGGACTTGATATATTATCTACCAAAAGTCCGTTACCAGACGAATAATGTAATGAAAGATTTAGATTAAGCCTGCTTAAATTGTCATTAAAACTATAAATTGGTATTCCAATTTCCGCTGATCCTGTTTGCAGTTTTACTTGTGAATAGCTTTTTAATTGAAACAATAAAAACAAAGTACTTAAAGTTCGAAAGTTCATGTTTACTATTTTATTTTTTTAATTTTTATTTTATGTTATAAGATATTCTATAAATCAATGGCTGTGTTACTGGCAAATGCGAATAACATAAGAAGTCATACCATAACTGTATTTTTCCTTTTTTACGTCCCATGGTGATTTGCCTGCTAACCCCAATCAATCCACTTTCCTGCCAGGCACTGTAGTTTTTTAATTCCTGAATACTATTGAACCGGTTTTTGTAATTTTTTTCGTATCCGCCTGAGATATAAAATTTACCTTTTAATTTCCAGTCAATATAAGAGCGCAGGCCAACCCCTTCACTCGTTAATCTTATATTATTAAAACCAGTCCCCAGACCTATTTTGCAGGATAGCCCAACTCCCAATGAACCCTGGGAGTTAAATTTATACCCTAAAGAAAGCCCCAAATCAGCCGAGGCAGGATAGAAATTACTCGATTGTGCAAACTGCATATTTGTTCCTATTTCTATTCTTCGTAAAAAATTTTTGGTTTTTTGTTCATTAATTTTCATGTCCGGAATATCAACATCCTCAGCGCCGTATTTTGCAATCTTATCTTTTATTTTATCTAACGCATTTTTTGCTTGCTGCACCTGCCCCTGTATAGCTTGTAAGCCATTAGGTCCGGCAGTTGTAACTGTAGCCTGTATCAACTTCTGCACGGAAGCCCTTGTTTGCAAACCCTCAATATTTACCGCTATATTCACATCATTACCCCCGCCGGGTAAATTAAATAATGAAGCTAGCATAGAATTTTTCTGCACGAATTTTTGAAATATCGGAATCTTATGCAAAAGCGAAATTATTTTTTGCTCAATTTTCTCAGGATGGTTAAATATTTCCTTGTATTCCTTTATATAAGCATCGTAGTAATAAATTTCTTTTCGGATACTTGTAATTTTATTACTCAATTGATATTTGTCGAGATGCTGTTTCAGCATATATGTTCTGTCTCTTAAATATTTTTTAATCTCATCTGCCTTTGCAAATCTTTTATCGAGAATATTTACCCTGCTGGTTATAGAGTTGAGTTTGTTTGAAATTTTACCAGTTTCATTAGCTATTTGAACGCCTTTCGTCTGTAAGAATTTTAGTGATAAGTTTAATGTATCCAGATAGGCATTGTATTCATTTCGTACATTATTAATTCCATCATCGAATAATCCGTTAAACTCATTTTGAAGTTTTTCTAAATATTGTTCATTGTCGTAAAAAAGATCTTTTGAAGAAAGCGAGTCTTTTGAAGAAAGTAATTTTTTAATCTTCGCTTCTTGTTTTTGAAATTTTTTGATAATTTTATTTGTTTGTTTTGTAAGCTTTACATCAATATCTTCTGATTTGGAATCTATTGCCCGGGTATATTTTTGATAAATAAACACATCTTCCTTATTAAATTTTACTGAATCCTGTCCTGATGAATTTTGTGTCAGGAAAATAGTTGCCAGGAAAATGAATAATTTCATGTTCTTACAAATCAGTTTTTGATGGATTCCCATTTGCTGGTTAATTTAGAAGGTTATCTGTTGGTTTATTTATGATTTCATTTCTTGTGTAGTTACTATAAATACTTTAAAATTTCTTTAAAAATTTTCTTATTTTAAAAAAAAATTTCAGCATTAAGAACCAAGTCCTTTCGTAACATGCCATTGCGCTATTCACTTTAACTTAAGTAATTTATTTTTATTTTTTTGTGATGTATTAATTCTTGTGACTTTATTATTTTGGGGCTAATATATTCTACGTTTTTTTGCACCTTAGTGTCAATAGCGGAAATATATTTGAGAGAAATTTGTTGTGATAATTCAATTGGGCTGTCATTATGTACCAGGATATTGGCACAAATAAGAAGAAATAAGCATAAGGCAATCAGGTGCGACTTCTGTATATCAGAGTTCATTATATTAGGGTAATTGAGCTGTTTTTTGAAAAAAGGTTTGCCGGTTTTTTAGGATACTAATAAAGCAGTTGGCTTGAAAGAGGATATGTGGAATCAGGTATGCAATTAATTTGATTGAATGAATGTAAGGGATATATTTAATATAACCAATACCTTAAAATTAATTTTTTTCAAAAAGAATTTTTATACCTATTAGAACTGAATATTATTTAAGAAAAGTATATTTTCAAACAAGTAACATGATGTTAAAAAATTTTCTGAATAAATCAGTCGCCAAAAGAACCATACACATTTAGGGAAACTACTTTTTAAACGACCCCGTATTAAATTCTTTTTACTTTACGGTAAGTGCCCCGGCTATAACCAGATTTTTTCCTGTCATCACCGTAATGCCTGCTCCGGGACCTATGGTTTGACTTACATTTAATACACACTGTCCGCCAGCTGCATGATTAATAACAATACTGCCACCAGAAGGTAAAACAGATGGCGGTATGGTGTTATTGCTCCAGTTGGAAGCCACATTCCAGTTACCGTTGCCGGTGAAGGTATAAGTGGTTACTAAAGGAGTCGCCAGGATAGTACAATTATTAGAACCTGCATTAAAATTTAATCCCCATCCGGTGAGAGTACCGCCATCACCATTAAAGCGATCATCTATTTTTAAAGTCCACGTACCTGTGCTATTTTTTCCGTTAAAGGCAGAAAGCAGATTTACTGGCTTTATGGTTTCTCCCTGATCGGGCGGACAAATCATACTTGCCGCATCTATTCCCTGGTCATCTACATTTAATGAAAAAAGATAGGTTGGGCCATCACAAATTGCATCCAGGAGTACCACGCTGGTGTTATCTGGCCCTGTCAGGGTAAACTTCAGGTCATTTATATAAGAATGATTTCCTGTTAAACCAATCACATTCAAATCTGTAATTGCCAAACCTAAAGATGCAGGAATAGTAATGATTGAACTAACTGTGGTAGCATTTATATCCAAAATAGTTTTAGGTACATCAATGCTCGTTTTACAAGATGTAATGCCTGTTTTAAACCGCTTTGCAGCAGATGGAGCACTTGTGCAATTAGTAATGGTTTTAACTCTCCAGTAATAAACAGTATTTTCTGATAAAGAGGTATTGATTGTTGTTGGTAAAGCAGTAA
The DNA here is from genome assembly GCA_043759175.1 of Chitinophagaceae bacterium. Taxonomy (GTDB): domain Bacteria; phylum Bacteroidota; class Bacteroidia; order Chitinophagales; family Chitinophagaceae; genus Ferruginibacter. The sequence goes on along the minus strand of JAYVLZ010000445.1, from coordinate 7,868 downwards.
TGCCACTAATGCTTTGATCAATAGTTGAAAAAGTACTGGATGTTGAAATTTCTAAAATATATGAAGTAGCTCCTGCTACTGTTGACCAATTAAATGAAGGCTTTAGTGCGATACCTGTTGCGTCGTTAGCCGGAGAGTTTAGAGATGCAGGTGGTGCAGGTGATGTTGCTACCGTAAATATAATATCTTTTGTTTTTGTAACCGCTCCAGCAACACCAGTAACCCTTACGGTGTAATTGCCAAGTGCAAGTGCTGCTGTATTATTCAAAGTAACGGTAGTATTGTTTCCTGGTGTAATAGAAGTAGTTCCAAAACTAACAGTAGTCCCTCCCGGGTTCAGACTTCCTGACAAAGAAATTGAAGTTGTAAATCCTTTTAAAGACGCTGATTTTAATGTAGCAGTCCCACTGGTACCACCGTTACATATTTTTACTGTATCAGGATTGTTAAATGCAAAAGTGGGAGTAGTCGCAGTTTGTATAGTGAAGTCTTTATCAGAAATATCATAAAATATATTACCCAAAGCCCTCACCCTTACACGTGCCTGTGAGGTGATATTATTAGGAACCTGTATTTCCTGTGAACCATCGTTGGGTGTACTGGCCGCCAGCACAATGGGATAAGTAAAACCGCCATCCGTAGATAATTCAATTGCTACATTAGTTGCACTGATAGGCGCCTGCGTTGTACCTCCTGTACTCCAGGTAACGGTTTGAAAATCGTTTACATTCCATGCAATGCCTGCTGCATTAGGGCTGGTAACACTGAATGTACCGGTAGTTGCGACAGTTGTTACCGTAATACCTGCATAACACACGCCACCGCCGCCAGCTTTATTATCTCTTGCAGTAAGCCTGAACTGTATGGTTCTTGGATAGCTGGGCAATATTTCTCCGATAGAATCAATACCACTTATCACACTGCGTATTTTTGGAAAATACCTGATAGGTGTGCCTATTACCGGTGTAAAGGAACGGAACAAAGGTGCGTTGCCGGAAGGCGCATTCCATGCACCCAATGGACCGCCACCATCTATCTCTTCCCAACTGTATGTTAGTGCATCGCCGTTGGCATCAGTAGCGGTGCCACTTAAAATAAAAGTTGTAGAAACGGGTATTGTGTAATTGGCTCCGGCATTTACAACAGGAGCAACATTTCCTGTATTAGTAACGGCAGCACAGTTAGGTGAAATTAAAGTAATATAACTCACAATTTCGTCAAAGCTGATGGTATGAAATTGTGCATCGCTGTTAGGTTGCAAGTTGTCAGCATCACAAATGCCGGCATAAGCCATGATTGTACTTCCGCTTCCCGGTTCCACATTACTAATATTTGATTGATTTCCGTCACACCCACCCTGCGTTGAATTAAAAGTATGATCAGCTCCAAACTGATGGCCCAGTTCATGCGCTACATAGTCAATATCATAGGGATCACCGGTTGGTGCAGGAGATCCTGTAACACCTCCTGCCTTAAAATCAGTTTGACATACTACTCCTACAGAAGCAACTCCACCTCCACCGGTACTAAAAGTATGGCCTATATCATAATTCGCATTGCCAATAGCACTATCTATCACCCGTTGGCTTTCCCCAAGCAAACCATTCCCATTATTATTATTTAGAAAAGGATCAGTTGCACTATTTATAAAAATGATATTATTTTCGCTGGCAACCAATATTAAACGGATAGACAATTCTTTTTCGTAAACACCATCCACCCTGTTTACAGTAGTTACAATTTTTGACAATACTGCTGGTTTTGTTGGTGCTGATGGTTTGGTAACTGCAACCGCATATTCACCAGTACAAGCTATCGCTAACCGGTAGGTACGTAATTGATTACCTACACATATACCTGCCAGTGCATTATCAGGACTGCTTATTTTTTTTACTACAGCTGGATTTAATCTTTTTATTAATTCTATAAACCTGTCTTTTTTTTTATAATCAATTTTGTAATAAGAGATGTAATTGATAACTGTTTTTTGATCATAAGGATCAATAAAAACAGAACCGGTTACAGGTGATAATATCATAGCATGAAATCCAAACTCCGTCCAGTCCACTTTAATGGTGGCGGTTTTATCATCAATACCCTGGCCGGTAAAAGTTTTAATATTGGGATTGGCTGCTGCCAGTTCAGGTGCTAATACTGAGCTTTCCCAAATATGAAACCTGGCGATTGTTCCGTCGGGCATTGGGATAGCAATTTCCGGTGTCATATCCCGGTTGGAAATATTCTTTTCGGATGGTATCAATTTCAGGAAAGATAAAATATTGCTGGTATCCAGTTGCAGCGTGCGATATTTTTGGGGTATAATTACTCTCTTTTGCCCGGTAAGCTGCATACTGCTTTCTGCAGCATCTCTAAAAAAATTTTGTGCAGAGGCACTTATAAAAAACAATGAAAAAATTAACGGGCAGAGTAGTTTTACTGAAGCAAATTTCATTTTGGTAATTTTTGTATGCGATATTAATACCTAACTAACGTAAAAATAACAAAAAGCTTGTAAAGCAAACGATAAGCCAAAAAGCGGCTAACGATTAACATAAACGAATATACCGGTAATGACTAACAATAAGCCTGTTCTGCATCAGGTGGCAAGTATCGTATTTAAAAACTGGCTCACTTCTTTTGATTTATTCATGACCACCAAATGCCCTGCGTTATGAATAACAAAATGGGCATTGATCTTTTTTATAGGAAAAAGCTTATCGGCATTGCCATGAATATGATATAATGAAGCTGGTTGCCAGTTATTTTTCCAGTTGAGTACCTGGTTAATTGCCCAGTGAAGGTATGCTGGTGATACATTCTCCCTGAAAGCTTTTGCCATTTCTTTTTCCTCCCGGGTTGTTGCTCCAAGATTATAGTTTTGCAATGGTTCCAATATTTTATATGGCCGCATTGGCATTATCTTATTTAATTTCAGCCTGCCTGCCAGTTTCATCCATACCGGCATTTCTTTTGAAGATTTTACACTGGAAATGAGTATTACTTTTTCTGCAGGCACATGCTTCGCAATTTCAATACTCATGATGCCCCCAAAAGACAAACCCATTAACACCGGGTTTTCATCTAAGATGTTTTCACTCATTCTTTTTGCATATTGCTCAATGCTTTCATTTTGCAGAGGTAACAACCAGGGAAGATGTATAAGTTCATAGCCTTCTATATGCAGTTTTGCAAATGCTCTTTCATCTGCTCCCAGCCCACTGATACAATAGATCTTTTTCATAGTTGAGAAATAATATCGACGGTGTGGTTAAGAATAAATATTCAATAATCAACTTTCAATGTTCAATATTCAATATAAGCGCAGGTGTATTTTTGTTGAACATTGGTTGTTGTACATTGAGTATTGAAAATTATTTTAGCTTTTCAATCCATAACTAAATGGCATTGGATACTCATTAAATTTTAATGCTAACTTTTAGGAATCACATAACTTTTAATATCTTCGGCTGTAATGGTCTTACCCGAAAGAATGATGAGCCGCTCCACCACGTTCCGAAGTTCACGGATATTACCAGTCCAGTTATAATTGGTGAGTAATTCCATCGCTTCTTTATCAATGTTCTTTTTAGGCTGACCATATTCAGCAGCTATTCTGTCTAAGTAAAACTCTACCAGTTCCTGTACATCTTCCCTTCTTTCATTCAGTGAAGGCACATGAATGATGATGACACCCAGGCGGTGATACAGATCAAGCCGGAAGTTTTTTTCTTCCACTTCTTTCAGCAAATCTTTATTGGTAGCAGCCACCAGTCTTACATCCACATTAATATCTTTATCCGCCCCCACCCTTGTAATTTTTCCCTCCTGCAGGGCCCGTAATACTTTGGCCTGTGCACCCAGGCTCATGTCTCCAATTTCATCTAAAAACAAAGTACCTCCGTTAGCCTGCTCAAACTTACCAATGCGTTGCTTGATAGCCGAAGTAAAAGATCCTTTTTCATGACCAAACAATTCACTTTCTATCAACTCACCGGGTATGGCAGCACAGTTCACTTCTACTATTGGCCCGGTGTTACGGTTGCTTTTTTCATGAATCCAGCGGGCCACTAATTCTTTGCCTACTCCATTGTCGCCGGTTATCAATACTCTTGCATCTGTTGGTGCCACTTTTTCAATAGTGTCTTTAATTTTTTTTATGGGAGCGCTGTTGCCCACCATTTCCTGCACACGGCTTACTTTTCTTTTCAGCACTTTCGTTTCTGTTACCAGGGATTGTTTATCCAGCGCATTTCTTAAAGTGATGAGCAAACGGTTAAGGTCCGGCGGTTTGCTGATATAATCAAAAGCGCCTTTCTTTACCGCTTCCACGGCAGTTTCAATATTACCATGTCCGCTGATCACAATGATGGGTACATCACCGTTTACCTCTTTTGCTTTTTCTAAAAATTCCAGCCCGTCCATCTTGGGCATCTTGATATCGCAGAGCACCACATCATAAGTGGTGTTACTGAATTTTTTTAAGCCTTCTTCTCCATCAGAAGCCTCATCAATTTTATATCCTTCATAACTCAGAATTTCTGTCAATGTTTTCCTGATCGCCTTCTCGTCGTCTATAATTAAAATACTTGCCATAGTTGTTTAACAAAATTTTTTTGTGGACTTCCTGTTGTATCGCATCTGTAAATTCAAAATCAAAATTAGCGATTTATGCACAGCAAAACTTTCATTGTTTTTATTGTTGCTTCCATGATAGCATGCAATGATAAACCGGCCGACATTCATATAGATTCAGCACTTTTAAAAAATCGAGCACCCATTAATCCATATCATTCTATTGAAGCAATACCATTACCAAATGGATTCAGCAGATTGCATACTGACAGCAATTCCTTTGCACAATGGCTCCTGCATGTTCCCTTAAAAAAAGACAAAATAGTTTATTTATACAACGGCTGTGTAAAGAAGAACCAGGCTGCACAGTTTGCAGTGCTGGATATTTCTACCGGTAATAAAAATTTACAGCAATGTGCCGATGCAGTGATGCGGCTGAGAGCAGAATATCTTTTTGCATCACAGCAATTTGATAACATTGTATTTTATGATAATGATGGCAAAGCATATGCATTTAAACCTCCTTTCACAAAAGATCATCTGCATCAGTATTTGCAAACAGTTTTTGGAATGTGTGGCACTGCATCATTGGCAAAACAATTACACAAAATAACTATCCATAACATTCAGCCCGGCGATGTATTGATCCGTGGAGGTTTTCCCGGTCATGCAGTGCTGGTAATGGATGTAGCTGCGGATAGCAGATTTCTATCAAAGGAAATTATCTGTACACAAACAGTTATGGAGACCTGGTAACCCTGGATATTACAGACCCTGTAAATATGCAGGAAGTAAACAGAATACCCAATGCTTTTCCTGAGTTTGGCTACAACTATCCGTTGATACAGCCGGAAGAAACTGGGTATTATACCTGCCCACGATTGGACAGTGCAGTAACGGGCTGGGTAAAAGATTCCATTGACGCCACTTGTTATAAATATTAATTCACTGCCTTTAAACAGAACCAGATATGAAATGCAGGTCAATAATTTTTGTAGCCATCCTGATCATTTCGGTTGGCATCATTTTAAACTCCTGCACTAAGGAAAGTGCGGCGGGTGCAAATGTATCAAGCGGAAAAGGAGGGTCACTCACCCGCTTTACCATTGCGGATAATTATCTGTATGCGGTGGATAATCATTTCCTGTATGCTTATAGTTTAATTAACCCGTCTAAACCAGAAAAAGTATTTACCTCCCCGCTAAATTATGATATAGAAACCATCTATCCTTTTAATAAGTATTTGTTCCTGGGTACAAAAACCGGGCTGTATATTTATTCTATTGATACAGCATCAGCACCCCGTTTAATTGGTGAAGCCAAACATGCAAGAAGCTGTGACCCGGTAGTGGCCAATGATTCTGTAGCTTTTGTTACACTTAAAAATAATGGCGGTTGCGGCCCTGCAGTAAGCGGCCTGTATATTCATGATATAAAAAATATCAACCAGCCGGTACTTAAAAAAATGTTGGAACTTCCCGACCCAGTTGGCCTGGGCCTTCAGGACAGTATTTTATATGTATGCTGTGGCAGTACCGGTTTAAAGGTTTTTAATGTAAATGATCCTTATTTACCAAACCTGATCGCTACTAAAACTGATGGCGTATTTGCGGACGTGATACCTTATAATGAGATATTGATTTGTTTTGTGCAGGATGGCATTATACTTTATGATATCAGCAATCCGGCTTCGCCTTTATTGATAAAGAAGATAGTTAATTAAACCGCCGGACCGGATTCAATCAAGATGTCTATTTCATAGTAAGCCGGGTTCTTGTTATAAAAATGGCACCACATCAAATGGTGCCATCTCTTTTATAATCTTATTCTTTTCGTCACGCCACTTCAGGGGATGGAGGCTATTTCTTCATATACATCACCTCTTTTACCAGCTTCACCGTTCTGCTCACATCCGGCAGATAAGCAGCCACTAAATTAGGAGCATAGTGCATAGGAGCATCTGCAGAAGTGATCCTGCGTACCGGTGCATCCAAATAATCAAAACCTTCCTTTTGTATGCGGTAAGCAATTTCAGAAGATACGGACGCAAATGGCCATTGCTCTTCCACTATTACCAAACGGTTTGTTTTTTTCACACTCTCTAAAATAGTAAACCAGTCCATCGGACGGATAGTTGCCAGGTCAATTACTTCCGCTTCTATACCTTCTTTCGCCAGTTCTTCTGCAGCGCCCAGGGCCACTTTCATCATTTTATTAAAAGACACGATGGTTACATCTTTGCCCGTTCTTTTTATAAATGCTTTCCCGATAGGCAATAAATATTCTTCTTCCGGCACCTCTCCCTTCTCACCATACATCACTTCTGATTCCATAAAAATAATTGGATCATCATCACGGATAGCACTTTTCAATAAACCTTTTCCATCGTAAGGGTTGCTTACAGAAATTACTTTCAAACCGGGGATGTTTGCATACAATGCTTCAAACGCTGTAGAGTGCTGGGCACCTAACTGTCCGGCACTTCCATTGGGCCCACGAAATACAATTGGGCAACCAACCTGCCCGCCACTCATGGCCAGCATTTTTGATGCAGTATTCAGTATCTGATCTAATGGCAATACTGCAAAGTTCCAGGTCATGAATTCCACTATTGGGCGAAGGCCATTTTGAGCTGCTCCCACTGCGATACCTGCAAAACCAAGTTCTGCAATGGGTGTATCGATCACTCTTTTTTCTCCAAACTCATCCAGCATACCCTGGCTCACTTTGTAAGCGCCATTGTATTCGGCTACTTCTTCTCCCATTAAGAAAACCCTGTCGTCCCTTCTCATCTCTTCCTGCATCGCTTCTCTCAGGGCTTCTCTAAACGCTATTTGTCTCATGTAATTCGTTGGTTTTAGGTTATGATTTTTCTCCCGTATGTAAAAAACAACTTATACCGACTTGAAATACTTATTAGTCCATTGTTCTTTCTGTCGGCATAATACCATCTAAGATTTTCAATCAGGCCTTTGGCCAAAATTGCAAATCAAGATGGCATTACACTTTACAATTCAAATTTCAGGAAGTGCAAATGTATTTTATCAATTTCAGATAAGCAAATTGCATTCCTCATTGAAGTGATTATTTTTTAGAAGATGATTACATTGCTGAAATAAAAAGTCACCCATGGTAAGCGGATGACTGAATAAAGGAGTTAGTTTGTATCAGGAGATTTTCTCTACCTGCATATAATTCAATTCCACTGGTGTGGCACGGCCAAATATTTTTACCTGTACTTTCAATTTTTTCTTTTCATCATTCACCTCTTCCACCATACCGTTAAAGTCATTGAA
>JAYVLZ010000444.1:0-10675 GCA_043759175.1 Chitinophagaceae bacterium | reverse complement strand
AACCGGAATTACTGAAATTCATTTTATTGATGCTACCCATGGCTGGGCATGTGGCGAAAAAGGAGTTGTACTTACTTTTAAATAGTAATGAAACTGATTACCAAAATACGTTTGCTCATCCTTTTCTTTATGATTGCCTTAATTGTAAGCGGTGCCACAGCCATGCCCGCCGAAACAGGCTTACACTGGCTGATGCAGTATAAAGATATGATGCCGCAAAGAATGGGCAACTGGTTGCAAACCTGTTATACTGCACTGGTTGATACGAATGCAAAATATCCTTTTCTTGCCTATGGTTACGACTGGCTTGCTTTTGCACACATTGTAATTGCGATGGCATTTATCGGGCCGTTCAAAGAACCTGTAAAGAATGTGTGGATCATTGACTGGGCGATGCTGGCCTGCATTGCAATAATACCGCTGGCATTTATTGCTGCACCTATCCGCCACATTCCTTATTATCATATTTTAATTGATTGCAGCTTTGGGCTGATTGGAATAATTCCTTTATTAATTTGTAAACGTTGGATCAATATATTAAAAATGAAGAGCAATCTTAACCCCGTCAGCGGTTGCAAACCCTGACGACGGTTGTAGCGAAATACCAACCGCCGCCGGGGCTGATAGCCGCCGGCGGGGTTTGGTCAGCATCAAACTATCAACAAAAAACATGGGTGAAGTGGAAATAAAACAAAACAGCATCATCATTCATTCCGTAATATTCTTTTACGGAGGTGCAGCCAGTGATGCGTTAAGTTTTGAAATTGCAAAGGACATTGCTGATCATTGGAATGAACCCGGCGCAAAAATAAATATCGGTGGCAGAAATTGCCAGGTTCTTTTTGATATTGAAGGAGTGTGGGCAAGATCACTTACGCCAGAAATAGTAATTGAAAATACCAATCCAAGAAATAATTATTTTAGAGTGGAAGCATTTGCAGGAACCGGTTTTAGTGATATTTCTTCTGTGGATGGTCTGGGTTCCAATACAGGATATTTTAAATTGGATAATCTCTTGAATCATTCTACCACAGCCGCTCATGAGTATGGCCATACGCTCGGTTTGGATCACCCCGAAATATTAGATATACGGGGCCGGGGTGTTCCTGGTATTATGTATCCGAGAGGCACCATTGTAGATCCACCATTTCAATACAGCCCGGTTGCCAGACCAGGGGAAGCCGGCGGCACCATGAACCCGTTTACAAGAAGAGTATTGCAGGAAGATGTAAATGCACTGCGGATAAACCGGCTCCGCTTCAGCAGGGATGGCTTTGCCATGCTGGGAGATTTTTCATCTGTGTGGCATGAGGCTCATTTGTTATAGACCAACCGCTTGTCAAATTTCTGCAAACGCTGCAAGGCAAAAACACTTATCTTTCTGCTTATATATTACTATTCAAGAAGATCTATGTCAATTTTATCAATCGAAAACCTGCGAAAGAATTATGGTAAGGTGCAGGCACTCCGCGGTGTGAGTTTTAATGTATCCAAAGGCTGTGTATTTGGAATATTAGGGCCCAATGGAAGTGGTAAAACAACGCTGCTGGGAATTATCATGGATATTTTAAAACCCACTTCCGGTACTTATAAATTATTTGATGAAGTGCCGGATAAGAACCATCGCCAAAAGATTGGCACCTTTTTAGAAACCCCAAATTTTTATCATTACCTATCAGGAGAAAAAAATCTGGCTATATCAGCTGCCTATAAGCAAAGAGGATTTGAAGATATTCCGCAGGTGTTAGAAATGGTAAATCTTACTCAAAGAAAGAGTTCCCGTTTCAGCACTTACTCTTTAGGTATGAAACAAAGACTGGCCATTGCATCCTGTTTACTTGGAGATCCAGAAGTATTGATATTAGATGAACCCACCAACGGCCTCGACCCGGAGGGCATAGCAGAAACAAGAGAACTAATAAAGAAATTAAGATTGGAGGGCAAAACCATTATCATGGCAAGTCACCTGCTGGATGAAGTGGAAAAAGTTTGTACGCATGTGGCCATTCTGAAAAAAGGAGAACTGGTAGCAACCGGCAGTGTGAATGAAATACTGGCCAATGAAGATATTGTGGAAATAGGAGCATCCAATAACAGCATGCTGGAAGAAGTGGCAAGGCAAATGAATGGCTACAGCAGTATGAAATTGAATGATGGACACCTGCAACTTTTTTATCCGGTGGGCACCGCCAACGTGGAAAATATTAACCGGCATTTTTTTCAAAATGACATTGTGCTCAATCACCTGCAGCTGAAAAAGAAAAGTCTTGAATCCAAATTTTTTGAATTGACAAACTAACACAACGTGGTAAGATTATTAAAAATAGAATGGCTGAAAGTAAAAAACTATTCAGCGTTTACGGTGCTCAGCCTTTTTTTCCTGCTGAGTATATTGGTAGCTAATTATTCAGTTTACTATACTAAGAAGAATGTGATTGATAAAGCAGACCCCACCGGTTTGATTGCCAGTTCCTCTCCTTACGATTTTTCACACACCTGGCAAACCACCAGTTATGTAAGTGGTTTCCTGTTGCTGTTACCAGGCTTGCTGCTGATACTGCTAATTACAAACGAATTTACTTTCAGAACACACCGGCAAAATATTATTGACGGCACCAGCAGGGAAGATTTTATCAATGTAAAAATTTTGATGGCATTGATCATAGCTGTGGTGGCTACTGTAAGCGTTATTATTACAGCCTTGATATTTGGTTTTGCCTCAGGTACTTCTTTTTCCTTAGATCGTTTTGACAGTGTGGGTTATTTTTTCCTGAAAGCCATTTCCTATAATATGATTGCATTGCTGTTTGCGGTGCTGGTAAGAAAAACAGGCTTTGCAATTGGTTTATTTTTTATTTACATGGGTTTTGAAAATATTTTGTCCGCAATGCTGCAGGGTTTATCTATGAAGCTAAAAGCAGATTCCGGTTTTGATATTGGGAATATGGGAGATTACCTGCCAATGAATGCTGCGGATGGATTACTTCATTTTCCAGAAAATACCATTACCAACATGGCCAATAATGCCCGGATAATGCCGCATGATTACATGTATGTAAGTTTAATGCTGGCTTTAATTTATCTTTTTATATTTTTTGTGTGGAGTAAAAACAGGATCATTAAAACAGATTTATGATTTGTTGCACAAATTTTTCAATGCTGCTTCTATAGAAGGATATAAAAATGTAAAGCCAGCCAGTTTAATTTTCTCACAACTCACGGTGCAGCTTTTCAACACTTCAACACTGCTTTCTCCCAGCATTATTTTTAATACAATGGCTGGTACATGAACCGGGATAAATAATTTGCCTTTCATTATAGTTGCCAACTCCAGGGTTAATGTTTTATTGGTTACGGGTGCAGGCGCTACTGCATTATATGGGCCGCTTAGTTGTTCATTCTTCAAGGCTTCCACATACATCCTGCAGAGATCATCAATGTGTATCCAGCTCACTATTTGTTTTCCTTTACTTAATATACCGGCAATACCCACTGCCAACGGTTTTTTAAACTCAGTCAGTGCGCCACCGTCATTGCTTAGTACAATGCCTGTTCTAAGTTTCACCACTCTTTTACCCATTTGTACAGCAGGCTCAATACTTTGTTCCCAAAGCCTGCAGGTTTCACCCAAAAAATCAGTTGCTGCCGGTATCGGTTCAGTAAACCCTTTTCCGTTTTGTTGCCCTGCTCCATCTGCGCCGTACCATCCAATGGCAGATGCACTTACTATCGTTTTTATTTTATTTTCCTGTTGCTGCATGGCTTCTATCAGTAAAGCACTGCTTTGTGTTCGGCTATCCTGTATTTCTTTTTTATATGCCTTGTTCCATCTTTTATCCACCACTCCGGCACCTGCCAGGTGAATGAGATGGTCGGCTTTTTGAACGGCTGTATTATCGATGGTTTTTTCTTTTACATTCCATAAAGCGTAGCTGGTGTTGGCCTGAGTATTGCCTGCAGGCAATTTCCTGGTAAGAATGATCACCTGGAATCCTTTTTTTACCAGATGCGCTGTTAGTGCCTTTCCTATCAGCCCGGTTCCACCTGTTATTAAAACTGTTTCCATATTAAATTACAAGTTAGATTAATTAATAAATTAAAAAATGAACAGATGTTTTAGAATCTCAATTCAACTGGTTGCCGGATTTTTTTTAAGGTTATGTAAATCTTGTAAGAACAACATCTGCATTAGGTAATTGTTCCCGGTTGGTATGTATTTAAGTTTGTATCAACCATTTTACAAACTTTACGTTTATATGTTTTAATTAAGTTTTCCTTTTGTCTTTATCCCTTAATTTTATAGTACAAAAATTTAGTTAAATGAAAGGACGTTGCCTGTTACTTTACATACTGTTGCTGGCACCTGTTTTTTTGCAGGCTCAGCAGATCATATTTTCTGAACCATTGAAAGAAGATGACCGGGATATGAATTTTGATATTATTGGCCGTGTAAATAAAAATATCCTTGTATTTAAAAATATGCGTAACAGGTATGCCCTCAATATTTACAATGACAGTATGGAGCTGAAAGAGAAGGTGGACCTGGAGTTTCTTCCAAATAAGACTTTCAACGTGGATTATGTAGCTTATGCTGATCATTTTTATTTAATTTATCAGCATCAAAAAAAAGGAATTCTTTACTGTATGGCGGTAAAGATGGACGCCAACGGACAAAAGGCGGGAGAACCAGTAGTGTTAGACACTACGAGTGTGGGTATGATGGGAGATAATAAAATATATTCTGCCATTAACAGCGAGGATAAAAAAAAGATCATGGTTTTTAAAGTACAGCGAAGAGACGACAGGCTGCATTTTGTTATACAGCTTTATGATAACCAGCTTCAGCTGATACATAAAACAAAACAGTCTATTGAATACAACGACCGCAAAGATGTATTGAGTGATTTTTATTTGGACAATACCGGCAACTTTGTTTTTAATATAGCGAGGCAAAAAACTAGCAGGGAGCATCCTTCTTCAGTTCTGCTTGTAACAAAAGCTGCGTTGCAGGATACCTTTAGTTTTCATGAACTTGATCTGAATAAAAATTATGTGGATGATTTAAAAGTTAAGGTTGATAACCTCAATAAAAAATATATTATCTCTGCATTTTATTATAAAGACAGAAGTGATAACATCCAGGGGCTGTTATGCAATATATGGGATGCAGCGGGCGACAGCATGCATGCCAAGGTATTTACAGAATTCAGTGATGACTTAAGAGCAATGGTTAAAACAACCGGTAATTCAAAATTTGCTTTTAATGATTTTTTTATACGCAATCTGATTTTAAAAAAAGACGGAAGTTTCATCATTACTGCTGAAGATTTTACCAGTCAGAGTACAGGTGCCAACAGATGGAACCGTTATGATTACCTGTATGGATCACCTTATCTAAACTCTTACGACTACTATGCATATAACCCGGCTTATGGTTATTATTACAGACCCTTTGGTTCGTTTAACCAAAGTGTAAGATATTATTATGATAATGTATTGGTATTGAGTTTATCCCCAAAGGGTATTCCTGAGTGGAGTAATGTTATTCATAAACAGCAATTTTCAGATGACAATGATAATTATCTTTCCTTCAATACATTTAATACCGGCGGGGAACTTCATTTTCTATTCAATGATATTTCTAAAAGAGATAAATTGCTATCAGAAAATATTATCACCCCAGATGGCAACGCCAGGCGTAATCCCACGCTAAAAACCAATGAGAGAGATTATGAGTTCATGCCAAGGTTCGCCAAACAAATTGGTGGCCGGCAGGTTATTATTCCCTGCAGTTACCGGGGTCAGATATGCTTTGCCAAAGTAAATTTTTGATCTTATCAGCACTTATTTTTTTGTGCAGCTATTTCCGGGATAATATTGTTTTTTTAACCAGTAATAATTACCCATTTTTGCATCACAAAAAAATGCAACCAACTTGTGACAGGCACATTTAAAGCCAATAACCCATATAATACTTTTTTGTTGCTGGTATATGGTATCTTTCTAAAGCTGCCCATGTTCCTTCATCCGGTAAAGCCCGAACCGCAGATAACAGATGGTTTTTTATTCAGGCAGGTACTGCTGCAGCTCAATCCTGTAGGAACCAGGTTGCCTGCCGTATATTCATTGATTGCATTTATTTTATTGTATACGCAGGCGATTACTTTTAACCAGATGGCCAATAAACAGCGGTTAATGCAAAAGCCTAATTACCTGGTTGGAATGTCTTACCTGCTCCTTACTTCCCTTTTTAAAGAATGGGATGTGTTATCGGCACCTTTAATTATTAATACGCTGCTGGTATGGGTGTGGGCACGTATGAGCAGCCTTAATAATACCCAGAATGCCATGAGTACCCTGTTTAATATTGGCATCGCCATTGGCATTTCAACCTTTTTTTATTTCCCATCCATTGCTTTTGCAGCACTCATTATTTTGGGCCTGGTATTAATAAGGCCATTTAAACTCTCTGAGTGGCTGATTGCACTGCTTGGTATTATTGCACCTTATTATTTTTTACTGTCCTATGTTTTTCTTACCGATAAATGGAAGGGCTATAAATTGCCAGGTATCGTTTTCAGTTTACCCCGGTTTTATAAATCAGGATGGGCACTGGCAGCAATCATTATAGTGTTGTTTGTGAGCCTGGTTGGATTTTTTTTTATTCGTAAAAATTTATTGCGGCAGCTGGTGCAAACACGCAATAGCTGGAACCTGGTATTTCTTTATTTTTTTGTGGCGGTAAGTATTCCGTTTATCAATGCCACCAGCAGTTTTGCTTATTGGATATTGTGTGCCATTCCTCTTTCAGCATTTGTTGGAAGCGCTTTTTTATACCCAGAACGCAGATGGTTTCCCCAATTTCTCCACTGGCTGATGGTAGCTTTTGTAATGGCGTTTAGTTACTTTGTAAAATAATTAATATGCTATTTGTAACTTCGTAAAAATTTTTTGTTATCAGCAGCATAAATTCTTATCAGCATCGTTCCGCTATCCAGCGGACGGGAACAATTAAAAATAAAATACCCGGGCTTTAGCCCAAAGACTGTTTGGGCTAAAGCCCGGAAGAAAGAATAAATTATTTTATCACTGCCCTAAAGGACAGTGCAATTGAAGCTTGTCATTAAAAAATATCCTTAACTAAATGACATTGAGCGGACTCTTGTACCACAGTACCGATTTAAACTGGTAACTAATTAAGAAAATAAATCAAAATAACAATATGAAATTCGGTGTAGTAATTTTTCCAGGCAGTAATTGCGACAGGGATATGATAGAAACCCTCAGGAATGATTTGAAACAGGAAGTAATTGAATTGTGGCATAAAGATAACGACATCAGTACATTCACCACGGATGATTGCATTGTTCTACCCGGTGGTTTCAGTTTTGGTGATTATCTGCGTTGTGGCGCCATTGCCAAATTCAGCCCAATGATGCAGCAAGTAATTGAGTTTGCTAATAAAGGTGGTAAGGTGTTGGGCATTTGTAACGGCTTCCAGATATTGTGCGAAAGCGGTTTATTGCCAGGAATATTATTAAGAAATGAAAAGCAACAATTTGTTTGCAAAAATGTTTTCATAAAAGAAGCAGCAACAGAAGGGAGCCAGCCATTAAAAATTCCGGTAGCTCACGGAGAAGGAAGATACTTTGCAGATGAGAAAACGCTGGAAGAACTGGAAATGCACCGCCAGATCATTTACAGGTATTGTGATGAAAAGGGGAGTATTGTTTCAAATGCTAATCCTAATGGTGCTATTCATAATATAGCTGGCATCTGTAACAAAGAAAGAAATGTTTTTGGTATGATGCCGCATCCTGAAAGAGCTTGCAGTCCATCACTTAGTAATGAAGATGGAAGAAAGGTATTTGCTCATTTATTTCAGCTAAACTAATGTTAAAAGGCAGTTGTGTAACCTAACTTACAATACTCACGGCACTTCATTTGTAACTTTGAGTGAAAATTCACAAACATCATGATGAGAATATTTTTTACCTTATTTTTTCTTTCAGCGGTTGGTGCGGCAAATGCACAAATGTTAAACCCTGTACAATGGACTTACTCTGCCAAAAAAATAGCAGATAAAACATACGAAGTTCATTTAACTGCCAATATTCAAAATACCTGGCATCTTTATTCACAAACACAACCGGCAGATGCTATCAGTCAGCCCACAGAAATTCTTTTTAAAAAAAATCCATTGATTTTGCTGGATGGTAATATCAAAGAATTGGGAAAAATGCAGTTGTTTAAAGATGAGAAATTGAAAATATCCGCTAACCAGTATGCAAACAAAGTTGATTTTGTTCAAAAATTAAAGTTGAAATCAAATACAAAAACCAATTTAGTAGGTAGTGTGGAATACCAGACCTGTGATGATAAAAAATGTCTTCCCCCAAAAAAGATTGATTTTACAATAGCATTAAAATAATTTGGTTTGATACCAGCAGGAAACGGGTTCTATTAAAGAACTCGTTTTTTGTAAACAAACAGCACATGAAAATTAAATTTTTACTCCTCTCTTTTTTGTTGGTGCAATTACTTGCTTTTTCACAAGACTCCACTAACACGCCTGTTTTTAAATGGACTGTAAAAACAAATAAGTTAGCTGACAATAAATATGAACTGATCTTTTCTTCACCAGGTGCAGCAGGCACTGAATTATATGCACCATCCCAGGACCTTGATGGAACACCATCCGCAGAATTAGTTTTTAACGACAGTAGTATTATTGTTGAAAGTTTTACTGCATCCGGGAATACGAAAAAGATTACCTCTGCTATATTTACAAATAAACAGTTAACCGTAACAGAAGGAAATGCAGAATGGGAAGCGGTATTGCAATTTAAGAATGCAGTGCCTGCACAATTGCTGGGTAAACTCTCTGTTTTCTTTAACAGGGGTGATGAATTTTCTCCTGATTTGCCCTTTGATTTTAATGCATCGCTGGAAGGCGGTGTGGTTACGGGAATAAAAATAAAATCATCCGCCATTGATATTAAAAATCCGGTAAATAATTGTGGCGATGATGGCACACAGAATAAAAGCATTGCCGCTATTTTTCTATTGGGTTTTTTAGGCGGACTGATTGCTTTGATAACACCCTGTGTATTTCCTATGATTCCCGTAACGGTAACCTTCTTTACAAAAAGATCACAGAGCAGGGCCAAAGGAATATCTAATGCAGTTTTTTATGGTTTGTTTATTTTCCTGATCTATGTGGCGATCACCATACCGTTTCATATCGCCAGCAAAACCATCAGCCCCGAAATTTTTAATAATATCTCTACCAATGTTTGGCTCAATTTGATCTTCTTTGCAGTGTTTGTTTTTTTTGCCTTATCATTTTTTGGCTTGTTCGAAATTGTGTTGCCCTCCTCCATCGCAAACAAAGCAGATTCAAAATCTGGATTGGGCAATATTGCAGGTATATTTTTTATGGCAACCACGTTGGCCATTGTTTCATTTTCATGCACCGGTCCTATATTGGGAACCTTGTTAGCAAATGTGGCAAATGAAGGCCCGTGGCCGCTTACAGCAGGTGCTGCAGGTTTTGGAATTGCATTGGGATTACCCTTTGCATTATTCGCCATGTTTCCGAATTGGTTGCAGTCTTTACCAAAATCAGGTGGCTGGATGACGGATGTAAAAGTGGTATTGGGTTTTATAGAGCTGGCTTTGGCAGTAAAGTTTTTAGCCAATGCAGATAATGTAATGCAGTGGGGGATTTTAAAAAGAGAAGTTTTTGTAGCGCTTTGGATCATCATTGGCGCTATGATCGTATTGTATTTGATGGGCTGGTTAAAAATGAGTCATAGCAGCCCAATAAAGAAATTTTCTGTGACAAGAGTAGCTTTTATCATTTTATTTGGAGCCACTACATTGTATTTAATTCCAGGGGTTACCAACAGCCGCTGGGCAAATCTTGGTTTGTTAAGTGGGTTTCCTCCACCATTGTCTTACAGTTTGTACAAACATCATGTTTTAATTACTGAAGGCGTTGAACCGATACACAATGAATATGAAAAAGCATTGCAGTTAGCAAGAAAAGAACATAAACCTTTACTGATTGACTTTACCGGGTGGGCCTGTGTTAACTGCCGCCGCATGGAAGAAAAAGTGTGGACGGATAAAGCTGTTGATAGTTTGATGAGAACAAAGTTTGTGGTAGTATCCTTATATGTGGATGAAAAGACCAAACTGCCTGCAACTGAACAAACTGTTTTTAAGACAAGCAGTGGCAATGAAAAACCTATCATCACTGTTGGGGATCGCTGGGCAACTTTTCAAACAGAAAATTTTGGAGCTGCTTCCCAACCCCAATACGCCATCATTAATGCAGATGAAGTGGCTTTAACAAAAACAAAATTTTATACACCCGATCCTGCAGCATTTACTGAATGGCTAAAATGTGGATTGAATGCATTTGAGAAAAAGGACAAGTAGTATTAAAACTTAAGTGGTTTAATTTTAGAACTCTTGCCTTACTCCCCTTTAGGGCAATGTCATTTAGTTAAGGATATTTTTAAATTAAAAACTTTAATTGCACTGTCCTTTAGGGCAGTGAAAAAATAATTTATTCTCTCTTCCGGGCTTTAGCCCAAAGACTTTGGGTTAAAGCCCGGGTATTTTATTTTTAATTGTTCCCGTCCGCTGGCCAGCGGACGGGGCAATT
>JAYVLZ010000443.1:0-3644 GCA_043759175.1 Chitinophagaceae bacterium | reverse complement strand
GAGACCCGATTGACCATGTACTCAGAGTGCTGCAGGATGAATACAAGGTAACTGAAGCTGAGATTGAAGTGATGAATGAAAGAGTAAAAGCCCAGGTGGATGAATGTGTGAAATTTGCAGAAGAAAGTCCATGGCCGGGTGATGATGAATTATTGAAGGATGTTTATGTGCAGGCGGATTATCCGTTTATTGTGGATTAAGAAGCAGGAAGCAAGTAGCAAGTAGCAAGTAGTAAGAAAAGAACAATTAAATTTTAATAATTAAAAAATGTCCTTCGGTTCTGATTGCAGCGTATGAAGGGTGCGTTTAAAAAATGGCAGAGAAGCAAGTAATCACAGAAGTGGTAGAAACACAAACTGACGTAGTTGGAAAAGCCAAAGATTTTTGGGCAAAATTCAGCAAGCCGATTATTTATGTTGGCAGTGCACTGATCTTAGTGATTGGTGGCTGGTTAGGGTATAAAAATTTTGTAAAAGAACCCAACGAAGCCAAAGCTGCAGAAATGATCTTTCCGGCGGAGAGTGTTTTTGATAAAATGACCCAGGCTGGTTTTAGTAAAGATTCTATCAACCTGGTATTAAACGGTGGCAACGGTATTGCTGCCGGTGTATTAAAAGTAGCTAACAACTACGGTGGTACTGCGGCTGGTAACAGGGCTCACTTTATTGCAGGCGCCTGCTACCTGAACAACAAAGATTTTAATAATGCCATCAAACACCTGAAAGATTTTTCTACCAAAGCTACACAGGTGCAGGCTGCAGCTTATATTTTATTGGGAGATGCTTATTCTGAATTGAAAAAGAATGATGATGCAATGGAGTATTATAAAAAAGCAATTGGTGTAAATGCTAAAGACGAATTTATGACACCGGAAGCTTTGTATAAAGCTGGCTTGTTTGCTGAAACAACCGGTAAAACAAAAGAGGCCATTGAATTTTTTCAACGGATAAAAGATGAATATCCAAAGAGCAGTCATGCTGCAGAGATGGATAAATATTTAGCCAGGCTGGGTGAAATAAAATAAAAATATACAGCCTGAATTATTTTACATGAGAATAAAATATAAAAAATATTATGTCAGTTAATTCTGATCAATTGCTTAACACAACAGGCATCCAATTACCAAAGGATGCCTGTATCGTTATTATCCGTACTGAATGGAATGCGGATATACTGGATAAGTTAGAAGCAGGGTGTAAAAAAGTGCTGGATGAAAACAAGGTTTGTTTTAAAGTGATGACTGTGCCCGGCGCTTTTGAAATTCCGTTTGCAATAAAAAAATATTGGGAAATACACAAATACAAAGATGATAAGCCGCATGCTTTTATTGCATTGGCTTGTGTAATAAGAGGCGGCACACCTCACTTTGATTATGTGTGCAGAGCCATAACAGATGGTGTGGTACAATTGAATTTAATGCTGCCGGTCCCAACCATTTTTGGAGTATTGACCGTGGATAACCAGGAACAGGCTGAGGAAAGAGTGGGAGGTAAGCATGGACATAAAGGAGAAGAAGCTGCGGTGACGGCTTTGAAGATGATAAACCCCCAAACCCCCTAAAGGGGGCTTTAGCTTATGAAGATGTAAGAGTCTTCAAAATAGTGGACTGTGACTGTTTGACTATTAAATAGAATTAAAATTATTATACTCTAAAAGCCCCTTTAGGGGTTGGGGTGGCTGTTGCACTTTGAAAGTACAAATATTCATACCATGTTTTATAGACCAGCTCTATCCACAAACCGCTTTTAATATGGTGAAGGTGCTGGAGAAAGCTGGCTGTGAAGTGCAGTACAATACCAATCAAACCTGCTGTGGCCAGCCTGCCTTTAACGCTGGTTTTTGGGATGAGGCAAGAGCTGTATGTACTAAGTTTCTGAAAGACTTTGATACCGCTGATTATATTGTTTGCCCCAGCGCAAGCTGTGTTGGTTTTGTAAGAAATTATTACGCTAAATTATTTGATAATTCTTCAATGCATAACCAGGTGAAAGATGTGAGCAACAGGATATTTGAGTTCACTGAGTTTTTGACGGATGTTTTAAAGATAGAAAATTTTGGGGCTGTGCTGAATGGTACTGCCACCTACCATGATAGTTGCGCTGCACTGAGAGAATGCAACATAAAAGATGGGCCAAGAAGATTGCTGGGTAATGTAAAAGGATTGCAACTAACAGAGATGAATGATGTAGAAACCTGCTGTGGGTTTGGCGGAACTTTCGCTGTAAAATTTGATGCGATCTCAGTTGCAATGGCCGATCAAAAAGTAAACAATGCAAAATCTACCAACGCTGAATATATTATCTCCACAGATATGAGTTGCCTGATGCATTTGGATGGATACATTCAAAATAAAAATTTACCCATTAAGACAATGCACATTGCAGATGTACTGGCTTCTGGGTGGGAGTTGTAAAATTATTGTTGGATTGTTTCCAGATCTTTAATTTTTGCAGGACTCAGATCATAACGATTTTTGTATGCTTCTTCAAAATATTCTTTCGCATTGTATCCTTTCTTCAAACCCTGCATCATTTTACCAATCCAGTACAATTCTAATCCTTCTAACGGTTTGCCGGATACATTTTGCTGATACATTTTAAATGCTTCATCGCCTTTGCCATTTTTATACAACGCATACACATACCATGCATAGGTTTGTGGCGTGGTTCTGTTGGTTAATTCCTTTGCAGCGATGGCTGCTGCTTTTGCAGGTTGGTTTAAAACACTGGTGTAAAGATCAATCAAATATTTATTGTACATATTGCCATAGAGACTATCGCTAACTTTCAATATAAATTCATTGGTAAATTGTTTTGCAGCATTACTGTCGTTTGTTGCTTCTGCAGTTTGTACCAGTTTTAATAATGGATCAGGTGATGTTGTTTTTGTTTTTACAAAGCGGAATATTTTTTCTGCCAGTAGAATATTTTTATCATGCACCAGTGCAATCCATCCAAGCCCCATAATACTGTGCAGGTCTGCCGCACTTAATCGGATAGATTGCATGTACAGATCATTGGCTTTTTGTAATTCACTATTGTGCAGGTAAAGGTCTGCTGTGTTAGATAATGCCGCCTGCCGCAGGTTGATATCATTGCCACTTAATGCAATGGCTTTTTGCATAGCACTGATAGAAGAATCCATATTGCCTTTGTAATGCTGCCATTTAGACTGACGGAATTTATATCCATAATCATTCTCCGCCCTGATGTTGTAAAGATTGCTGTTGGCATCCATATATCTGCCCAGTTCAAGATTTACGTCAAACGATGCAGCATACTGATCATATTTTTTTAACCCGATGGTTGTTGCTTTTTGTAAGGCTGCATCTGCTTCCTCAAAACGATGTTCTAAAATATAATGGCCTGCTAAAGAAAGATTGGGCGCTGCTTCTTTGTGATCAAACAGGGTGTCGATTTTTTTTAAAATACTGTCGGCAGTTTTTACATCCATTATATCGCCTGTTAAATGAAAACGGCTCATCAGTGCTCCTGCAAATTTTGATTCATTTACAATGCCGGGATTTTTTGGATCGATCCTGTTTTTCCAAAATGTAATTTCAGCTTCATTGACTTTGATAGCTGCAGGGATTTTATAATTGATAATAAGGCTGTCAATAAAACCAGCATCCACCATGAGTTGCT
>JAYVLZ010000442.1:0-5045 GCA_043759175.1 Chitinophagaceae bacterium | reverse complement strand
AAATAAGAAGGGCGGAGATTTTTTACATTTAGATTGGGAAGGTCATACAATTTTTTCTCCAGGTCACTTAATCCATCTACGGGACCAGCACCATTGCCCATGTGGGCACCCACACTGCTTAGAACAACTGCGTATTTAATATCATTCGCTTTCAAAGCGTTTACATAAACATCAGCTACTTTATTTTGATATTCCCTCCAGCCACTTGCAGCAAAGTTGGGTGGTATCATTAAATACACCGCATCTGCTCCATTGAATGTGGCAGTAACAAATGCTTCATCTTCCAGGGATCCAACAGCGGCCTTTGCACCTTTGTCTGTTAATGATTTTAAATGTTCTGCATTACGGCCAATAACAGTTACTTCATGGCCTGCTGTTAATAATGCCTCAGCTAATGAGTTGGAGATATTTCCAGATCCCCCGGTGATTACGTACTTCATAAATTTTAATTTTAGATTTATTTGTATATACAATTATTTGGATAAAAAATTTTGTTACGGCAATTTATCATTCAGTTTGTTCATATTATTCACCATACGGTTACTTTCCGGCTCCCCCAGTACAGCAGTATATTTTTCAAAAAAATTGGCTGAACAATTTTTCATCCTGGGATATAATTCTTTTGCCCTGGGTGTAGGATAGATATTGGTAAGCTTGCCCTCTGTAGTGCGTATCACCAGTTTTGCCAACTCTAATTTTTCTATCAAACGAGTAATGGTACTGGGTGTAAGCTGCAGCTCATTTGCAATGGCTGTTGGCTGCACACCGGGTTCTTCCAATACGATCATGAGTAAATAACCATGACTGGGAGAAAGGTCTAATTCTTTCCAACTGTCAATAGCCAGCTTTTCAATTTTCCTTGCCAATGCATTGGCTGAAAAATATAAGCATTTATTATATCGGCTTTCTGATGATTTCATTGAGGCGACAAAGGTAATTATATTTTATTTGTATATACAAATATTTGCATGATTATATTTTTAATAATGCTGATAAAAATAACGCACCCGTCATTTGATTAATGATTATTTTTACGGCATGGCAAATCCTAATTTAAATAAAGACGGAGCCTCATTCAATGCTGGAGACAAAGAGTTTGAAAATAATATTCGCCCCAGCGAAATAGCTGACTTTAGCGGTCAACCCCAGACGATAGAAAATCTGCAGATTTTTATTAAAGCTGCGAAGATAAGAGGGGAAGCGCTGGATCATATTTTATTCCATGGACCGCCTGGTTTGGGTAAAACAACCCTGAGCAGAATTGTGGCGAATGAGCTGGGTGTAAGTATTAAAGAAACCAGTGGCCCTGTAATTGAAAAACCCGGTGACCTTGCAGGTTTGCTTACCAATTTAGAAACAAATGATGTATTGTTTATCGACGAGATACACCGCCTGAGTAATGTGGTGGAAGAATATTTGTACGCTGCGATGGAAGATTACCGGATTGATATTATGATCGATACGGGACCCAATGCCAGGAGTGTACAGATTAATCTGAATCCATTTACTTTAATTGGAGCCACCACAAGAAGCGGTTTATTGACCGCTCCATTGTTATCAAGGTTTGGTATTAAATCGAGGTTAGAATATTACAATGCTGCCACGCTGCAAAAAATTATTTTGCGAAGTGCTGGTATCTTAGGCACTCAAATCAGCAATGATGCAGCAGAAGAAATTTCAAAACGCAGCCGTGGCACTCCCCGTATTGCCAATGGCCTGCTGAGAAGGGTAAGAGATTTTGCACAGGTGCTGAATGATGGCATCATTGATATTGGCATTACACAACATTCATTAAAAGCTTTGAATGTAGATGAACATGGGTTGGATGATATGGACAACCGGATATTGAGTACCATTATTGATAAGTTTAAGGGCGGACCGGTTGGCATCACTACCATTGCAACTGCAGTAGGTGAAGAACCAGGAACATTAGAAGAAGTGTATGAACCTTTTTTAATACAGGAAGGTTTTCTGCAACGTACTGCAAGAGGAAGGGAGGCGACTGCAAAAGCTTATGCTCATTTAGGAAGGATCAAAACCATGGGTGGAGAAAATACATTGTTCAGTTAATTATGCAACGAATAAAAATATTAGATAGTTGCAGGGGATTGGCAGCTTTGATTGTGGTGTTTCATCATGTATATACAAGGTTCCAAAATTTATTTGCCAATAAATTTACCGGGTGGTTTCAAAACATTTTGCAGTTTATATCCGATATGAATGAGCAGGCTGTTTTGTTTTTCTTTTTTCTTTCTGGGTTTAGTATTTGCCTGAGTGTAAGAAATGGATTGCCGGTGAGCAAGAATACTTTTAACGACTATACATACAGAAGACTGAAAAGAATTTTACCGCCGTATTATTTTGCTATTGCCTTTACTTTTTTTTGTGGCTTGCTTATAAATGCCATAACGGCGAACGATGACTTCAATTTGAAAACCTTGCTTGGCAATATTTTCTTTTTGCAATCTTCAAAGTCTTATAAAGGAAACTGGTTTGCTCCCTATGGTGATAATGGGCCGTTGTGGTCCTTATCTTTTGAAATGTTTTATTATTTTTTGCTGCCTGTATTTTTATTGCTGGTTTTTAAATGCTGTAAAACCAATAAACTTACTGCACCCATTAATCGTATTGCACTGATTGCATCTTTTACAATTTCTGTTATTTGCGTTCTGTTAAATAAATTTTTCTTCTTTCCATACATCGCTTTTGCAGCATTATTTTTTGTTTGGTATGCAGGTTATTTTGTAGCCATTGTTTACCTGCAAAAGAATATAGCACTTGATAAAAATTTCTTTCTTGTTTTGCTTATTACAATTGTTTTGTTTGTGATGAACTATGTGAGTCCATCAGCCACTTTGAATAAACTCTTTTTTGGCGCTGCCATTGCCACTGTTTTTTTTATACTTTATTTTTTAAGAAAGAAATTACGGGTTCCATTATTAACTAATATTGAAAGTGGATTTAATTTTTTCTTTTATGCTGCCGGAACAGGCAGTTATGTTCTCTACTTATTACATTATCCTTTATTAATGGTGCTTAGAAAACAGGAAAATTTAGCATTGTGGCAATTACTCGGTGCGGTTATCTTGTTTAATTTTTTTTGTATCTGGCTGGAAAGATTTTTTGTAAGAAAGAAATGGTTGTTTTTAAGAATGCAGTATTTGAAATAATTATTTTTTTGAAGTTTTAAACTCATCCTTTTTATTTAAAGCTGGTTTCATAAAATATAAAATATTTTATATTGTTTGTGGCTGTAAGATATATTGCATAAGCAACACTTTGGAAGAATATATTGATGGATTCAGATACTAAATAACTCTTATTTTTAAAGTAAAAAAATGACTGCAAGCGAATTATTAGATGAAATTTTCAGGAAACAACTTGTTTATGATGATGCTGGAAATGAATATAAACTGGCAGGAAATGTCGATATGAAAGAGGGGGCGTTTTTAACTAAGCTCATACAGGAGTATAAACCTAAAAATACTATTGAAATAGGCTGTGCATACGGTATATCTTCGCTATTTATTTGTTCAGCATTAGAAAAGATAAAAAATCCTCATCATACAATAATAGATGCCTGGCAAAACGAATCTTTTAAAAATATTGGTGTATCAAATTTAAAAAAAGCGGGTATTAATTTTTTTGAATTAATAGAAGGCCTCTCAGAAATTATTTTACCTCAGTTATTATCAGAAGGAAAAAAATATGATTTATGTTTTATAGATGGTAATCATACGTTTGACCATACGTTAATTGATTTTTTCTACCTGAACAGGATGATAGATATTGGAGGAATAATTGTGATAGATGATACAGGTATACCCAGTGTCAATAAACTTATCAGGTACATTCTGAATTACCCATCATATAAGCAAATTGGCTGCGTAAAATACAATTTGTCCGCAAAAAAAGAAATATTTGATCTGATTGTTAAAAGCCCTTTCAGTTTGTTATCAAAATTGCTTCCATACAAACTGAAGTACCGGGTTTTTGCAAGCAGTGTTATTATCAGTGACAAAAAATTAAATTTAAATTCATCGATGATTGCTTTGCAAAAAATAAAAAACGATGATAGAAACTGGGATTGGTTTAAGGAGTTTTAAAAATGATAAAAATGCTACATAGGAAACTGCTGGTTAATAGCCTGATTGCCGCAACAATTTGCATTATCCAGTATTAATGACGATAAAAAGATATGAATATTTAGCACTGGTGCAATTACTTGCTGCAATGATTTTGGTTACTATTTTTTTTGTATCTGGCTGGAAAGATTTTTTGTAAGGAAGAAATGGTTTGTTTTTAAGAATGCAGTTTATAAAATAAAAAAGGTGCCGGCTTTTGAAAACCAGCACCCTTATAAAAATTAAATTTTAAATTAGATTTTATCCAGCACCCCATCCACAATGCCATACGCAATGGATTCCTTTGCATCCATCCAGTAATCCCTGTCAAAATCCTTCATTACTTTTTCAAATGGTTGCCCGCAGTTTTCTGCTAATATTCTTGCACCCATTTCTTTTGTTTTCCGGATCTGCTCTGCCATTATTTCTAAATCAGCGCTGGTGCCCTGTCCGCCGCCGCTTGGCTGATGTATCATTACTTCGCCATGAGGGAAAATAAAACGCCTGCCTTTGGCACCACCGCTTAATAAAATGCTGCCCATGCTGGCTGCCATGCCCATACAGATAGTGCTTACCGGGCTGCTGATCATTCGCATAGTATCATACACTACCATGCCGCTGGTAACCATACCGCCGGGGCTGCTGATATAAAAAGTAATTTCTTTTCCGGGATCCAATGCTTCTAAATAGAGCAACCTTGCGGTGATGTCTTTGCAGCTTTTATCATCCACCACTCCCCATAAAAATATCTTACGCTGCTCAATAAATTTTTTATCAAACTGCCACCCACTCATCATTTTCTCCATTGGGTTCTCTGGTAATTCTTTTGGTGTTTCTTCATCGTCGCTGCGGAAACGAAACCGGTTATTGTTGATATACATAGTTGTAATTTTTTTGCCCCCATCCCCTAAAGAGGTTTTG
>JAYVLZ010000441.1:0-15532 GCA_043759175.1 Chitinophagaceae bacterium | reverse complement strand
TGTGGATGGAATTACTAAAGGATCGCTTGTGTTAGCCGTAACGTGAAAGAAATCTCTTGTGTGATCCAGCGCCATGATGACCATTACAATACCCCGGAGGATATCAATGGATTCAATTCTTTTTTTTGTGCTGTTGAGGGCTCGCTGCATTGTTGATGGGCTTTTAATCAAGATAATATTCCTTCTTCAAATACTTAACCAGTTCCTTTCCACTTTGTATCTTTTGCATTGTTTGTTTGGCTATCCGCAGGATTCTGTGAAAAGCCAATGAATTTTTCTTTTGGTCCACAGGCTGAAGCCTGTGGCAATTCAGAGTGCATGTATTTTTGAATTGCTTCCAGCATTGAATTGCCTCCAGCTTTAGCTGGAGGCCAAATAAATTAATTAATGATATTGGCTTTAGCCAAAATAAAATCCCTCATTCATCTTTAAATTTTTGAAATCCATATTTTGTAATGAACTCATCATACTCCTGCTGAAATGTTTTTTTCTTATGATGTTCCTCCTGGTTTTTAATATAATCCCTTACTTTATTCAACACCGATTCTGATACAGAAACTGCAAAATATTCATCCTGCCATTCTAATTTGTCTGCAATAAAATTTTGTTTATTAAACCAAAATGCAGCTTCACCTTTTATCAACTGCATTACTTTACTAATGGTTTGTTCAGTGCCCAAAGAAACTAAGCAGTGGCAATGGTCGGTATGCCCATTTACAAAGTCAATAAATATTCCCTTTGCTTCTCCATTATCCCTTATGTGTTGCCACATGGCGGCTCTTATTGTTTTGGTTTCTAAATAGGGCACCCTGTTTTTTGTACTCCATACAAAATGGATATAAACACTTACAAATGGCATGATATTTATTTTTTGTTGTTTGGCTAAAGCCAATTTAATTTATATTATTTAGTCCACAGGCTAAAGCCTGTGGCAATTCAGAGTGCATGCTTTTTTTAATTGCCTCCAAATTTTTGAATTGCTTGCAGCTTACAAATGGCATGTTATTTATTTTTTTTATTTGGCTAAAGCCAATTTAATTTATATTATTTAGTCCACAGGTTAAAGCCTGTGGCAATTCAGAGTGCATGCTTTTTTAATTGTCTCCAAATTTTTGAATTGCTTCCAGGTTACAAATGGCATGTTATTTAATTTTTGTTATTTGGCTAAAGCCAATTTAATTTTTATAATTATTTAGTCCACAGGCCTGTGGCAATTCAGAGTGTATGCTTTTTTAATTGCCTCCAAATTTTTGAATTGCCTCCAGCTTTTGAATAGCCTCCAGCTTTAGCTGGAGATAATAAATTAATTTATGTGTTGGCTTTAGCCAAATTATTCTGGAAGTTTTTCAAAACCAGTTCTTGTGTTTGTTCGGAGGAATTCGATTTGATTGCTATCGTGATTGTCGGCCTGCATTAAAGTCAAATTAATTTCTTGGGTAGATTAAAGGGGAGTTGCAGGGGAGTGGATAATAAATGAAAGTTAACTAACTCTGTCGAATGCATTTTGAATAGTTAAAAAATTCTGTTAAAATTTCCAATACTGGAAGGGGTATATCAAAATATCCCTTCCAGTATCCAATAGCTGCAGGGTGGAATAGGCAACAGGATTACTTCGCTTTTACATCATCGTTGCCGATATCTCTGATGCATATATATTTGCCATCCCGTTTTTCCCAAACTGCCATGTACTTTGCTGTGGAGAGCACTTTTCCTGTAGAATCTTTGTAGGTTGTTTTGCCAACCTCTGTAACAAAATTATCACACCCAAATGCATCCATTACGTCGTAAGAAATGGTAGAACCTTTAGGTCTTTTGGCCATAGTCGCTTCTAAATCTTTTTGAATGGCAGCTTTGCCTGTAAGCATCGGTTGATTATTGGCGAGGCTCACCGCATCGTCTGCATAAAAGGCTGCCAGTGCATTTACATCACGGGCATTGTCAGCATTGGCCCAGGCAGTTTCCAGTGCCTGTATGTCAGCTTTCATTTTTGCCGGATCTGCTTTTGCAGCCATTGGTGGGGTAGTCTCAGCAACTGCTTCAGGTGCTTTGTCAGCAGCAGGCTGGTTACATCCAATAGTGAGGAAGAACAAGGCAACAATAACTGTTGCGAATTTTAAATGCTTCATTTTTTTTGTTTTATATGTGAATAAAAAATTGAGCTGACCAGTAGAAAATTGAATGCCAAATAAACTCAGTTTGGTTCATTTAAACTGATTTATTCTCTCCGTTTAAAAGATTGCCTTTGCTAATAAGTTAAACGGCGCCATGCCCATTCCAATGGCCCGAACCGGAAGTACCGCAACTAAACCGGGCTTAGTGTCCAATTAAAATATCCAAATGCCAACAACAATATAATACAATTCATGCCGCTGCATTAATAAAATCCCTAAAAGTGCCACACCTCTTATGGTATCCACTGAATTAATTCTTTCCGCTTTGCAGGTGGGATGAAGGATGTATTGTGAAGACATCAAAAGATTGTTTTGATAAGTTAATTAAATGAATTGCCTGTTGGATATTTGCCACCTGGGTTGTTTATTTTGGCTCTGGTTTTTTAATGGATTCTTTTCTTATCACTTCTCCCTGGTATGTACCGTTATTTCTTTTTCTCCTTTATCGTTTGTAGAAGTTTCCGTCATCTTCACTGCCCCGGAAGAAGTTATTTCAAAAACAAATGACAATACCTTTACTGGCACACCAGGGATCAGAAAAGTATTATTGCCGGCATATTCAAAGTTCATCCCAAACGGTTCGCCCTTCATCCACAATTGATTGTCCTTTTTGAACAGCTCCATTTTTTTGCTGGCATCTTTTTCGCTGGTATACGTGCCCGTTAACCTGTCAATTGCAGCTGGTTCGGCAGCCAGTTTTTTTGACATACTGATGTCGAATTCCACTTTTTTGCTCCCATCTTGTTGGTTTTGCACCTGCAGGATCCTTCTTTTTGCAGTTGGTGAAGAGGAACTACTATCTTTTGATATCCATGGGTCGCCCACAAAATAGAGTTGCGTTACCAATGGCTGATAACCCTCCGCAGAAATCATCAGGTGGAAATGCGCCGGGCGGTAATTGTCGCCACTGCCATAAGGTACGGGCAGTATGGTTTGGAAGGAATAATTGCCCTTATCGTCGGAGTAAGCAGTACCCCGGTATTTGAAATCAGCGGATTCGTTGTCGTAGATGCCGGCACCATCACAATGCCATAGCTCTATTTTGGCCTTATTGTATGGCGTAGTGCAATCGTCATGTTTTATTTTTCCAGCCAATTCTATCGGATCGCCTTTTTCACCTTTAATCATAAGGTTAGTCCGAAGCGGACTGTCGGGCCGGTAAAAAGGGCCCAACACATCGGAGGTTGTTTCGCAGTCGCCTACATAACGCTGGCCGTCGAAACGGATAAAACCGGTAGTGCTGATGGCAATGGCAGATAATGCTGTGTTTTTTAAAAACGTACTTCTTTTCATAATAATTTGTTTTATTGTTTAATAATGCAGACGGTGCAAAAGGATTTTATTAATACATCACAATTTTTCAAATGCTGGAGACTTTGCATGGCAGAGTAGATGTAAACTATTTGTTGTTTTGGTATTGCAAAATTTATTTCGCCTTATACACTTCCATATCTATCTCAATCAACTGCCCCACCAATGCCAGCCCTTTTACTTCCAGCCAGGTGCCGGTGGGAAATTGCTTTTTATAAATGCTGTTTCGGTAGCCGGACACTTTTATAAACTCCTGCATGTTGGTGGTGAAAATATTTTCAACCACCACATCATCAAAAGTGCAGCCATAGTGCTGTAAAATTTTTTCCAAATCGCCATAACAGTTTTTCATTTGCTGTTCCAAATTGCCCGGTGCCGTTAAATTCCCTTTATCATCCATGCTTACGGCGCCGGAAATTTTAATGTCGTTACCAACTTTTACTGCATGGCTGTAGCCATAGGCTTTTTCAACTTCGGGTCTTAAGTTGAAGTACGCTGGTGTTTCTGTTGCTACAGGTTTTATTGGATTGTCTGCCGTTGCCGGCTTAGTATTTTCGATATTATTACAACCAGGTAAAATTGAAAAAATTAAGAAGATAATAATGCTAAACGAGAAATTTTTTTTCATGATGCTGAATGTTTAAGATAAAAAATCAATGCTGAAAAAATGTGTTGTAGAGTAAAGTACTCATTAATCAATGGCAAAGCAAATTTTGATTTTTAAATGCAGGAGGAGTGATTTAATTCACTCCCCTTTGCATTGTGCTGGTTGCTGGTTAGGTTTATATAATCATTTACTGTTTGGCTTTCTCCGGCGGTGTTACCTTAAAGCCAAGTGTTTGCATGATATACATTCTGTCATAATAAACTCTGTCCGTATCAATCTTGCCATCAGTTACCCTGGCAGTGTATTGAAATGGAAAGGCAACATTTTTTCCATCCTGCGTAAAACTGTAATCGCCCCACATAGATACCCAGTTACCTTTCAGATCTCCTTGCAATACCCGGAAGGTTTGTGTTACAAAACTTACTTTCCGGTTTAACTGTACTTTATTACTTTCTGTCCAGCTGCTAATCGTCTTTTCTGCTGTTGTTGAATCTACCGGGCTGGGGCCATATCCTTTATACTTTTCAGCCAGCAGGCTTTTGGCTTTGTCAAGATCTCCGGCGGTGAGTGCATTTACAAAGTCTCCCACCACTTTCATGTCTGCTTCGGCATTCGGATTATCCACTACCACATCTTTGTACCGGGGTGGTGGGGCAGTGGTAGATTGTGCTTGTACGGCAGTGGCGAAAACGGTTAGCAGAAGGGTTGCAAAAAGCAAACCTGGTTGTATTATCCTTTTCATTTTTTTTGAATTTTGAGTTTTAAAAAAAATCGTATCAGTAATCAGAAATATTATCGTTCAGGTATTATTTTTTTGCTTTCATGTCCTCCAGCACATTCTTGCCTGTTGCTTTTATGATGACACTTCTGTCATAATAAGTGATGTAGCGGTCAATCTTCTTATCAGCATTGAAATGGGCGACAAAGTTCATCCGCAATGCAACAGGCTTTCCAATAAAAACCATCTTGTTGGAAAAATAGGAGAAGTCATAGTTGCCCATCAATGCGCCGCCCTTGGGCTGTGCAGTCACGTTGAGTGGAAAATGGTTGAACTCACTCATCGTCATTGATTCAATGCCAGATTTTTCTTTCCAAGTTTTCCACCATGCCAGCACCGCTGCCTTGCCTTCAATTTTAGTACGGGGTATCCAAATCGCCATCGGGAAAGACATAAGTTACATTGTCCGCCAGCATCTCCGCCCAGGCATCATACTCAAATTTGGCAAAATGACCCAGTGCCTTTTCACTCAGCTCTGCATACTCAACAGGTGCAATGCTAAAGTTGGGATTGGTAACTGCAACAGCAGCAGTGGCGGGAGTAACGGCTTCTTCTTTTTTGGCTTCTTCTTTTGCAGGAGCAGTCTCATTACATCCGCCAATAAAAAAAGCTGCAGAAAGAACGAAGGCTGAAGCAAGTAATGCTGCAGCCAAAAGAGAATTGATCTTTTTCATTTTTTATGTTTTGATGTTTTAAATAATCAGGTGAAAAGTTGCTTTAATAGCTTCAGTTAAAAAATATTCTATAAACTTACTGTTTGAGTAAGGTAAAACAAAGGCCTTAAGGACGAACAGGATGTAAAACTGTCCGAAGCAGGGGAGATATTTACCGGAGGAATAGAGGATTATTGTTTGATTCAAGACAATGTTTAATTAACCACCGTGAGGCCTGCCCGTCCGTTCAGGCGGGGTTTGCAACCGCTGACGGGGTTGAACGCAGCAACTTTCCTGCGTCAGGCAGCCTTTATAGGTTTAAACTCAAAATAAATGCTGGTGCCATTTTTTACTTCTTCTCTCATGGAGCCGCTTAATTGTAGTGTAAGCAGCGATACCAGTTGTCCGCCAAAACCAGTGCCCTGCGTAAGGCCGGATTTGCCGATGCCATTATCAGACACTTCCAGGTGTAATGCACCGTCAGCTTGCTTTTTCAGTTTTATCTGAACTTTACCTTGTTGCCCTTCGGGGAAGGCGTATTTGAGGGTATTGGTTAAGAGTTCGTTCACAATAAGGCCGAGAGGAACAGCCGTATCAATATCTACATTCAGCTGGTCCATGGCACATTCAATGGTCACCCTTTTTTCAGCGCCAAAAGAATCCAATATACTCTCACTGAGGTTGATGAAATAATCCTTCATCTCTATGGCACCCAGGTTTTCGCCCTGGTATAATTTCTGGTGTACAATACCGATAGAGTGTACCCTGTTTTGCCCTTCCTGCATGGCTTCTTTGGTATTGGGGTCATCTATCTGGGCACTTTGCAGTGCCAGTAAACTGCTTACAACTTCCAGGTTATTTTTTACACGATGATGAATTTCTCTAAGCAACAGTTCTTTATCCATCACCAGCAGATCACTTCGTTTTTTCTCCGCAGCTAATTTATTACGCTGCCGGTAAACTACTATTGAAAATAACAAAGCCAGTGCCAGCACAGCAAAAGCGGAGTTACGAATATTACGCTGGCGTTTAATTTCTCCCTGAGCTACTATATCTTTTTTTTCCTGTTCTGCTTTATTGATAGCTTCCTTTTTATCACTTTCATATTGCATTTGAGAAACTACTAATTTCTTCAGTGTTTCTTTGTTGAAACTACTATCCCTCGTAACAATGTATTTCTTGTAATGCTGGTATGCATCTTCCCAATTGCCGGTCGCACTGTCAAGGGTGGCTGTTCCGCTGTAATAAATGGCCATGGGTATTTTGTTGTTTAAGCCATTGTACAGGATCTTTGCATCACGGAAAGATTTTTTTGCCTGGTCAAATTTTTTAAGGCCGGTATATGCAATGCCCATTTCAGCATATAAATTTGCAAGGCCCTGTTTATTTGCAACCGACTTCAATTCCTGTTCTGCAATCAGATAATAATTCAGCGCTTCTGCATAATTACCCTGTGCCAGGTATAGGTTTCCCATTCCATGATGTGTATCGGCAAGCAGTGGTATATCTTTAAATTCATCGGCTAACTTTAATGCAGTGGAATAATGTTTCATCGCATCAGGAAAGTTGCCTTCAGCAATATAAAGATCTGCAAGATTGCTATTAAAGAAAGCTTCCTCCACTTTGTCGCCTGCTTCTTTTGCCGGCAGTAATCCCATCTTAAAATATTTTATTGCATCCTTATTATTTCCAAGGGCCTTAAAATTGAGTGCCAACTGTGCGGTTGCATGAACGATGGCATTTTTATCACCTGTGTGTTCGATAGTTTTCAGGTAATCGTATCTTACTTTTGCCGCTTCTGCAATGTTGCCCTGCAGCTCATACAAATAGCTAAGCACATCGTAAGCAGCTGCAAGAGTTTTAATATCAGTTGCTTCTTTACTTATATTTAATGCTTTTAGTAAAAAAGTTTTGGCTTCAGCATATTTCCCATCATCCAAATAATCCTGGCCAATTTCTACCAGTACTTCTCCTATGTCGTATTTATTTCCCGTTTTTGTATATATATCCAATGCTTCAAAATGATTTTTTAAAGCCTCTGAAAAATTTCCCAATCTCCAGTGAAGCCGCCCAGCCTGGTCTTTGATTTTAGCAGAACCAGGTTTCCAGCCGCTTTTTTCTGCAAGTGCCAGGGCTTCTTTTTGATAAGCCAATCCTGCTTCTGTTTTGTAATAAACATGTGCATGCATTATTTGGGCAAACAAAATCACCCTGGTGCTGTCTTCTTTGGCTTTTGACAATTGTGTTAGTAAGGAATCTATAATTTCGGCATCGCTTTTTTGAGAAATGCCGGTATGCTGAAACAGCAATATTAAAGCGAAGAGAAAAAAGATTTTTATCATGATACTTAACTGGCGTTTTTCCTTACCGGCTTTTTTTTAAAAACAGGTTCATTTATGAATAAATACGTTTTTACAAGGAGACTTTTTCTTCTATAAAACTAATTCTTTGCTTAGGGGCAGACACGGATAAAAGTATTATAAAGTCTGTATCCGGTGCATCAATTGCTCTCTCATGCCTGTACCAAGTGGTACACTTTTTTTTGCAACCATTACATGGTTTTCCGCTACCTCATCCACCTGGGTAATATTGATTAGATAAGAACGGTGAATCCGCATAAACAATTGCATTGACATTTTTTCTTCAATTGTTTTCAGCGTTATCGACAAAAGGTATTCCCTGTTGCTGGTAAAAATGCGGCTATAGTTGCGGTCGGCTTCCATGTAGTGGATATCAGCGATCATAATTTTCACCATCTTTTCTTTATGCCGTACAAAAATCCGGTCGCTTAAAATAAACGGCTGCTCCTCTCCGATAGTATTTTCATTATTGATACCGGTGTCATTTTCTGCCATGCGGCTGATGGTAAGCTCTATGGCACGCTGCAAGTCCAGTTGTTTGAAAGGCTTTGAAATAAAAGCAAAAGGCTTTGTAGGTTTGGCCCTGTTAAAAGTAGCTTCATCTGAATTTGCAGTGAGATAGATGATAGGTATTTCTGCGAACTGTTGTATTTGACGGGCTGTTTCTATGCCGTCTATCTGGCCTTTCAGGTTTATATCCAGCAGTATAATATCTGGTTTATTTTCTTTTACGTGCTGGATCGCCTGCTCACCACGGGGCAGTATACCCGTAACCTCATAACCAAGGCTGGTGAGCTGCATAGAGATCTTTGCAGCAATGATCATTTCATCTTCCACTACCAGTATTTTGATCAGCGTATCCATTAATGCGGTTTCCTGTTTTTAAAGTGAATGCTTATAGTTGTGCCGTTGGTGGAATCAGCAGTTAATTTACCTTCTAACTGTTGCACCAATAAATTTACCAATTCTGTTCCAAACCCTGTTCCTTTTGTGCTGCTATTATTTTGTTTTCCGATACCGTTATCGGATAGCCGAAAAATCAACCCATTATCTATGCCTGTTTCTGATAAGCTGATCTGTATCCCTCCTGGTTGATTTTCTGGAAATGCATATTTAATTGCATTGGAGAGCAGTTCATTGGTGATGAGCCCGATGGGCACCGCTGTATCCACATCTAAATCCAGTGACTGCATCGGTATTGTGATGCTTATTCTGTCAGCAGCATTAAAAGTATCCAAAACACTTTCGCTTAAATGATGAAAGTAATCTTTCATTTCTATACCGGCAAGGTTGCCCTTTTGATACAGTTTCTGGTGAATGATCCCCATCGAAAGCACCCGGTTCTGGCTGGCCTGCATTACTGCCTGTGCTGATGGATGATCAATTTGTGCAGCCTGCAACGCCAATAATCCGGAAACAATTTCTAAATTATTTTTTACCCGGTGATGAATTTCTTTCAGCAGCAATTCATTTTCTGCATTGCGTTTGTCGAGCTGGATATTTTTGTGAGTGACCCAGGTCATCATTCAATATTTCCAGTTTTGTGTTCAACCTTCTTTTGTTTTGATAAGTCAGGTACAGACCAACTAAAATCAATGCCAGCAATCCTGCTGCACCAAGTGTTAAGAACTGTACCCTTTGCTGTTGTTTAAGGGAGAGTTGTTGTGCTTTGATAGTACTCTCTTTTTGCGCCACTTCAAATTCTGTTTGCAGCTTAGCTACCCGCTGGTCAGCTTCGGCAGTGAACACACTGTCTTTTAACTGATCGTATTTTAGAAATGCGGTATAGGCATTTTTATAATCTCCGGTAGCGGAATATGCTTTGCCTAATTCTTTGTAGGCCTGGTTAAGAAAGAACTCATCACCAAAATTTTCACCGGCCACCTGCAGACAGTTTTTCAAACTTGCAATAGCCGTGTCTGGATGATTGGAAAAGTTTTGCGATTTGGCCAATGAGAGCCAGGAACGCATCAGCATAAAATTATTATCCAGCAGCATGGAGTATTTTATAGCCTGCTTTGCATTTATTTCTGCTTTTGTATAATCCCCTGTAATGGTGTACAGGTCAGTAAGACCAATATAAATGTCTGCAAGGTTATTATAGAATTGGTAGCGTTCACTCTGCGCCAGTGCCAGTTTATAATATTTTTGTGCATTGGGATAATCTTTTAATGACAGGTAGCTGTTCCCAATTATATAAAGGGTAAAACTGTAGTCCATATCATCAATACCCCGTTGCTTAAAAAGGGCTTCGGATTGTAAACCATATTCAATGCCTTTTTCAAACTTGGATTGTTTCCAGAACAAGTTGCTCAGGTCGCTGTAAGCCATAGCCTGTGTTTTTAAATCCTTCAGGGAATCGCCAAGTCTTAACCCTTCCATTGCATAATCGGCAGCTTTGCTGATGAGTCCACGCCGTTCAAATACATACCCTAATTGTGTTAACAAAAGCGGCCAGTCTTTTTTGGGCAATTTTGTTTTGGCTGATTCCAATACAGTAAATGCAGCATCTAATTTTTCCTTCCGCAGCAATATGGCACCCAGTGTGATTTGTAAACGGCCTTCCCAAATTTTATTGTTTGTTGCTACTGCTTTTGCCAATACCTGGCGAGTGAGTTTATATGCTTTATCCAAATTACGGGTATGCCAATAATAGGCCATGTCATTACCAATAGAAAGCTTAAGCGTATCGGGCAAATTTTGTGCGTAAGCCTTTTCCAACTGCGTTAAGTAAGATGAATCAAAAGCATCCGTTGCTGCAAAAACGGGGCGGTAGGGTGGTGTACGGCTAAGGTCAACCAGCTGTGCGGTTCCAACAGAAGCGATCAATAGACAGCATGAAAAAAATAATATTTTTTTTCTTGTAGAAAACATTCATGGTTTATTGGTAAACAACTAAAACTGTATTTCGTAAACTTACTATTTCTGAGCCTTTTCAGTTACTGTGTTAGGGTAGGACTTAATTTAGTTTTCCCGGTAGGAGATAAATTGATTGTACGAATCTAAAGTTTTTATTTCTATAAGGCGCATTTACTTCAGCCGTGATCGTATGGTATTTGCATCAAAAATTTTTAATATTGCTTTTCTTATTGATACAATAATTTTTCTCTTTCAGCCATAGTGCCTGCGAAGTATCGTTTTAGAAAAACCTGCTGCTCTTTTACTCTTGCTGATAAAGTATCCAGGTTATTTTTTAATCCATCGGTATCATACTGGTAGTTTTCTATTTTGGTGCCGATGCCATCCATTTTTTTATAAGCGGAAGAAAGACGGTTCTCAACCGAGTCAAAAAGAGTACTGATCTCCGCAGCTGGTTTTGCCGGCTGAAAGTGATTGTTCCGGAACTGGATGAAATCATTAAAGAGTGTTTTTGCTTTATTAAGATCCGCTACTGCAGAATTAAATATGTTCATATCTTTTTCCTGATAGACAATAAAAATTTTCATTTCATTATAGGCGTACCAGGTTCTTAAGTCTTCATTTTCAAGCCCGGCCTGTTTCATTCTACGGGAGATAGATTCCATTTGCAGCAGTGTGTCTGACTGCAAATAATTTTTTACTGAATCAGTATAATTAAAGCGTTCTTCTTTTTTACCCCGGGTAAATCCCTGGCGAAATTCTTTATGAGAGATGGGATATTCCAGCAATTGCCATAGCGGATCAAATGGCATATGGTTTTCTATAAATTGAGATGGGGGTACTAAAAAATAATTGGTAGTAGTGGTGAAACCTGCATCCCACGTAGGATCACACAATAACCATTCATTATCTATATACACAGCACTCCATCCATGACCGGTCCATTTTACAGTGCCGCCCATTTTTGTATAGCCATTAACTACATGAGCCGGGATGCCACATTTGTTAGCGATCCTTGTTAGCAGGGAAGCAAAATTTTCACAAACACCTTTTCTTGTTTTTAAAACAGACGATAATTTTCTTTCAGGATCTTCTCCCCAAAAACTGTAATACATGCTGTCTTTGTTGTAGCGGATATTGCTGGTGATCCAGGTATAAATAGCCCTGAGCCTATCTTTCTCTGTAGTAAAGTTGGTCTGGATATAATTAGCAATGGAACTGGTGTTGTAAGTTTCTGTTTCTGGTATGCGTATTGCTTTTACATCAGTATAGGTATAGTTATTGAAGTCCTGTGCATTTATCACAGTTCCGTAACAGGCAAACAGACATATCAGCAGAAACTTCATACTATAAAATTATTACAAAGCATTAAAAACTAAAAGCTAAAAATTTTTACAGAAAAAAGCAACTGTGTAAAGAAAGAGAGCGTCTGTAACTGCCGTAGCGTTATTGTTATAGAAATGTGATTAAACCCTGCAGCGCAGGTTTCAATAGCTGTAAGTATCTACATTTGATTGTATAAATAAATTGTTCATGCAAAAGAAGTTCAACAATATTTTTCTTTCTGTGATGGCAGTTTGTTTTTCAGGCCTTACTAAAGTAGGTGCACAGGATAGCAGCAGGCTGGTACAGCAACCTGTTTTTTTGCATACCGCTTTTTACTACGATTTCCCAAAAAGTGTTGGCGCTTCTGCCGGAATTGATTTTCCATTCAGCAGCAAACTAAAAATCAGTAACAGGAAAGATGGCAGTAAAAAAATAAAACACCGGGATTGGATTATGAATGCTGATATTGGTTTTTACCGTTACCGCTTTAATAATACCGGTGTATTTTTTATACCGTCTGTTGGTAAACGTTATTCCGGGCAACACAATTATTATTTTGAGTGGTTAGCAGGCGCAGGTATCGTAAGAACTTTTTATGATGGTATTGTTTACAGCGTGGATGATAATGGAAAAGTGCAGGAAAAAAGTTATTTCGGCAGGTGGTATGCTACTGCCAGTATTGCCACCACATTTGGATGGGATCTTTCAAAAGCTAAAAAATCAAAAGCATTTGCTTTGCAGATAAAACCAGTATGGTGGTTCCAGTTTCCTTACAACAATTTTATGCTTCCGCATTTATCTGTGGAAGCAGGCATTAAATATCATTTTAAAAATTTCAATACCAATGTGCAGCCGCACACGGTGAATAGATAGTGAAAAAATCAACCACACATATTATCATCCTGATTATTTCAGTGTTGTTTTTTCCCAGTTGTAAAAAGGGAGATGCAACATTATCATCCAATGTGGATGAACTTTTTTGGCTTACCAACAAAGGTGCAGACATGCCGGTATGGGTAAAAGGCAATACAGCATCAAAAGTTATATTGCTCTTTCTTCATGGTGGTCCTGGTATTGGTGCACACCGTTACAGCGGTTTTCAAACAAATCAATTGCAGGTGCCCTATGCTGTTGCTTACTGGGATCAAAGGGATGCAGGTGCTGCTGCCGGTAATAATAATATGGAGGATCTTACGCTGGACCTGATGATTGAAGACCTTGAAAAACTCATTGCTGTTTTAAAATACCGCTATGGAAACGATACGGAGATATTTTTGATGGGCCATAGTTTTGGCGGATTGCTGGGCAGTGGTTTTTTAGTGAAAGATGATAACCAAAAAAATATCTGGGGATGGATAGAAATAGATGGTGCACATGATTACCCCGAGACAAATATATTATCAAGGCAAATGCTGATTGACAGTGCTGCCGTAGAAATTGCAAAAGGTAAACATGTATCTGAATGGACCACAATAAAAAATTATTGTGAAAGTCATCAGCCCAATGTATCATTGGATGTGAGTTATCAAATAAATGTATACGCCCATGATGTGGAAGATTATGTTGATATCAATCATAACAGCACACCGATAGAATATACATCGCCTTCTTCGCCGGTTAGCTTTGGTATCAACCTGTACCATATGTATTATACTGCTGCAGGCAAACGTTTTTTACAATCGCTGGAGGAGGTGAGTTATACCAGTGAACTCAATAAAATAAAAATTCCTACTTTGTTGATATGGGGGCAATATGATTTTAATGTGCCGGCAGGATCAGGGAAACATGCATTGGAACAACTGGGTGCTGTTTTCAAACATTTGTACATCATGCCTCACTCAGGGCATACCCCTATGAATGGTGATACTGATTTGTTTGCTCAGACTGTGATTGAATTTGTGGAGTCGGTAAGATGAGTTTTGAGTGCTAACTTAATTCAGATAACAAGCACACAGAATTGTTTGAGAGGTATAAATACAAGTATTCGATTAAAAGATGAGATACCCGGCTCCTGGTAACTATTTTTCTTTTAATATTTTCATCAACCTATGGTTAAGGTACAGTTTTTCTTTTCCTGCAGTCACACTTTTTAAAAAGCCTTTTTCTTCTAAGTTCTTTAGATAGATGCCGGAAGTTTTTATATTGCCCAAACCGGCAGTTTCTATAAAGTTTCTTTTGGTGTAAGGCAGCCTGAACAAAACTTCTACTAAATCTTTTGAATAAATCTTGGGTAATTCTTTTTGAATTTGCTCCCCCATTGTTTTCATTAATTTTTCTATTTTTTCAATCCTGATCCTTCCGCTTTGAGATGTTTTCTCAATCATATTCAGCATGTACAATATCCAGCTTTGCCAGTCTTTTTTTTCTGTTACATTTCGCAGGTTGATGTAGTATTCATTTTTATTTTGCAGGATATAGCTGCTTAAATACAATCCGGGTAAGTCCATCAATCCACATAATTTTAAATACAACAAAATAATGATTCTTCCTGTTCTTCCATTGCCGTCAAAAAAAGGATGGATGGCTTCAAATTGGTAATGGATTAATGCCAGTTTAATTAAAGGATTCATGTCGCCATCGCTATTAATAAATTTTTCTAACGATTTTAATTTTTCCCTGATAACCGTTTCTCCTTCCGGGGGTGTATAGATTATTTTTTCTGTTGCAGGATTTTTTAATTGTGTTCCCGGTATATTTCTTATGCCAGACTGGTTCTCTTTTATTATCCGCATGATGTCAATAAAAAGATTGGTGGTAAGTATGGGCCGCTTGTTGATCTTTTCCACACCAAACCACAGAGCATCTTTATAATGAATCACTTTTTTTGTTGCAGCATCTTCAATTTTTTTTTCTGTTACAGAAGCCTGGAAAAGTGCATCCTGTGTGGTAATGATATTTTCAATAGCAGAGCTGGCCTGTGCTTCCTGCAAATTAACTGTATCAATAAACAAAAGAGGATTGGGTAAGTTTGTAATGGCGCCTTTTAATTCTGATAATGCCCTGCTTGCTGCGATTACTTTTTTAAGAATATCTTTTGTTTCAAGATCTCCTTTAGGTGGCAGATCTGGCAGATCGTTATATGGTTTTAGTGGATTGAACTTCATTGTTTTTATATTTTTATGCTGATAAATAACGAGGGTAAATTTCGCCCCCGTTATTTGAACGAGGGCGAAAAAAGGCAAATTTCGCCCTCGTTCATTTTTCGAAGGTAATTCTTACCTGCGTACTTTTTTTGCTTTTCTGCAATTTTTTTTAATGATTATGCAACAATATTGAAGCTGCTTATATTTTATGGAATTCTTATGCAGTAAGTGTTTTGACAAGGTGCCTGCCATAGCAGCGCCTGCTAATAACCTGTAGTATATTGATAAAATTTTGTATCCACCTGCATAATAGGAAATGCGGCTGGCAATGCAGTCTTTTCAATTTCCACAAATCCATTCTTTTCATAAAAGCGGTGAGCAGCC
>JAYVLZ010000440.1:0-7218 GCA_043759175.1 Chitinophagaceae bacterium | reverse complement strand
GCATTGGTACAGCAAACTGATCTGTCTTTTTTTAGCCGGTATCCGCTCATTGTATTCCTGTTGCTGGGTATTTTATTAACTGCTGTTGTTCAATCCAGTTCTGCCACTATTGTACTCACATTAAGCGCTTTAAATGCCGGCGCCATTACCCTCTTTATTGCCATGGCTATTGTATTGGGATCAGAGATTGGAACTTCTTTAAAATTATTCCTGGCTGCTGCTCAGGGCCCTGCAGTAAAAAAAAGAATTGCATGGGGCAATTTCCTTTTCAATTTTATTACGGTAATGATTATTTTTTTATTACTACGCCCGGCCAGTTATTTAATAACACAGATATTCACGATACATAATAATCTGGTCGCTCTGGTTTTTTTTCAAAGCTTTATCAACGTTTGCAGTGTCTTCTTATTTTTACCTTTCCTCAAACCATTTGGAACTTTCCTGGTAAAACGTTTTGCAGACACAGCAGATGAGAGTTTTTATATCAATAAAGTTTCTGTTGCAGATACCGGCGAAGCATTAGCCGCTCTCGAAAATGAGACTGGTCATTTTATTCATCATGTTATTGAATACAGCCTTGATTCATTTGGCCTGGAAGAACATATACAAAATGATACAGCCGGACATGATAATTTTCTTGCTAAAACGGTATCAGAAAAATATAGTTATATCAAACAACTGCATGGAGAAATGCACATTTTTTATTTAAAATTG
Organism: Chitinophagaceae bacterium; assembly: GCA_043759175.1. Classification (GTDB taxonomy): domain Bacteria; phylum Bacteroidota; class Bacteroidia; order Chitinophagales; family Chitinophagaceae; genus Ferruginibacter. The sequence goes on along the minus strand of JAYVLZ010000440.1, from coordinate 6,504 downwards.
CAGAAGACTGTACTGGATAAAACAGAGACCGAAAGACTGACACAATTAATTTTTGCGGTACGTAATTGTATGTATGCTGCAAAGAATATCAGGGATGCCCAGCATGATATTGAACAGATGCGTAACTCCTCCAATGATGTGAAATATGATTTCTACCTGCAATCAAAAGAAAGATTAGTTGGCTTTTATCAGCAGGTAGGGGACTTGCTGGATGAAAAGAATGGGATTGATAATTATAAAAAAATGTCATTGCTGTATCAATCAGTCACAAAGGGCTACAGTGAAACATTACAGCAGTTGTATAAAGAAAGCCTCGCAAACAGGGTGAGTGAAATTGAGATCACAACACTTATTAATTTTAACCGGGAACTATCCACTTCTTTTAAATCTATTTTATTTGGATTAAAGGATTATTTGCTCACCCCTAAAGAGGGAGAATATTTTGATTCCCTGCCAGGTTTTATCCGTTAGGTTCGTCTTTTAATAAATTAATTGGTGGTTAGCTGCTCTGTTATTTCATCCATGCTGATGCCGGAGTGGCTTTCATCATAAATGCATTCACCATTTTTGATGAGCAATATTTGCGGAGATTCGTGGTATACAGAAAAGTATTCAGCAATTTTGCCGGATATGTGCCGGTGCTGTATCAAATCAAGATAATAAAAATCGGCATCCTGTGGAAGGTGGCTTCTTTCAAGGCGGTTTTTAGCAACACTGCTGATGGAGCAGCGGGTACTATGCTTGAAAATAATTTGTGGTTTTACTTTTGACCGCTCTTTTATCTCTTTCAGTTGCGTTTCGTTGGTAAGTGCTATCCAGTTCATATTACAAAGGTACGGCTTAATGGATGATGTTATCCGTCATTGGACAACCGGTGCCTCTTTTGGTGGTACCGCAGGAGCTTAATATCACAAGACTTGTGATAATTAATACAGTAAACAAAATAATTTTTTTCATTTTAAACGTTTTAATAATAGGTCCATTTGCCGCGGCAAAAATAAGAATTGTTTACATAACGAATAGCCAGGCATTTTATTTTAACTTATCTTTCCGATACAGCCCTTTATTTTTGTATACTTCAATATACAAAAAATTAAATTCTACACCTGTATTTTTTTTTGAACCAGTATATGGCAATTTCAAAAACCTTTACGATTGTTAAGATAGCTTTATTTATTCCTTTTTTTATTGCAGGCTTTTTTGCTTTTTTCCAGTTTAAAAAATACAGGCTGCAATCCAAACGCCAGGCCATCAACCAGTTGACCGGTAAGCAATTTCCTCTGCTGCCATTACTGGATACAAATGGTAAATCTGTTTCCCTGGATTTCAGCAAAACACAAAATACGATCATAGATTTTTGGTTTAAAAACTGTCCGGGCTGTATTGCAGAAATGCAACAATTTGAAACAGTGCTTAAGGGGAAAGAGAAAAATATTTCTATCATCAGTATATCTATTGACCCAAATGAAATGTGGCAGAAAACATTGAGTGGCAGCGTTCCTGCATTTTCATTTATAACAACGCCGGTTGAAAACTGGCATCATTTGTTGCTGAACTTTCCTCAACAGGCAGGGGATAAAAACAATGCACAGCATCTTTCAGAAATACTAAGTGTTACCGGCTTTCCTTCTTATTTTGTTTTGGATAAACAGGGCATTATCAAAGCTACTCCTGCCAGTGCAGTGAGTTATATTAAAACTTCGGTGAACAGTGAAAATGAATTTGTGGTTTTCCTGAAATCAGCTTCCACATGGAAATCAATTCAAACACTGTTGTTTATATTCCTTTCAGTTGTACTGTACAATTTAGGCTTCAATTTTTTTGCTTCGCAGATTATTAAAAAAAAACCAATTAAAATCTTGCAACTATTTTCACATTCAGCAATCTTGGCGTAAGCCTGTTGGGTATGCTGTACACAGTGTTGGAAAAATCTTTTACCAACTGAAAGGAGATGGTATTCGGCCGGTCGATCAAATTAAATATTTCTAAGCTGGCCCAGATATTATCAAAATTCCTGAACGGGCTGTGACTGCGGCGGCTGTTCTTTTCACTCAATAACAATGCACTAAAGCCAATGTCTATCCTGATATAAGGATCTATCACCAGGCCATTGCGGTACTTAATACTGTTGGGAATATTAAACGGCATATTACTGCCATACAACATGTTTAAGTGTACACGAAAATTTTTATTTGTAGAAAGATAATCCTGCAAAAATAATCCCACGGTTATCAGCCTGTCCGTTGGCCGCCTTAACCAGCCTACATCCTGTTGCACACTGTCCACCGGAACCTTATCTTCAGAACCCGGGTTAATAATTTCACCTGCAGCATTTTTGTATTGGTAATAATGATCACCATCAATATTTTCTTTGGTACGCATCAGGCCAATGCTCAGCCAGCTTTCTGCATCTTTCACCAGTTCTCCATACAGTCTTGTTTCTATACCGTATGCATATCCTTTTGCATTGTTATTACCAAAGTAGCGTATCCTCACATTGTCCACATCATAAGGAATCAGGTCGTAAATGTTTTTATAGTAGGCTTCTGTAGTAAGCCGGAATGGCCTGTCGGCAGATTTAAAATTATAATCAAAACCTGCCACCACCTGGTAACTTTTTTGCGATTTTAAATTCGTGTTCAACGTGCCATCATACCTTCTTAACTCCCTGTAAAAAGGCGGCTGATCATAAATGCCTGCAGCAAATTTAAATACCACATCTTTTTTCCAGTTGGGCTTAATGCTTACCTGTGCCCTTGGGCTTATTAAAAATTCTTTGTTCAGCGAATTGTAATTATACCGTACGCCATACTGCAGTGTAATATCTCTTTTATCATTTTTAAAACTGATATTATCCTGTATATAGCCGCTGTATTTATTGATAGATAAATTAGCCGTAGTATTCAGGAATGTATTGAGCTTTCCTGTATTGATAGGTAATGAATAACCGGCACTGTCCTGGTATTCCCATTCGTATAGTTTATCATCAATGTTTGTTTTTTCAATGCTGTTGCCAAACTGTATAAAGTGTCTGCCCTTATCTAAGCTGCCTTTTACCGCTGCATTATATACCACAATGTTCAAACTGTTACGTCCATAGTTTTGATAATAGCCTGCACCCAGCGGATTAACGATCTGTCCAAAGCTGCTGCTGTTGTTATCAAAATCCCGGTCGCCAAAAAGATAAGCGCCTGCAATATCAAAATTCTCTTTCTCTTTATTCTGAAAGCGGCTAAGCATCCACTTTAGTCTCAGGTTTTTGTTGGGAGTATTGATGGCACTCAGGCCAATCAAATTTGTTTTGTATCCATCTTTTTCCTGTCCTTCAAAAAAGATATCCAGGCCAAGATTGGCGGTAAACAGCGGAGAAAAAACCGAAGAAGTTTTTTGAGCACTTTCCGGAATCAGTGTAAACCGGGTGGAAGAAAAATTACCCAGCATTTCCAATTGCCATTTTTCATTCAGCTGGTAAGTAACAAAAGCCTGCACATCGCTGGAAGAGGGGATGTAGGCGCCTTTGGTTTCCTGTGTGCTCAGCAGGTTGCGGTTGCTGCGGTTGCGAACGCCCAGCAGGTAAGTTACCTTTTCATCTTTAGCAGCACCTTCCAAATGAAAACCCTGCTCTAATAAACTTACATAAGCAGAGCCACCAAACTGTTTTGGTTTTTTGTATTGAATGTCCAGTACGCTGCTCATCTTATCGCCATACTTTGCCTGGAAACCGCCGTTATAAAAACTCACATTCTTCGCCATCTCCGGGTTAATAAAGCTGAGGCCTTCCTGCTGTCCGCTTCTTACTAAGTATGGTCTGAAAATTTCAAAGTCGTTGATGTAAATAAGATTCTCATCATAGTTGCCGCCACGTACACTGTATTGCGATGTCAGCTCATTGTTGCTGCCCACCAGTATTTTTATCAGGCCCTCCACACCGCCGATGGTGCTGGGCAGCACCAGTGCATTTTTGGGATTGATCTTGGTAAGGCCAAGCTCTTTTCTTTCCCGTTCGTCACCCACAACAATGGTAGAAAGTGTTTTGCCCTGCTGCTCCAGTTTCACCACCACTTTCTCTTCTTCATTTTCGCTCAGGTAAAAATTCTTTTGCGTTTCTGCATAACCGGTATGGGAGAACAACAGTGCAAAAGATTTTTCTGCCGGCACCTTTATCCGGAAGTAACCGGTATCGTTGGTAACAATGCCGCTGGTCTTTCCCAGCATGATCACCGACACTTTTGCAAGGCTATTATCATTGGCATCAATCACCCGGCCACTTACAAAAGCAGCTTTCTTTTGTGCTGAAACAGTAATGCATAACAATGAAAAAATGAGGGCTGTGAGTATTCTCATTTTATGAAGATAAATGATTTTGGATTATTGCTTCCGGTGGTGGTGGTATAATTTTTTTGTGAAGCCGTCAGTTGTTTTTCATGGTATCATTGTCCCCGCCAAGGCGGAGCTCACTTGTACGGAATATCTTTATGCAGCAATTAATTTGAACAGTATGCCGATTTGCATCATTCATTAATTTTTATAGAGCAGTGGTTTGTAATTTATACGTGCTGACTATACAGATACATCATTATGTGTATTGAGTTTAAAGTATCATCAACAGTTGCAGTTCTCATCAGCAGGTAGTTGTTATGCTTGTTCTATCTCAGAATATTTTTCCCGGTTATTTATTGTTCGGCTTTTAGGATTTAATCGAAGCCTTTCACGTTTTCCCTTTTTGGATTTTATGAATTCGTTAATTGCTTTTTCCTCGGCTTTGGTTAATGGTGCTTGCCCCCCAATAAAATCAACGTCAAGTTCATTTTTTTTCTTTTTCATTACAATTGATTTTTAAAATATTTGTCAATAAGTTTTAAGGCTGAAACAGTTTCAATAATCATAACACGTCCACCAAAATGAAATGCTCCTAAAGTTTTAATATAATGGTCAATGAGCTGGGTTTTTGATATGAAAGATACATTGCCTTCAAAACCACGCTGAAAGGACAGGCGGCATGCAAAAGCAACTAAATTTCCTGGAACGCCTGCATAAATTTTTGCCTTTCCCTTATTAAAACCTGCACTTTCTACCAGGTGCATATAAACATGGTCAGTTCTTATTTCTATGCTGATAAGCCCCTGGATGATGTTCGGATTATTAGGAATTGTCAATTTATAAACTTCCCTTTCGGGTTGTTTGAGTTCATATTTCCAATCAAAAAGCCAGCCGTTCTTTTTGGTAACAGACTTTAGATCAGTCCCGGATATCAATGATATTTCTGTTGGGAAATTGTCTCCTGTAAATACATTTTCAATAGAATTGGTCAATTTATCAATTACAAAATCCAGTGCTGATGGTTTACGTTTTTTCACATGATGAAGTTACAAAAAAATGTTAGTCTTTTCTATGTGAACTGAGACTAATAAAACAGGACAAAAATTTTAAGTTAAGGCATCGCTTCTCAGGTTGGTGAAGATACATAACCTGGGCTTTCAGGATAGCAGTTGGTTTAAAATTAGGAAGACCAACAATTGCGCAATTTTGGCAACGCATGGTTAGCGCCTGGCGTTTTGTTTTTACGTAGAATGACAATATGAGTTAAGCAATAACTTTTTTTCCTCTTGTTGCTTTTGTGTTTCTTGTGCTTCTTTTTTTTAACTGCTCTTTTCTCAATTTGATAAATGAGCTAAACTCTTTTCGTTCTTTGTCCGTCCATGGTTTGTCCAAAACATAAAAGTCAACATTTTTAGGTTCCCTGATTAGTCCCATCGTCTTTATTTTTTAAAATATTGATTAATTAATCTGTTTGCTGCTGGTGTTTCAATTATCATTTTTGTTCCTCTGTAATGAGTTGCAAAAAGGGTTTCCTGATAATGCTTTATTAAAACTGTCTTGGCATCAAAAGCAAGATAACCGTCATAACCCAGGTCGAAGGAACGTTTGCAGGCAAAGGCAACTAAGTTTCCGGGAACACCAGTGTAAATTTTTTGCTTTCCTTTATTAAATTTTGCACTTTCAATTAAGTGCATGTAAATGTGGTCACCTAAATCGCTTAAGTTATTAGTCCCTGAATGATTTTTGGGGTTGTCCCTGATAACAAGTTTGTATGTTTCCCTGTCTGTCAATTTAACCTGCTCATGCCACTTGAATTGCCAATCAGCTTTATTTATTTGTTTGCTGTCTTTAGCAATAAGCTGAAAAATTTCGGTGTCAAAAACATCACCTGAAACTGCATTTTCAATTGAATTTGTCAATTTGCTATATCAATATCAACTAATGTTTGCCGGTGTTTTTTCACTTTATAAAAGTACGAAATTTAGGTCAGATAGATGATTTATGAAATACCAGGTTGTTTCTAATTTTCATTTGATCTGTTCTGAAAAAAAGCTTCGCAGGTTGGTTAAGGAAACACAACCTGGGCTTTCGGGATAGTATTTGGTTTAATTTTTTGGAACATCAGCAAAAGCAAGAAATTTACAGCGTGACAGGAATGGGTGGGAGACTCCGAGCGGAATTAAG
>JAYVLZ010000439.1:0-4022 GCA_043759175.1 Chitinophagaceae bacterium | reverse complement strand
AATAACGAGCCGGTTTTTATTTCCCGTATCGAAGATAAAAACGGGAACCTGTTAGAAGAATTTGTATCTGAATCAAAACAGGCCATCAGCGAAAAAGATGCTTTTACTATGGTGAAGTTAATGCAGGGTGTGGTACAAATCGGTACGGGCAAATCGCTGAACAGTTATGGTATACCTGCAGAGATGGCAGGCAAAACCGGAACCACCAATGATAATACAGATGGATGGTTTATAGGCTACACGCCAGAGTTATTGGCCGGCACCTGGGTAGGTTGCGATGATCCTTTTATTAAGATCTATGCCGGTACTTCTGGCGGTAATGAAATGGCGCTTCCAAAGTGGGGCTATTTTATGAAAAAAATATATTCAGATAAATCGTTACCATTTGGACAGCTTACAAAATTTGTGGAGCCAGCCAACCTGATGAATGATCCAACTTATGCTGATGCCAACTTTGACAACCTGGTAAACCGGGGTGATAGCAATGCAGTGGGAGACCAGGGTAATGGCAACGCAGATGACTTTGGAGATGAGCCTTTAATAGATAAGAATAAACCTGAAGTGCCCTTAGAGAGTGATTTCAATACCGCACCGCCAATTAATAAAAAAGATACTGGTTCAAAAACATCAATTAACAAAAAAGATACTGGTTCAAAAATAACCGTTCCACCTGTTAAGTTATCTGCAGATAAACCAGGAGAAAAAAAGGACAATAAACCTGTTACTAATCCCGCCATCAAGCCAGATGAAAAGAACAAGAAACCCGTGAAGAATGAAAAAGCAAAACAGGATAGTAAGAATAATGACTATTAAGTAAAGGATACGTTGCTTTTCAGGCAATCAACATGGTGGGGATTTTATTGAAAAAATACATCCGTTCTTATCTTTTCTACTATTTCCTGGGTTATCTTTTCGCTGGGGTGATTTTTGCGGTACTGATCCAGGCGCTTGTTTAGCTCCTCCACTTTTGAATCGTAATCCATATTATGAAGTTGCTCAGGCAATATTTTAGTAACAAACCGGTTGTAAGACCTGTTTAATTCGCTTAGAAAAACACCCGACAACAGGCATACCAGGTAAATGGTAACATAGTCCCGAACACCAAAGCCATAAGTGTACCAATACCACATGCAAAAGAACAACGGTATTGGAATAAATATCCACTGCTTAAATTTTGAAATAATGAGCCCTGCATAATAAAGCAGTATACCAAATAAGCCGTACCAGTTGCCTGTTTTAATACATAAGTATGGAATGATAATTACAGGAACGAGTATATAAAGCAGAAAAAAAACAACTAATTTAGATTTCATGATCTTATTATTTCACCCCAGGTTTTTCACTTGATAAAGATACAACCCGTCTTTATCAAAAGGGGTTGTTAAACCCAACGCTTTTTCAGAAATTTTATTTTGGAATGCAAAAATATATATTAAAAAATTACCCTTCGCAACTTTACTAAATACAAAAAAATTACAATATTAACATCTCCGCAAATTAGCGTTACTAACATAAACGGAATTTTTATGCTGATGGATGTCTCCTTCCAATTTCATTATATTCGCCAGGTGAAATTATACCATAATGAGTCGTTCTGAAAAAATTGAATCCTGTATCATTCCATTTGTAAAGCAACTGAAATCGGTTGATGCTGACGTAGCCGGCATGAATAATTATTGCAAAACCTATCTTTTTCACCTGTTGCAGCACAGCAGGTATTATACACAGATATATGCACATGTGCTCACTATTCTGCTTACCTATTGTGCAAAAGATATGGAATCCATTATCCTGGTAGATTATGGTGCAGGGAATGGATTGCTGGGAATTTTTGCAAAATTCTGTGGATTCAAAAAAGTTTATATCAATGATATTAATGAAAATTTTACCAAAGCTGCAGCACAGGTTGCTGAAAAACTTGGTATAACTCCAGATGGATTTATTACAGGTAATATGGATGTATTAACTGATTATTTCAGAAACAAAGAGAAGCCAGATGCCATTACTGGTACGGATGTAATTGAACATGTATATAGCCTGCACAATATGTTCCGGGATCTTAAATCCCTGAATGAAAATATGGTAACAGTGTTTACCACTGCTGCCAATACAAATAATTGGTTTAAAGTAAGAGCCATCAAAAAACAACAATTGTTTGATGAATATACAGGAGGTGCAATGCCGGAAAATACGCTGTCCGGCTCAGCGCATAGCCCGGCTTTTTTTAATACCAGGAAAGCAATCATTCAGGCCGCCAACCCTGATTTTAAGGAAGAAGAAATAACATTGCTTGCAAAAGTAACACGTGGCATGATCAAGGATGATGTTCTTACCGTTGCGGCCCGGTATCATACCCATAACAATATACCAGCTCCGCCCTCCCATCCTTCCAATACCTGTGATCCCTTAAGTGGCAGCTGGGCAGAAAGATTATTAACGATTGATGAATACAAACATATATACAAAAGTGCCGGGTTTGAATTAAAGCAGTACAATGGCTTTTATAACAGTTATGATCACACTATCAAATCATGGTTATTAAAGCCTGCCAACTGGCTTGTAAATATGTGTGGAAAAAACTTTGCACCTTTTATAACATTGGCAGGCTTTAAAAAAATAAATTATTAACTATCTGCCGGTCTTATTTTTCTTCCATGATTGTACTGTAAGCTCACTGACTTAAAGTTCATTATCTATAAAATTCACGATACTTAAAATGTTAATCAATGCAGCAAAAATATCCGGCAAAATAAAATGGGATACATTTTTTGCATCCCATTTATTCATTAACAGTATCTTACTACCGCATCAGGTACATTTTTCCATAACCTCCTTTAAAATATTTATCCGTATTATCACCTTCAGCTTTATACTTCTCCAGCGACTTGCCATTATGGTTGGTGATCACCCTGTACAAATAAACCCCATTCGCCAGTTTTTGTCCATACATATCTGTACCATCCCATTTAAAATCGGTAATGTTTCTTCCAATATGCAGATCGCCTAATTCAGCTTTTGTAATTTCCCTTACTACTTTACCAGTGATGGTTAATATTTGTATCCGGATATTTTGCGGCACTTCACTACCGGTAACGGTGAATACAAATGCAGTAGAAGTTGTGAATGGGTTAGGATAGTTGAGCAGGTTACTGATCATCGCTTTATTAATAACAGTAAAGGCAATCCTGTAAACAAAACTTCCTGCCTTATTACCATTTTCATCTTTGCCAGATACAATAAACTCATAATCCCCATCTTCTGCGAAATAAGGATTAAAATCAATGGAAGCAGTATTATCTCCACCACTTAAATTGGCTGGTGTAAAATGAAGATACCCTTCAGCTTCACTGAAATAAAATCTGTGCATAGTTGCGTCAGGATAACGCACAGAAATATCTGTAAACAGCGTGGTATCAGTTAAAGCAAGAAACTTACTTTCATCTTTCAGCTTAATGAGTATATGTGGTTTGGAAGCTACTATATCCTTGTTTAAAATATGCACGCCATCAAAAGTTACATCCAGCAAAGGATTGCTAAGATCTTCCTTAACATAGAAATCTTTAAAGATAAAATTATTGTACAGGTATTGTTCAGGCTGATCATTGTCCGGATTTACAAAAACATTCAACGTGTTTAAGCCGGGATAATTCTTTGTATCAATCGTATATCTTACTATCAGGGTATCACCTGATACCAATGGCTTTGCTTTAGGTAAAATAATTGTATGAGCTACATTATTCCTGTCTGTAATAATAAATTTGATTTTTAAACTGTCGAATGCCACAGGGCTGATATTTTTAAAGGCCAGTGCAAAATCTATTTTTTCTCCCTGTTCAACAGAATCTTTCATACTGTATAATAAATTAGGAGCTACCGCACCTTCCGGTATATAATCAGCATTTATTCTCCAGTAAAGAAGTTGGTTTGGTGTAGCATTTTTTGTATCATCATTCCGCATTTTTAATTTGATATAAGGATAAGTAGCGGCGTTAATAAATGCCAGTGAAGTATCCGTAGCAGGC
>JAYVLZ010000438.1:0-10332 GCA_043759175.1 Chitinophagaceae bacterium | reverse complement strand
CGATGTTGGTTATTTATATAATGCTGGTTAAATAAAAATACACATGTTTAAAAATTATTTCAAAACCACCTTACGGAATTTATGGAAGAACAAAACTTTTTCCGCAATCAATATTTTTGGCTTGTCTTTTGGCATCGCTGCGTTTTTATTGATTGTAAATTATCTGCGGTTTGAATACAGCTATGATGATTTCCAAACAAAAAAAGACAGGATCTACCGCATGCCGATGGCGTTATCAGAAAAAGGCGGCAAGGAGCAAACTTTTGCTTTCACTTATCCTGCAGTGGCGCCGGCATTAAAAAAAGATTTTCCTGAAGTGGAAGAAGCCATTCGTTTTCGCAGGCAGAGCGGCATTATTACACAGGGTGATCAAAAGATATTAGAGGGCAACATTTATTATGCTGATCCTGCTATGTTCAATGTTTTTTCTTTTGATTTTTTAAAGGGAAATGCAGCTACGGCCTTCAAAGAATTGAATGATGCAGTGATCACTGAAGAAACGGCAAAGAAATATTTTGGCAACATTGACCCTATTGGAAAGCCATTGAATTACCGAAATGAAAATTATATTGTAACTGCAGTGCTGAAAGATTTTCCGGACAATTCCCATATCCATTTCAATGTGCTTTTTAATTACAATAAATACATCGTATTAACGGAAAATGCAGCTAACACCAGTTGGGGCTGGTCAGATTTTTATACCTATGTTTTATTAAAACCCGGAACAAACGTAAAATCATTGCAGGCAAAAATGCCGACATTTGCACAGCGGTATATGGGTGATGACATGAAGCAAAAAGGGTATCAAATTTCCTTCGACCTGCAACCCATAAAAGATATACACCTGAGATCAAAATACGATTATGAACTGGCAGGTAATGGCAATCTTACTTACCTGAAATATTTGGGTATTGCTGCATTGTTCATTCTGTTTATTGCGTGGATCAATTATATCAATCTTTCCACCGCCAATTCATTAGACCGCTCAAAAGAAGTAGGCGTAAGAAAAGTAGTGGGTGCTGGTAAGCTGCAATTGATCCGCCAGTTTATTTCCGAGTCTTTCGTTTTAAATGTAATCGCAATTATTTTAGGTGTTGCCATTTTTAAAATGGCATTGCCTGCATTTTCAAACATGGTTGAAAAAAGTGTAAGCGACCTGAATGTAACAGAATGGAAGTTTTGGTTTTTTGCCATTTCAGTTTTTGTGCTGGGTACTTTACTGGCTGGTTTTTACCCGGCGTTTGTGTTATCATCTTTTCAACCATTGCAGGCCATCAAAAGTACACATGGGCCTTCCGGATTTAAGGGAGGTAAAAATGTGCTGCGTAAATCATTGGTGGTAATTCAGTTTGTTGCAGCCATTGTTTTAATAACAGGAGCGATGGGCTTTTATAAACAACTCCGCTTTATGCAAAGCCGTGATCTTGGGGTAAACATTCAGCAAACACTGGTAGTAAATCAAAATGCAAAAATTGACAGTGGTCATATCACCGCCTTCACCTCCTTTATCAATGATATGCAAACGAACCCCTCTATTATTTCTGTCACTGCTTCCACATCCGTTCCGGGTGGAGAAGTGGGAGGGTCATCCAGTTTTTCTTTAAAAAATTCGCAGGCAGAAAAACGCTGCCGGGTATTTGGTATTGATAATAAATTTATTCCTGCTTACGGTTTAACTGTTATCAGCGGAAGAAATTTTTCTACCGATAAACCTGCAGTAGATACCAGTAAACCACTCAACATTTTGGTAAATGAAACGGCTGCAAAAATATTTGGTTTTAATAACCCTGCTAATATCGTTGGCAGGCAGGTGGATGGAGCAGGGTTTCATTGCAATGTAATTGGCGTGGTAAAAGACTATCACCAGGAATCGCTGGAACATAGTTTTGATCCCATTGTTTTTTATCCGGGACAGGAATCTGATTATGAAAACTTTTCATTGAAATTTAAAACTGCCAGCCTTCCGGCTTTAATGGATTTTGTAAAACAGCAATGGAAGACAAGATTTCCTGACAGCCCTTACAGTTATTTTTTTCTGGATGAACGTTTTAATGCACAATATAATAACGACCGGTTGTTTGCAACGGTGCTCTGGTTATTTACAGTAGTTGCCATCATCATTGCCTGCCTGGGATTATTTGGTTTATCGCTGTACACTATTTCCAAAAGAAATAAAGAGATCAGCATACGAAAAGTGCTTGGCACCACGGTGTTACAGGTTACCAGTTTAATTACAAAAGATTATTTAAAATTGGTATTAATTGCAAGTGCCATTGCATTGCCGGTGGCTTTTTACTTTATAAAAAACTGGCTGCAGAAATACGCATTCCAGGTGGATATCGGCTGGTGGTTTTTCCTGTTACCGGTGTTACTGATTTTGATGATAGCAATTGTTACCGTTTCCTGGCAATCGGTGAAGGCTGCTGTTTCAAACCCGGTGAAAAGTTTAAGAACAGAGTAGCCCCCATCCCACGCTTTAAGGCGTGGGGGTAAGGCAATAGCCTGAAAATTTTGGTCTCTTATTTTATTTATAGAACGGCTTTCATTATTGCTGATTAAAGAAATAATCAAGATGTGGAAGAAACAATGTTTGGAATAGGTATAAAGCACCGCCTCTTCTCTCTTCAGGAGAAGAGGAAGGGTGATGAGGTCTGGAGAGGAGGAAGCCTGCCCGAATGATTCGTTCAGGCCGGGGTGGTGAGGTCAGCTGAATAAAGCTGAAATAGTAAAAGTGAGTGACACAACAATGTTGGGCCACGAACAAAAGTTAGTAACAAAGACAATTTTATAACGTATTAATTTCAAAATAAAAGCCATGATCAAAAATTATTTCAAAATCGCCTGGCGCAATATTACACGCCACAAAGGTTATTCAGCCATCAACATCCTGGGCCTTGCCATTGGTATTGCTGCCTGTGTGCTCATTTTACAATATGTAATATTTGAGCTGAGTTATGAAAATTTTCATACTAATAAAGACCGCATCTACCGGGTAAAACAAGACCGGTACGACAATGGTAAACTCAGCACAGAATGGGCTGCAGGCGCTTATGCAGTGGGTAATTCTTTTAAAGATGCCATACCGGAAATTGAAGATTATGTAAAATTATTAAAACGGGGGCAGATGGTTACAGAGATAAACAACCAGCCTTTAAAAATTGAACAGGTATTTTTTGCAAGCGGTTCCTTCTTTAAAATATTTAGCTATCCGTTACTGCAGGGAAACAGCAGTACTGCATTAACAGAACCTTTCACTGCTGCTATATCTGAAACAACAGCCAAAACAATTTTTGGCAATATAAATGTGGTAGGCAAAACAATAAGGCTGAACCAAAAAAGGGATTATAAAATTACGGCGGTGTACAAGGATGCCCCAATCAATACACAGCTCAAACCTAACATCCTGCTGTCTTTCGCAACATATATAAAAATGGTGGCCCCAGATAATAATCCGGAAACTGCGTGGCAATGGGATGGATGTCTCACCTATTTATTGTTGCGTAAAGGAGCAAACCCTGCTGTTGTTGAAAAGAAATTTATACCGGTGGTTGAAAAATTTACTGCTGCAGATATGAAAAAATACAATGCAGCAGTTACTTATTTATTAATGCCGTTAACGGATATTCATTTGTACTCTCACTATATAGAGGAGCCTGGTACTACCGGTGACGGGAAAACGGTTTACCTGTTACTGGGCATTGCTTTTTTTATCATTGTAATTGCATGGGTAAATTATATCAACCTTGCTACTGCCCGTGCAGTAAGCAGGGCTAAGGAAGTGGGCATCCGCAAAGCCATCGGTTCACAGCGCAGGCAATTGATGATACAGTTCCTGTCTGAATCAGCCGTGCTGAATGGCATTGCATTGATACTTGCTTTGCTGATTGTGATCATTGCTATTCCAGGTTTTAATAAATTATCCGGTCAGGAAATTTCTTTCTCCTTATTTACCAAAGCCAGTTTTTGGCTGGGACTTACTGTACTATTTGTAACAGGTGTATTTTTCTCCGGGTTGTATCCGGCATTTGTATTATCAAATTTCAAACCTATTGAAGTACTGAAAGGAAAAATGATCAGTACCACACACGGAGCATTGTTAAGAAAATCATTAGTGGTATTTCAGTTTGCAGCCTCCTTGTTTTTATTGATCGGTACCGTTACGGTTTACAAACAAATACAATTCATGCGTAAACAATCGCTGGGAATAAATATTGATCAAACACTGGTGGTAACAGCGCCGGTTGTTCAAACTGATTCTACTTTTTTACAACAGATGACCTCTTTTAAGGAATCATTGAAACAGCAGTCTTCCATCCGCACGGTAACAGTTTCTACCAGCATACCCGGCGAGGCTGTGGACTGGAATGCCGGTGGTATTAAACTGGTAGGTACAGATGAATCCACACAAAAGCAATACCGTGTAATTGGTGTTGATTATGATTATATGAAAGCCTACGATATGAAATTAATTGCAGGCCGGATTTTTTCAAAAGATTATGGCACGGATGATCATGCCGTAATTTTTAACAGGAAAGGAATGGAGCAATTAGGCTTTACCAAACCGGAAGAAGCGTTGGGAAAGAAAATAGATTTTTGGGGTGAAGTATATACCATCGCAGGTCTATCAGAAAATTTTCACCAGCAGTCCTTAAGAGAATCATTTGAGCCATTGATATTTCGGTTAATACCGGATGTACGTGGTTATATCTCTGTAAAAACAAATACACAGCAAGCCGGTCAAACCATTGATGATGTAAAAGCACAATGGAATAAATTTTTTCCTGGTAATACGTTTGAATATTTTTTCCTGGATGATCATTTTGATGACCAGTATAAAGCAGACCAGCGATTTGGCCAGGTGTTCGGTTTGTTTACTACATTGGCCATCCTTGTTGCCTGTATGGGATTGTTTGGACTGGCTTCGTTCACCACTTTACAAAGAACAAAAGAAATTGGCATCCGAAAAGTATTGGGGGCTTCAGTAGGGGGAATATTAAAATTGCTTTACAAGGAATTTGCTTTTTTATTAATAATCGCATTTGTAGTGGCAGCGCCACTTGCATGGATCACCACTTATAGCTGGCTGAAAGGTTATGCTTTCCGTAACAGTATCCAATGGACCTATTTTGCTTTGCCATTTATTGCCATCATTGCAATCGCATTGATCACGGTAAGTTTTCAATCTATCAGGGCAGCAGTAGCTAATCCTGTGAAAAGTTTACGAACAGAATAACCCAAATCCCTAAAGGGGTAAAAATATAAGTTATGCTTAAAAGTTATTTCAAACTGGCGTGGAGAAATATTGTGAAGCACCCATTTTACTCCACTGTAAATATTGTTGGTTTATTTGCAGGCATCACGTTTGTTTTGCTGATAAGCGGATATGTGTGGAGTGAACTTCAGGTAAATAAAAACCTGCGGAATGCAAAGCAGCAATATTTTTTACAGAGTATTTGGAAGGATCAAAACATGGGGCTACCCATTATAACACTGGCACCGGTGGCTAAAAGACTGAAGGAAGATTATCCAAATTTGGTGACTAACTATTACCGGTGGGATGGTATAACATCGGTAGTGTCTAAAGGAGATAAAAATTTCAGGGAAGGAATACAATTAGGTGACAGCACTATTTTAAACATGTATGGGTTTGAATTGCTGCATGGAAATAAAGCCACTGCATTAAAGGCGCCTTATTCAGCAGTAATTACAGAAGCAACGGCAAAAAAATATTTTGGTAAAACAGATGTACTGGGAGAAACCATTATCATCCAAAGTTTTTCAGGTAATAAACGGGAGTTCGCAATTACCGGTGTGTTAAAACCAATACCAAAGAACTCTGTTACCAACCTCAACGAAAACAATAACAACACTGTTTTTATTCCAACCAATACCTACACCTATTTTGGAAGAACAGATATGGATAACTGGGCCAATACCTGGATACCATCTTATATTGAATTGAAAGAAAGTGCCAGTGTTGCCAGTGTTGATAAAGCAATTAAACAGTTAATGGAAACAAATGCTCCGGAGGTTATCAAAGCAAATTTAAAGATCAAACTTGTTCCGCTAACGTCTTATTATATTAACCGGGACAATGCATTGGTGAAAAGAATGCTGTACACACTTTCTTTCATTGCATTTTTTATTTTGCTGATGGCCATTATTAATTTCATCAACATCGCTGTGAGCAGCGCAGGTAACCGCATGAGGGAGATTGGTGTAAGAAAAGTGCTGGGAGGTTTGCGCCTGCAGCTCATTACACAATTCCTGGCAGAATCATTCATCCTGGTGTTAATGGCAAGCCTGTTGGCATTGGCTGCTTATCCTTTAACAAAACCTTTGTTTACAGAAATAGTGGGTCAGCAAATTCCTTCGCTCACATCTTTTCCAGTTTATTTTATTGCAGTGCCCGTAGTGCTGGTGTTATTAATCGGATTGCTGGCGGGTGCTTACCCTGCATTTGTTTTGTCCTCAGTTAATACAGTAAATTCATTAAAAGGAAAAATAAAAACAGTGAAGGAAAATATCTGGCTTCGTAAATCACTGGTGGGTTTGCAGTTTGCTGTTGCATTGATAGTGCTGAGTTGTGCTGCAATTGTTACGATGCAGGTAAATTATTTTTTCAGTCGGCAGTTGGGGTATAATAAAGAATATGTGGTATCATCACAGGTGCCGAGAGACTGGACCCCCGAAGGAGTAAGAAAAATGGAAATTATCCGTAATCAATTTGCTGCTATGCCGGAAGTGAGCAGTGTAAGTTTATCGTATGAAATTCCCAACGGCATGAATGGTGGACAACCATCTATATACAATATGGGATCAGACTCCACTACTGCTGTTCCTATGCAGGCGCTGGTAACCGATGAAAATTATTTAAGCACCTACCATATACCGTTAGCTGATGGTACCTTCTTCGACAGCCGGGGTTTAGATTCCGGAAAAATAATATTGAATGAAAAAGCAATCAAAGCATTGGGCTATAAAACTGTGTCTGCCGCTATCGGCAAACAGGTAAGAATACCAAACGATCCAACTGTATTTACCATTAAAGGAGTGGTAAATGATTTTCATTTTTTTTCCATGCAGGACGGCATACAGCCGGTAGTGTTTTTTAATGTAGGCAGTGCCATTACTTACCGCTTTTTATCCTTCAAATTGAAACCGGGAAATATCGCTTCTTCCATAGAAGCTATCCAAAAAAAATGGAGCCAGCTAATGCCGGGCAGTTCATTTGAATACAGCTTTATGGATGATGCATTAAAAAAATTGTATGCTTTGGAAATACAGCTAAAAAAAGCTGCGTATGCTGCTACTGTACTGTCACTGGTGATCGTGTTACTGGGGGTACTTGGATTAGTATCGCTGAGCATCCATAAAAGGATAAAAGAAGTAGGCATACGCAAAGTGCTGGGTGCTTCTGCCGGAAGTGTGGTCTTACTGTTTATAAAAGAATTTGCATTCATTATTTTTATTGCTGCCATCATCGCCTGTCCGGTGGCATACATAGTAATGAAAAACTGGTTGAATAATTATGCAACGCATGTCAGCTTGTCTTCACAGCCTTTTATTTTTTCAATATTAGCTTTAGCACTGGTCACTTTAATACTGATAAGTATTCAAACATTTAAGACAGCTATTGCTAACCCTGTAAAAAGTTTAAGAACAGAATGAACCACCATCCCTGAGAAGGTAAAAAATATCGCTATGATAAAGAATTATTTTAAAATCGCCTGGCGCAATTTGATCAGGCATAAAGTTTATTCCTCTATCAATGTGCTGGGCCTTGCCATTGGTGTAGCCTGCTGTGTGTTAATTATGCTGTTTGTAACAAGTGAATTTAGTTATGATAAATTTCACAGCAACGCAGATCGGATCTACCGTTTATGGCAGCAGGAAAAATATGAGGGGCAGGAATTTATTAATACTGTTACACCACTTTCTGCAGCACCCGTCATACAATCATCTTATGCTGAGGTAGAGGCCACCTGCCGGGTGTTTGCAGCCAGCCCTATCATTAAGGTAGGGGACCGTTCCTTTACAGATGCTGTGCGTATGGTGGATTCCACTTTCTTTACAGTGTTTGATTTTGATTTACTGGAAGGAAGCAAAGCAATGCCATTCCCAACCGCCAATGCTGTGGTGCTGACAAAGGAAACTGCAAAAAAATATTTTGGTAACACGAATGCTTTGGGTAAAAATATTGAGATACAATTAGGCAATGATAAAGTGTTGTTTACTGTTTCCGGCATTGCTGAAAAATCTCCTGAAACATCCAGTATAAAATACAATCTGCTGATCTCTTATGCCAATGCAAAATATTTATTTGGGAAAGGCGGTTTTACAAGCTGGTTTAATGTGAACACTGAAAGCTATTTATTATTGAAAAAAGCTGTTGCCGTTGCTGATCTTGAAAAGAAATTTCCGGCGATGATCAAACAATACCTGGGCGAAGATTATAAAGAAGGCAGTTTCTTTTTTCACCTGCAGCCCATCACAGATATTCATTTGAATAATGCGTTGCCGGCAGGTAATGAACCAGTAAGTAATGTAAAATACTCATACATACTTGGTACCATCGGGATCTTAATTTTACTGGTAGCCTGTATTAATTTTATCATACTTTCTGTTGGCCGTTCTGCTTCAAGAGCCCTGGAAGTAGGTGTACGAAAAGTAATGGGTGCGGAAAGACAGCAGCTCCTGCGCCAGTTTTGGGGCGAAGCGCTGCTGCTTACATTCCTTTCTGTGATCATCGGCTTATTAGTTGCTTTTATTTTATTAAAACCATTTAATCAAATTGTTGAACGCACCCTTTCTTTTCCTCTGGATGCAGGGTTCCTGCTTTTTTGTATTGTATTAATTGCGGTGATTGCATTCATTGCAGGTATGTACCCGGCAATCGTTCTTTCTGGTTTTAAACCCGTGGAAGTATTAAAAGGTAAATTAAAAACAAATGGAAATAACTGGATGAGGCAATCATTAATTATCGGGCAGTTTGTTGCGTCCATTGTTATGATCATCTGTACCATTGGAGTTGGCAGGCAAATGAATTATTTAAAAAGTAAGGACCTCGGCTACCAGAAAGAACAGGTGGTGGTGGTGCCCACAAACAAGCCCAGAAAAGAAGGCTTGCCTTTGGCAGAATTGTACCGTGTTGCTTTGCTCAGGCAGCCGCAGGTAGCCAGCGCCGCTGTTTCCATTTACAGCTTTGCAGAAACACCCTGGGTGCAGCTTGGGTTTAACGATGATAAAAAAATTTATAAAGGATGCCAGTATAATGCAGTGGACCCCTATTTTGTAACAACAATGGGCCTGCAGCTGGCACAGGGAAGAACCTTTTCAGCAAACAATGAGGCTGATATTTCTTCATCTGCTATCGTAAATGAAGCATTTGTAAAGGACTTCGGGTTAACTGATCCGGTAGGTAAAAAATTACCCGGGCCTTTTGATCAGCAAATCATTGGTGTGGTAAAAGATTTTAATTATATGTCATTGCACACTCCGGTTCGCCCTTTAATGATAACGGTAAAGGCTGATTCTGTTATTAAGAGAACCAGTGATATTTCATTTGTGGAGCCGCCACAACCAAGAATATCTGTGCGTTTAAAAAGCGGCAGTGTTGATGCAAATATTGATATGCTAAAACAGGTATGGAAATCCGTTGCGCCTGGCCAGGATTTTGAATTTAAGTTTTTGGATGAATCTGTTGCGGCTTTATACCGGGCAGAGCAGCGTACCAGCACTATGGTAAAAATTGCATCCGGGCTTTCTATATTTATTGCCTGCATGGGATTGTTTGGTCTTGCTACATTAACTGTTGCAAGAAGAACAAAAGAAATCGGAATTAGAAAAGTGCTGGGTGCAGGTGTGGGAACTATTGTTGGCTTACTCTCGAAAGATTTTGCAAAGCTTGTTATTATTGCCGCCATCATTGCATTTCCATTAGCATGGTGGTTTATGAATGACTGGTTAAAAGATTTTGCCTATCATACCAATATCAGCTGGTGGATATTTATTGCGGCTGGAGTACTTGCATTATTAATTGCGCTGGTTACAGTCAGCTTCCAGGCAATTAAGGCTGCTGTTGCCAAGCCTGTAAAGAGTTTAAGAACAGAGTAACCCCATCCACCGTCCAACTAGGTTCATCCACGTCCGATCCGGCACGGGCGGGCGGGCAATGTCATTTAGTTAAGGGTTTTAATTGCCCCGTCCGCTGGCCAGCGGACGGGAACAATTAATAAAATACCCGGGCTTTAGCCCAAAGACTGTTTGGGCTAAAGCCCGGAAGAGAGAATAAATTATTTTATCACTGCCCTAAAGGACAGTGCAATTGAA
>JAYVLZ010000437.1:0-2119 GCA_043759175.1 Chitinophagaceae bacterium | reverse complement strand
AGTGCTTGCATCTGTAAAGCTTGCCAGGTCATAAGGCAGGCACACTTTTGCAGGCATGGTAAAGTCAACAACCGGACTTGGCTTGATGATAAATGTTTTATTAAGTGGTACACTTTTACAGCCGCTGGCGGTTTCAATTTGC
Source organism: Chitinophagaceae bacterium (assembly GCA_043759175.1). Taxonomy (GTDB): domain Bacteria; phylum Bacteroidota; class Bacteroidia; order Chitinophagales; family Chitinophagaceae; genus Ferruginibacter. Next base: position 1,977 of record JAYVLZ010000437.1, on the reverse strand, counting down.
AGGCTTACAGTTTTAGAACCTGTTGCTGTATAAGGATGCAACTGATTGGCATTGGTAGGGGCATCTACAAAAGTGCCATCGCCAAAATCCCAATGCCAGAACTGTATAGTTCCCGGAGATGAAACAGATGAAGTATCAGTAAAAATTACATCCCTGTTTATACACAGCGGAGTGGAATATCCAAATTTTGCCACCGGTACATCAGTTACTATCACCTGCTTTGTTCTTACAGTACTGATACAGCCAATATTAGTAATAAGGCTGAATGTAACGGTGTAATCGCCGGGTGCATCATATTTGTGTACAGGATTATTTTCTGTACTGGTGCTGCCATCGCCAAAATCCCATGTCCACTGATATGAATAAACACCATCATCATAAACCGATATATCACTAAATCTTACAGAATCCGTTACACAACCATTGTGCACCCAGTCAAATTCCGGTGTAGGTGTATTTCTTACAAATAAAGTATCATCTTTTACCTGCGTATTACCACAGCCATCTGTGCCGGCTGTACCTGCAGTTATAGAAAGCGGATAGTTACCGGCAGGACAATATGTGTAAGGTGCAGGCAACTTATAAAGCCACACCTGTTTGCCATTTATTAAATAAGTGCTGTCTGCAACGGGGCTGTTAATACTTATGTTGGGTTGAAAACCTTTAAAATCCCAGTTTAAAAATAATGGCTGATAAGGATAAGTGATGGTATAATAAAAAGGCGTGCAGGCGCAGGCGGAATTGGTGCCTGTAATATTTAAAGGATTAAGAGGTGATATTACGTTGTATAAATCTTTAAGGTTGGTACCTGCATTGTAGCCATAGCTTTCGGCACTGCCATAGCCATAGGCAATAGCATTAAAACCACTATCCGCCGTAAGTGTGTGGCTTCCTGCATTCACTGCTATTTGGGCATAACTATAAACAGGATCTTGCGGATGGGTTATAAAATTGATTCCACCGGCTGCTCCTGTTATTGCAAAAGACGGCACTGCAGTTGTTTTAATTACTACATTAATCCAATGTTGTGTAATCTGAAAATTAGGTGTGGAGTTAAGGATTACTTCATCAATAGTTTGTTCCACCGGACTCAGGTAAATCATTTCCGGGTCGCCTTCTGTAGACAAAGTATTGTTTCCGCATGCTGTCCTTGTTGTGATATACTGAGCTACCATTATCGGCTGATCAGCTTCAATTAGTTGTGGTTGATTAGTCAGCGGCAAATCGTAATAAAAATTATTGGTTAAACCACCTTGTATTACTCCATTTACTTTAACTATTGCTGAAGGGTCGCTCACACCTACCCGAAAATAATTATATGCCATGTTCTTAGTCGGCACTGTAAGGAATTTTTGCCCCCATGCAGTTTTAGGGAAAGCCTGTGCAATTAGGTTATCAGCGCTGCCGCCACTGCCACATCCAATATTTATTTTGCCAGTACCAGAAAAAACAGCAATTTTTTTACAGCCGAGGTCGCCAACACTAATGGATTGTATTTTAGAGCCTGTTAAATCTTCACCAGTAAAGGCACCGGGGCTTCCGCCGGTCAGTACTCCCATCACATTGTAAATTTCGCCCTGGTTTAGTGTTATTGTAAAGGGTACATTGGCAGCATGTGTTAAGGTTTGAGCCGAGGGGGTTATCTCCACAGTGGTAGTGCCACTATCGGCTGCCACCACAAAAAAGAAACCGTTTGAAAAGTCCTCATTGGAACTTTGCGTATAATTCATAGAGTAGTATTCCCTTCCCAAAGTATTAGTAGGAAAAAGAATAGTAGCCCCGGACACGTTGCTGTTATAAATGTGAGTATATGCTACAACTGGCCTATCGCTGGTAACGTGGATGCCAGTATTAAAAAGGCCTTCAGTAGTGAGCCTTGCATCCTGAGCTCCTGATTTAGGAATATATGCGGAGGGCACTATTGTACCGGGAGCCACATTATTTATATTTTCAACATAACCTAATGCAGGAATTTCA
>JAYVLZ010000436.1:0-14512 GCA_043759175.1 Chitinophagaceae bacterium | reverse complement strand
ACGATTACCGCCGTGGAGATTTTAAACCCTATATTTTCCGTACAAAAAACTTTGGACAAACCTGGGAGCGGATGATTGATGAAAACAAAGTAAAAGGCTATGCTTTGTGTTTGATACAGGACCCGGCAGAACCCAATTTGATTTTTGTGGGAACAGAACAGGGTCTTTGGGTAAGTTTTGATAATGGCAATTCTTTTCAGCAATGGAAAAATGGTTATCCATCAGTATCCACTTATGATCTTGCCATCCAGGAAAGAGAAGCAGACCTTTGTATTGCTACGTTTGGCAGGGCCATGTATGTGCTGGATGATATACGTCCGTTAAGAAAAGCTGCTGCAGCTAATGGCACCTCGCCTTCTAAATTGCTTACTGTTTTTGAACCTCCTGTTGCATATCAGTCAAATACAAAAAATGTGGCTGGCTATGATTATAGTTTCTGGGGAATGTATGAAGGAGAGAACAGGAAAAGAGGTGCTGCTTATTCTTTCTTTGTAAATAAAGTACCTGAGGTAAAGATTGATATAGAAAAGAAGAAAGTAGCCACACAGGTAAAAAGCACAGATACTTCAAAAGTGGATCCTCCTAAAACAGACTCTGCATTTGTAAAAATATACAATGAATCGAATGAATTAATTCGTACAATAAAAATAAAAGCAGACAGTGGTTTCAACAGAAATTACTGGGGATTTGAAATGAAGGGCAACCGCCAGCCAGGTTCAGCAAAACCTAAAAAGGAGGATGCAGAACCGGGTGGCATGAAGGTATTTCCGGGCACATACAAATTAGTAGTTGAGTTAAATAAAGAAAAAGATTCTGCCATGCTGATAGTAAAGCCCGATCCACAAGTTCCAACCAATAAAGAATTATATGATGCAAGAATGACTGCAGTAAAAAGATTGAATAAAAGCAACGACAAACTGGTGGAAATAACAGACCGGTTAACAGAAGCAGAAGAAACGATCAGCAAAGTGGAAGCCTCTTTGAAAAATATAGAAACTCCCGAAGCGGATAGTTTACGTAAAACAGGCAAAGCCATGACGGACTCAATCAAAAGTATCCGCAATTTTATTTTGGGCAAGCCTTTAGAAAAGCAGGGTTATGGCACACCTTACCAGGAAACACCCATAAGACGAATTCAGGAGGCAAGAACATCCATTACAAGAAAGGATAAAATCCCTGGGGCGCAGGAATTTGCCTTGATAGAAATGGCGGAAACGAAGGTAGCAGAAGCAGTGCAGCAAACAAATAGTTTTTTCAATGGTAAATGGGCAACCTATCAAAAGCAGGCAGAAGCCACTCCAATGAAATTATTCAAAGAGTTTAAACCTGTAGAGTAAGTAAAAAATCAAAATATTAAAAGGGGCACGAAGTATTGTCAAACTTCGTGTCCTTTTTTTTTAAAAGTGGCTTTATCTTAAACAATTTAAATTTGCGCTTCTCAACTTATCTATTTACTAAAATATCAGATCATGCCTTTGGAAAGATTAAGCCAGCTTGCAGAAACCCTTATTGGTTCTGAAATAGTAAAACTCGGGGCAGATATCAAAGAGAAAATTAAACAGGGTGATAAGATTTACAATTTTACCATTGGAGATTTTGACAGTTCCATTTTTCCAATACCTATGGAATTACAAAATGAAATTATTGCGGCATATAATAATTACCTTACCACCTATCCACCAGCCGAAGGCATTGAAGAACTGAGAGAGCAAGTCGCAAAATTTTTATTACAAAAAGAAGGTTTAGAATATAACACCAATGAGATACTGATTGCCGCTGGAGGAAGACCCCTGATATATACTGCTTACAGAGCCATTGTTGATAAAGGTGAAAAGGTAATATATCCGGTACCAAGCTGGAACAATAATCACTATGTACACTTTACAGAAGGGGAGCATGTGATTATTGAAACAAAAAATGAAAACAACTTTATGCCTACAGCGGATGAAATAAGGCACCATGTAAAAGGAACTGCTTTGATTGCTGTTTGTTCTCCATTAAATCCCACGGGTACTACTTTTAAAAAACGAGACTTAGAAGATATTTGCGACCTGGTGATTGAAGAAAACCAACAGCGTGGCGCAGCCGAAAAAAAACTATACCTGCTGTATGATCAAATTTACTGGACACTTACTTACGGAGATATAAAGCATTACAATCCTGTTTCATTAAAACCAGCAATGAAGGAGTACACAATCTTTATTGATGGCATCAGCAAAGCCTTTGCAGCTACGGGTGTAAGGGTTGGCTGGAGTATGGGACCGGCTAACTTAATTGCAAAGATGAAGGCCATTAACAGCCACATAGGTGCCTGGAGCCCGATGGCTGAACAGCATGCCACTGCCAATTATTTAAAACAAACGGATGCAATAGACAAATACTTTGTACACTTTAAAAATGAAATTGCAGAAAGGCTTAACAGAATTTACACAGGACTTATGGAATTAAAATCTTCGGGTTTTCCCGTAGATGCTATTGCACCACAAGCTGCCATCTATCTTACTATCCAAATTAATCTTGCCGGTAAAACAACTGCCACTGGAAAAAAATTAGAAAAACAAACAGACGTTACTGCTTATTTATTAGATGAAGCAAAATTAGCGGTTGTTCCATTTTCTGCATTCGGTGCTTCTGCTGACAGTAGCTGGTACAGGCTGAGCGTGGGTACTTGTAAGAAAGAAGAAATTAATGAGATGCTTGAAAAACTAAAAGGCGCTTTAAAGTGCCTTTTATAAATTATTTTTATTAGAGTATTAATTTTTGCAGTTAAGGAATATAAAAGGTTTTAATTCCTGCATCCTGAAGGTATCTTTTATTACTGTGTATTTATTTATTACTTTATATTTATTCAAATCAATTACTTCGTGAGCAATTGCAAGATTCTCCATACGCTCTACATCCAATAATAATTCATGGAGTAATTCTACCTGTTGCTCAATAGCCTGAGGGCTCATTAGTTCCTGGTTGAACATTACTAGTAAATCACGGTTGATATTGTTCATTTTTTCAAACTGGATTTTTCAATATTACTCTTTTTTAGTAACCCACCAAACCCCTTTTATTGGGACAACCACACTGCCCTTTTTTTGAAGAAGTGCAACTGGTTGCAAAGATGGATACCAGCAAAATCAGTAATAAGGATATTTTTAAAATACGTTGCATATAAAATGAGTTAACAAATTAAACTATTTTCACCGAATTTTATTGTTTTTTACAAATGTTTTTTTCCAAATCGGACAACAATCACGCCAAAAAGACAATTTTAATAGCTCCTTTGGACTGGGGATTAGGCCATGCTACCCGATGCATACCCATTATAAGGGAGTTGAATCAATTGGGGCTCAGGGTAATTATTGCTGCGGATGGCCCTATAAAATCTTTGCTTCAACAAGAGTTCCCCAACAACTTATTTATTTTCTTAGCTGGATACCAAATAAAATATTCTAAAAATAGTTTTTGGTTTTCGGTTAAATTATTACTGCAATCACTCAGGATTGTGTTTACGATAATTAAAGAACATTTTTGGCTCAATAAAATAGTGAAGGAATACGGGATTGATATGATTATTTCTGATAATCGCTTTGGATTATATCACTCAACAATTCCATCCGTTTATATCACTCACCAACTATTTATTAAAACAGGCAATTACTTTTCTGAAAGAATTGGTGAAAAAATACATCGCTGGTTTATTAAAAAATACGATGAATGCTGGATACCTGATTTTGAAAAAGTAAATAGTATTGCCGGAGTATTATCCCACCCTGAAAAAATATTAAGTAATACAAAATACATCGGTTGTTTATCAAGATTTGAAAAACAGGAAGATGAAAAACAGGAATATCAATTGTTGATTCTTATTTCAGGCCCGGAACCGCAACGAACTATTTTTGAAAAAAAATTGCTTGACCAAACTGTCAATTTTAGGGGGAAGGTTTTATTTGTAAGAGGACTGCCGGGACAAGAAAGCAAAGCACCTCTATCAACAAATTTTAATAGCATTATTATAAAAAACCATCTCCCATCAGATGAACTCTGCCTGGCCATACAACAATCTGAAATGGTAATATGCAGAAGTGGTTATACTTCTGTTATGGACCTGATTAAATTGAAACAAAAAGCCATATTGATACCAACACCGGGTCAATCAGAACAGGAATATCTTGCTGATCATTTGCATACACAGAATATGTTTTATTCTGTATCACAGCATAAATTTCAATTGAACGAATCTCTTGACAATGCGATGCAATTTGAATATAAAATTCCTGAAGCCAACATGAACTTATATAAGAAAGTGATTAATGATTTTATCAATCAGCATAGCTGATAAATAGTTTAAAGTGAACATCAAAACTAAAGCACATATTGGTTTATTGACAACCAATCTTTTCTTTGCTATTAACCTTAGTGCTGTAAAATATCTTACCGGTAATAGTTTTATGAAACCTTTTGGTATGAATGTGATAAGGGTTGGTGTAAGTGTTTTTTTATTCTGGTTTTTCTTTTTTTTTAACACACAACAAAAAGTTATTGAGAAAAAAGATTTGCCACGTTTTCTTTTATGTGCTTTAACAGGAATTGCAATAAATCAACTACTTTTTTTAAAAGGGCTTTCACTTACCTATTCCATCCATGCTGCATTACTGATGCTTACCACGCCTATATTAATCACAATTATAGCAGCCCTGGTATTAAAAGAACAAATCAGTATTAACAAGATCATTGGTCTGGGCCTTGGTGTAAGCGGAGCAATTGTATTAATTACTTTAAGGCGAAATACAGGCAGTGGAAATGATATTTTATCAGGCGATATTTTAATTATTATTAATGCTGTTTCTTACACAATTTATTTTATACTTGTAAAGCCGTTGATGACAAAGTATAATCCCGTACAGGTAATTCGCTGGATTTTTACTTTCGGATTATTCATGGTAATTCCATTTGGCTGGAATGAATTTATAGAAATAGAATGGAAAAGTTTTGGGTTTGCTGAATACGGATGTATAAGCATGATTGTGATAGGTGGAACTTTTCTGGCTTACCTTTTTAATGTGTATGGCATAAAGATTTTAGGAGCGTCAGTAGCAGGAACATATATCTATTCACAGCCGGTATTTGCAGCTGTAATTGCGATGGTTTTTTTGAAAGAAAAACTGGAGCTGTATAAAATATTTGCAGCTGTATTAATATTTTCGGGAGTTTATTTATCAAACATCAATACATCGGTAAAGACAAAAAATTAAATCTGATGGTCATTCATTTTTTGGGTAATCAAAAAATAAAAAATCTCTTTTTACATTTTTAAAATCAGCCCATTTTTTTGCATTCATTCTTACAGCGAAAATGCTACAGGTGGGCATATTGTCAATTTTAACATCTTTTGCAAGCAGGTTAACAAATTCAGTAATCCCTATATTATGTGAGAAGATGGCAACCGTATTAAAACTATTATCTAATTCAGCAATTACTTCAAAAAAAATATCAGGAGAAGCATGATACAGCTTTGTTAAAAAAATTATTTCATTTTCATTTTTCCCATATTCCTGGCAAAACAATTCTGCGGTTTTTTTTGCTCTTTTAGCCGGGCTTGAAACAAAGGCATCAATATTAATTTTTTTATGAATGAGCCGCCTGGCCATTATGGGAGCATCTTTTTTACCACGGTCATTTAATGGGCGCTCAAAATCATTCAGGGTACTAACATCCCAACTGCTTTTGGCGTGCCGTATAAGCAGCAATGTTTTACTGCCCCCTTCCCCGCTGGTCAGCGGGGAGCTATGCTCATCATTATTAGATTTATTCATTTCAATTACTATTTAGAAATAGATAAAACGCAGCCTTGCCCCCCTTTAGGGGATGGGGGTTAATATCCCCTCACATTCTTCCCTTCCATAAAATTCATAAATGCTTTATTGCAAACCCTGTTGCCACCAGGTGTGGGATAGTTGCCTGTAAAATACCAGTCTCCTGTATTAGTAGGGCAGGCTTCGTGCAGGCTTTCGATAGTTTGGTAAATAACCTGTATAGGAATATTCAGGTCTTTGGGTGTAACAAGTTCTGCAATTTTTTTACTCATCTGTTTTAGCGAAAATGGATTATAAATTTCACGGACTAAATTTTCTGTATGCAACTGATTATTACGCTGCAGTTCTTTGCATCTTGCTAAAGTATCAGTTAAAATTTGTTCCTGTTTGGTATCATGTAATAATTCAATGGCGGCCCTGAATGCAATAAAATCTCCCAGTTTACTCATATCAATACCATAACAATCCGGATAACGTATTTGCGGCGCCGATGATACAATGATAATTTTTTTTGGCTGCAGGCGGGCAAGCATACGGATGATACTTTCCTTAAGTGTGGTACCCCTGACAATACTGTCGTCTATAACCACCAGCGTATCTTCATTTTTACGCACCGTACCATAAGTAATATCGTACACGTGCTGGACCATTTCGTTGCGACTGGAGTCTTCTGTAATAAAAGTTCGCAGCTTTACGTCTTTGATTGCAATTTTTTCAAACCGGATTTTTCTGGTTATCATTTCAGTTAATTTCTCCTCATTAAAATCATTTCCCCAACTGGCAATCCTTTCTATTTTTATTTTGTTAAGGTAATCTTCTGCACCCTTTAACAAACCATAAAAAGCAGTTTCTGCAGTATTTGGAATAAAGGAGAAGATGGTATTTTTCAGATCGTATTTAATTACTTTTAAAATAACATTACTTAAATTATAACCCAAAGCAATTCTTTCCCTGTAAATTTTTTCATCGCTTCCCCTGCTAAAATAAATTCTTTCAAAACTGCAGGCTTTTCTTTCCTTAGGCTCCACTATTTGCTCCATACTATAATTGCCATGAGCATCTACAATAAGGGCACAGCCCGGCATTAGTTCCTGTACTTCATTTTCTCCTACATTAAAAGCGGTTCTGATTGCAGCCCTTTCACTTGCAGCCACTATTACATCGTCATTTATATAATAATAAGAAGGACGTATGCCATGAGCATCTCTCATTACAAAACCAGTACCATTGCCAACCAGGCCACAAAAGTTAAAGCCACCATCAAATAAAGGCACCGCTTTTTTAAGCACTTTTACAATATCCAGATACCCGGGGAAAGCTTCATCAGCTTTTACTAAAAAATGATGAATCACTTCCATCATAGCCGCCAGGTCACTTTGCTTTTGAAACACTCCTGGTTCTATATTCACCAGGCTAAATAATTCTTCTGTATTTACCAGGTTAAAATTTCCGGCTAAAGCAAGGTTCCTGGAAGGAATCGTATCTCTTTTAATGAAAGGGTGACAAAATTCTACATTGTTTTTTCCCTGGGTTCCATACCGCAAATGGCCAAGTAATAGCTCCCCAAGAAAATTAATATGACCTTTCATCAAACCTGGATGACTTTTGATATCAGGTTGATATTTTTCTATTTCTGCAATCTCTTTTCCTACCTGTAAAAACAAATCTGCAATAGGCTGGTTAGCGTTACTCCTTATCCGGTGCAAAAAGGGATAACCGGGTTCTGTATTCAACTTTACCGTGGCAATTCCTGCTCCATCCTGCCCACGGTTATGCTGTTTTTCCATCAATAAATACAATTTATTGAGGCCATACATTACCGTACCATATTGTTGCAGATAATAACTGAAGTTTTTACGAAGGCGAATAAAGGCGAGGCCACATTCGTGTTTGATTTCGTCGCTCATGATGTGTTATGAGCCGCAAAGTTAAATGATTGTAAAACAAAAATCCCCCGTTAGAACAGGGGATCTCATAAATAATATATAAGTTTTATTATAAACCACTGATGCAAAGGCCAATTTGCCAGGGCTTAATAGCCGGCCCGGAACCATCTTTTATTAAAGAAGTAAGTGAGTAAGTACCAACAAGAGAAAAACTACCTACACCCAACCTTGCTGTTGCTGCAATCCTGGTGCCATTAAAAAATGATTTTTTACTTTCTTTTAATGTATAGGAATTTATACTGTTCCCACTTGAATTTTGAAGGGTCTTTCCTTTAGTATGTGCATTTATGAGGGTACCCACTTTTACGCCTAATGCTGCTTTTAGGCTGCTTTTCTTTTCAGGATTAAACGTATACCGCAGCTCAATAGGAACTTCAGCAAACACAGTTACCAGTTTATATTTTTTAAAATGATCGGTTGAATCAACATTTTTGAAGGCAAGCGTAGTTCCGGTTGCTTTAAGATCAATAAATGTGTTTTTAAAGAACATGCTGCTTCCATTAACTCCCAATCCAAATGCAACACTCCAATGAGGATCTGATTTAAACGGTTTATCAAGCATTATCGCAAACCCCAAACCTCTTGAAAGTCCTTTTATCCTGTTGCTGATACTATCCGGGGCTCCGTTCCAGTGGTCACTGGTAAGGTTTATCATGAAATGATCCCCGGCTCTGTCAAGGGTTTCTTTTTTCCAGTCTTTAGTAGCTTGTGCAGAAGTAAAAAGGTATAAGCAAAGAGTAGTGGCGGTAAAAATGAGTTTCTTCATAATGTAATCTTGAGCGACAAAAATACCCGGCATCAGGGTTAATGAAAGGTTAAATGAGTGTATAAAAAACTGCCCGAAATACTTCGGGCAATATGTTGTGGGCCCACCTGGGCTCGAACCAGGGACCACCTGATTATGAGTCAGGTGCTCTAACCAACTGAGCTATAGGCCCTGCTATTTTGGTAGCAGGCAGCAAAAGTAAGTAAAATCAATTATTGATAGAGAATTTTGAAAAAAAACAATAAAAATTCCACAACTACACAACAAATTTAAGAGCATGTAAAATAAAAATTCATCTTCAATACTATACTAAGCTTGTTTTATTTAATTTGCATTGAATATCAAAACGTTTGCTTAATAAGAGAATATGCCATCATGATCAATTCTCAGGAAGTTAAAGACCTGCAGTTAAAAATTAGCCAGCATGCCGATGAGCAGGCATACGCACAATTATATATTGCCTGCATGCCTTACCTGCTCAAATTTGCAAACTCAATCATTAAAAATCATGAACTGGCAGAAGAGATTGTTTCTGATGTATTCATTAAGATTTGGCAGAACCGTGCTGAAACAGGTGAAATTGAAAATTTTAAACTTTATTTATATGTGAGTACAAAAAATACAGCATTGAATTACCTGTCACGTCATTTTAGAAAGGAAATTATTTCACTGGAAGAAATGTCTTTAAATACTATAATGAGCCCTTATAATCCAGAGGAATTATTAATTACTTCTGAGGCAGTTAAAAAAATCAATTACGAAATTAACCGTTTACCTGCCAGGTGCAAACTGATATTTAAATTGATAAAAGAAGACAAGTTAAAATATAACGAAATTGCCCGTTTATTAAATATATCCGTAAAGACAATCGATAACCAGATGGCCATTGCGCTAAAGAAAATCAGTAATGCTATTAATTTTGATTTAAAAAAAGAGCATCATTAAGAAGCAGCCTTAATTTTTTATTGCTGCCACTAATACACGAATATTCACTAATTTTTTTTCATAAAAAAGGTTTGATTCGTGCCAATTTGTGTAATTAGTGGCAATTAATAATTATATATGGCAAATGTTTTTTTAGACAGCTTCTAAGCACTTCACTGGTTCACCTAAAAATTTTTTTAACAACTCTTTAGTAGATTTTGAGATTACCTGTGTCCTTATCATGTTATATGGACTTCAATAATGCTGAACATATTTGGATACTAATGGCAAGAAAGCTTTCAGGAGAAGCTTCAGCGGAAGAATTGCAGGAACTGGATCTGTTGTTAAGACAAAACCCCCACGTTAATTATTCAAAAGAAATATTACATGATTTTTGGCGAATTCAGCCTGAAAATGATAGTCAGTATGCAGAGAATAAATATAGAAATTTGGTGCAGCAAATAAAAAATATGAGGATTGATGAGGGAAAGTTTAATCAGGATGATCATTTTATTAACGGCGACGAAGAGAATACAAATAATAAAAAGAAAAAATGGTTGCTTGCAGGTGGTTCACTTGTTGTTTTATTCATTACTGCTATACTTTTCTTTTTTTATTCTGGCAAACAACTTTCTCAGAAAGATACTGCTGAGTTCGATGCAAAAAATGAAATAAGCACCAAAAGTGGTTCAAAAACAAGCCTGGTGCTGCCCGATGGTACAAAAGTTTGGCTGAATGCAAACAGCCAATTGACTTATGAAAAGCATTACGGAAATAAGCTAAGAGAAGTTACGCTGATTGGCGAGGCCTATTTTGATGTAGTAAAAAGCAAGGAAAAGCCCTTTGTAATTCACACTGCAAAAATGGATATAAAAGTTTTCGGTACAGCGTTTAATGTTAAATGTTATCCTGGAGAAAAGACTACTGAAACCAGCCTGGTAAGGGGAAGCATTGAGGTTACCCTAAAAGACCGAAAGGAAAAGATAATGCTGAAACCTAACGAAAAGTTAGTAATTAATAATCAGGATGATTCGCCTAAAAAGAATACAGTTTCTTCCTCTTCGGGTAAAGTAATAGAGTCAAAAACAACAATTGAAAAACCAATCATAGCACTAACACACCTTACCCTTTTGCCAGCAGACAATACTATCATTGAAACTGCCTGGGTACAAAACAGGCTTGTCTTCAGCAGCGAAACCTTTGAAGAAGTTGTCCTGAAGATGGAGCGGTGGTATAATGTGAAGATTTACATTATGAATGAATCTTTAAAAGAAGAACGGCTCACAGGAAATTTTGAAAAAGAAACGGTTACAGATGCGTTGAATGCCTTAAAATTAACAACTAAGTTTTATTACAGTTTAAAAAACAATAACATCAATATTTATAAAACTGAAATAACAAAGAAATAAAAATGAAATGCTTTTGTAATACATCTTAAAATAATAAAAAACTAAAAAGGGGAAATGTTGGCGCATTCCCCCCGATAGAATTAAAACAGAAAAACACTTGCTGACGAAAGCTGTTAATAGTTCCCATTTTTCATCTACCAAAACATAAAAATATGAAAAAAACCAAACGTGTGCTTGCTTTGAGGAGTCGAAGCATTTTCAAATTGTTATTGCTTATGAAATTTACCATCGCCTTGCTTTTGCTTACTACCTGGCAGGCTTCCGCAAAATCTTACTCCCAGGAAAGGATAACCCTCAGGCTGCAGTCTGCAGAATTAAGAACTGCACTTTGTCAGATTGAGAAGAAGAGCAGTCTAAGATTTTTATACAACGACCAGGTTATATCCGCAAACCAAAAAGTTGATATCAATGCCGATAATGCATTGGTAACTGAAATATTGGATGGAATACTAAGTGAAACACAGTTAACATATAAGGTGCTTGAAAATAACCTGGTGGTGATTACCAAAAAAGACTTTGTGATACAGGAAACGAAAGTAAGTGGCAAAGTAACTGATGCTACTGATGGAAAAGGTATTCCATCTGTAACAGTAAAAATAAAGGGTTCTAATGTTGCGACTACTACCGATGCAACTGGTAGCTATTCTATCACTGTTCCTGAGGGATCAAAGATTATATTTTCATCAGTAGGATACCTTACACAGGAAATTGCAGTAAATGGCCGCACAGAAATTAATGTGGTATTGGCGATAGGTGCAAAGGATATTAATGAAGTGGTGGTAATTGGTTACGGAACCGCCAGTAAAAGAGATTTAACAGGTTCCATCGTAAAGATTTCAGGCAAAGAGATTGCTGATAAACCAAATACAAACCCCGTTGCTTCTTTGCAGGGTAAAGTAGCAGGCCTCTCTGTTGTAAACAATGGTACACCGGGGCAGGCGCCTGATATTCGTATCAGGGGAACTATAAGCATTGGTTCGGTTCATCCGCTTTATGTAGTGGACGGGGTTTTTAATGACAATATTGATTACATCAACCCCAATGATATTGAGTCTATCGAAATTTTAAAAGATCCTTCATCACTCGCCATATTTGGTGTAAGGGGAGCTGCCGGTGTAATTGCGATAACAACAAAAAAAGCAAAAGCCGGGCAGCTGGTTATTAACTACAATTTCTCCATAGGGACAAAAAAATTAGTGGATAAAATTAAATGGGCAAGTGCCAGTCAGTTTAGGGAATTGTATGAAGAGGAAAAAGTAAATATTGGTGCAACTGCGGCCCCACCACTTGATTATAATTTATGGAATGGTAACACAGACTGGATAGATGCTGTAACAAGAACAGCTAAATTTAATTCTCATAATCTGAGTGTTTCTGCAAGTACAGAGAAGAATAGATTTACAATGGGGGTTGGATACACCAGCGATGAAGGAATAGTGAGGCATGAAAAATTAGAGAAGATACTTTTTTCCATGAACGATGATTTTAAATTAACGAAAAATATAAAGGTTGGGTTTAATTTTAATGGGGTAAGACAAAAAAATCCTTTTGGGTATGCACCCAATGCTTTGAGAGATGCCCGAAAAGTAATTCCTAATGCATTTGCAGATACCAAAACAGTATTTACTAAAAACCCTTACGGAATTGACAGTACAGATCAGGTGCTGTACTATGAGCTTCCATTCATTCAAAATTCCGGTGTTGTAAACCCGTTAATAAAGCTGGAAAATGAATGGGACAAAACAATAAATATTGAATACAGAACAGTTATCAGTGCATTTGCGGAATTCAATTTTTTACGTGATTTTACTTTTAAGTCAACTGTATATACTGATCTCAGCAGTTTGAATAAAAGAGAGTATAAACCTGTTTATAATTCTTATGATTTAGCAGTTGATAAGCCATACCTGGTAAGTTCTGTTTCAGGCGTAACTGAAACAGATAATTCATCCAGAAAATTTCAGCAAGATCATATTCTTTCCTACAAGAAAAAATTAGGTGATCACAACTTAAATGTAAATGCAGGGTTTACCACTTATTACAGCGGATTTTTTCAAAGAATTGGAACCGTGCAGCAAAGTGTTACAGGGTCAGCCATACCAAATGATCCAAGATTCTGGTATATAAACAATGGTTTTGGTGCAGAAGGATCACAAAGATCAAAATCAGCCCAATCAGAAAATGCAACTGTATCCGGCCTTATAAGATTATTGTATAATTATAAGGGTAAATATTATTTGAATGCTTCATTCAGAAGAGATGGTTCATCACAAATATCGCCGGCAAACAGGTGGCAAAATTTTTGGGCCCTTGGCGGTGCCTGGGAGTTGAGTAATGAAAACTTTATGAATAATGTGACCGCTATTAATTTTTTAAAAATAAAAGCTTCAATAGGTGTTTTAGGAAATCAAAATACCTACGGTTTTTCTTATCCATTTTATCCTGGTTTAAGAACCGGCTCCGCAGCAGTCTTTGGAGATCTGATATACAATGCTTATGCACAGGCATATTTGCCCAACCCCAAACTCAAGTGGGAGACAGTTCATGCAAAAGAAATAGGGGTTGAATTAAATGCATTTTCAAACCGCCTTCATTTTGAAGCCAGTTATTTTGATAAGGTTACAAAAGACTTACTAACGTATATTCAGGGTATTAATGGTGCTATAGACGGGTTATCAAATATTGGAAGCATTAAAAACAGCGGGCTGGAATTATCTGCCAGTTGGAGCCAGAAGCTGGCAAAAGATTTATCCATTACCATAAGTGGCAACTTGACTACTTATAAGAATAAAGTGCTGGAACTGGCAACTAAAGACTTTGCTATTGTTGAAGGTGTGAGCAGAACTTTAGTTGGCTACCCGGTCGGTTCTTTTTATGGATATATTGTAGATGGTCTTTATCAATCTTATGCAGATAAATTAAAATCTCCTGTTAATAAAGAATTTGATTATGGGCCAGGAGATTTTAAATACAGGGATGTCAATGGCGATGGAGTAATTTCTTCGGCCGACAGAACGGTTATTGGAAACCCAACTCCCGATTTCACTTACGGGGGGTCAATTACGGTGAATTATAAAGGCTTTGATTTAGGTGTTGATTTTAACGGTGTTTATGGTAATGAAGTTTACAGAAACTGGGCAGGAACCGAGCCATCGTTTCAGCGGGTTAATTATGCTGCATTTATAATAAACAGATGGCATGGTGAAGGTACTTCAAACTGGGATCCTATTTTAGGCACCAATCACCTCATCAACAATCAATACTCCAGCTATGGTATTGAAGATGGAAGTTATTTCAGGATAAGGAATGTTCAGTTGGGATATAATTTCAGCTCAGGTGCAGTATCAAAGATCCGGGCAAAAAATATCCGCATTTTTGCTAATGTTCAAAACCTTAAAACTTTCAAAAGGAACCTGGGTTATACACCGGAATTTGGAGGTGATAGTGGCGCATTTACAGGCGATGCAGTTAATTTCGGTGTTGATGTGGCTGGGGGAGCTATACCTGTTGTGACAACCTTTGGATTGAATGTAACGTTTTAATTTTTACAATAAATAAACACATAGATATGAAAAAAAGTATAAAAAGTTCATGGGGTATTTTTCTCTTTGTGCTTGCAGTGTCTGTTTTATTTATGGCAAGCGGCTGCAAAAAATTTTT
>JAYVLZ010000435.1:0-2293 GCA_043759175.1 Chitinophagaceae bacterium | reverse complement strand
CCATTTTTTGCCACTGTTCTCTATTGCTGATGATGGCTGTAATATGATCATACAGCAAGTCAATTGCAGCTGCATCAAATACAAAACCATTCTCACCATTTTGCACCAGGTCAACAGCACAGCCACAGGTATTTCTAACAATAACAGCCCTGCCACATGCCATAGCTTCATTTATGCCAAGGCCCCAAGTTTCACTTACGGAGGATAAAATAAAAAAATCTGCAAGCCGGTACACTACAGGCATTTTTTGTTGATTCTGAAAATCAATAAAATGAATTTGCGGATTACCGGCAGCCATTTTTTTTAGTTCCTTTTCTAAAGAACCATTACCTGCTATAATAAAATTTACCGGCTTACCAATAAACCTGTTTGCAAATTGAATGAGGAGAAATGGATCTTTAATTTTTTCCAGTTTTCCGGCATATAAAATGGTTAATGTATCCGCTGCCAGGCCCATTGCTTTTTTCCATTCATTTGCTTCCTGCTGGTACTGGTTGTTCCTGTCAGCAAACCTTTCGTTATCTACCGCATGTGGTGCAAAAATCAGTTGGTTTTCTTTTAAACCATATTGAAGAAAATATTTTTTGTTTTCAGTACCTGCATACAATGCTTGATCAATAAAGCTGTACACCCATTTTAAATATAATTTCCTTGCTACAGCTTTTATTAAAGATTGCTTTCTCAATAAAGTAGAATCGCCCCGAAAAATAACCGGTATTTTTTTATGGAAATATTTGATGCACTTAAAATGGCTTACGAAATTCCATCCAAATACCAACAGGGCATCGGGTTGCCATTGTTCTATTTCCTTATTTAAAGATGGGTTGATGATACCTTCACGGTGATGTGACCCCGGTTCTGTTGCAATATTATTTACAAAAGTATATTGATAACCTTCCAGTAATGGAATATCCCATTGTACTGTTTTACCAAAACCAGGGTCATATTTTTCACCTGTTTCCAGTTGCCCCCAGGTATAAAAAACTTTTGGTTCCACCCTCCTTCCTTCCTGAAGCAACTTAAACCAGGGAGCATTATATTGTATGGGATGTGTGGTGATGATGGCTAATTTTTTCATATTTTTTTAGACCTGAAATAAGGGGCTTCCAAATATTTATATGAAAAATGTGCAATTAAAATGGTTAACCCTGAAGTAAGAAAAAACACCAAAAGACTGTTGAGCCAGGGAATAGAAGTACCAATGAATTTAATTTGCTCAAGTACCAGGAATGTAACTGCATGCCACAGGTAAACACTGTAGGAAAGTTTACCCAAATACCCAAAGAATGGTTTTGACAAAAAATCAGACAAGCGGCTTTTTTCAGTAACCATTAAATACAGGAACCAGGCAAAACCAAACGTCATAACCGGCTCTGCAATGGACCTGGCAAGCCAGCTGTAAGAACCAAATTTGTCAATTATTTCAGTAACCATCAACAACCTGCCGGCATAGGTGACAACAATTGAAAAAAACACAGCTTTTACAGAACGCATCCACCAGGGTAAAAAAATTTTATTCTTATAAAGATAGCCTGCAAGAATTCCCCATGCAAATTCTATGAACCTTGGTAGTATTTGTGCCCTCCAAAAAATTTCATCCAATATCCCTTTATGCATATTTAATAAAAAAAACAACGATACCAATGCAAAAAAACACAGGGCCAGCAAAAATTTTTTATTATCATTAAAAATAAAAAGTAAGGGAAGCAAAAGATAAAAATGCCACTCAGTTCCTAATGACCAATAGGGAGAAATGATATTACCATCATAAAACAGGTTGTTTAAAAAGACAAAGTCAATCAGTAATAATTTAAAAAAAGGATAATGATCTTCCTGAAATAAAAAATAAATGGAATATGCAATTGCACTTACATAATAAGCAGGGGCAATTCTTTTCCAGCGGTTAGCAATAAACTGAAGGTAATTGCCGGCAGAAATTTTTTTTTTGCTTAACACGAGGTACATAAAAAATCCACTAATTACAAAAAAGAAACTAACACCGTTACCGGCAATGGCTATCACCCTGTATATATCAATGTTAAAAACCTTTAAAGAAGGGTTGCCTGTAAAAATCCATGAATGAATCCAGACAATACCAAAAGCCGCCAATGTTCTTAAACCATCAAGCGGTTTAATTCTATGATACAATTTTTCTGTTACTTAAATTTTTCTAAATAATTATCTGGAATACTTTTTCCCATTTTAGCATGTAAAAAGGATATACTCATCCTGAAGAAATTATCATAAGCTGAAAGTCCCTTGTAAAATGAATAAGCTGTATTAATATGTCCTT
>JAYVLZ010000434.1:0-15631 GCA_043759175.1 Chitinophagaceae bacterium | reverse complement strand
TAAATACAGCCATACTTGCATTGAATATGGCATTGCCATGCAGCAGGTGTTTTCTTACAAAATCCCTGCCCGCTGTGATATTCTCCAGTGTGTTCTGTTTAGATATCCATTGAATATTGTTATCACCAACCATATAATAAGACTGTACATAACCTACAACCAACCCTGGTTCTTTTTCAAATGCACGGATCATTGTGCTTAAAAAGGAAGGCTCACACCAGTCATCACTTTCAGCAATCCAGATATATTTACCCTGCGCCATTTCAATACCTTTTTCCCATTGTTGAAAAGTATTTCCGCTGTTGCTTTCATTAAAAATGATATGGCTTACCCTTGAATCTGCCCGGTAACTTTCAATAATATCCCTGCTGTTATCCTTTGAACAATCATCTAATATGATCACTTCAAAATCCTGGTAAGTTTGCTGCAAAACACTGTCAATGCGTTGCTTTAAAAAAGGGGCATGATTATAATTGGGAATGATGACGGACACCTCAGGCATTACTGACTACTTTTTTAGTTGCCAATAGATACTGTTTGCCCCATTTCTGGCAGGGCTCCAGGTGATTGCCCTCTGCCCATTCATTCCAGGCATTGATGAAAATAAAATTCTCCTCTGTAGAAAACGGTTTGAAATGATGCACAATATGGCTAAGCCATTCACCGTATAACTCCGGGGTAGAGTTTTTAAAAATATGTGCCCCGGTATTTCTCCTTGCAGTATTATCCCACCCAGGTGCTAGCCCCGGGTATCTTTTGTAAGCCGCTGGTTTTTTTTGAATAGCTTTTTGTATCAATTCACTGTATTCAAATATCCTGTTGCTGTATTTTGGAGCCTGTTTAATTTTTAACCTGTGCAATAACTTTTCACTCAAACCCGGCTGAACCTGCTGCGGCAAATTGATCCATTCAGGCTGAAACTCAACTGCAGCATCAAATCCAATTGCTGTGGGAGATAACCTGTCAGAAAAACTTTCCACCTTCAATAAATAAATGCCATTAAATCCAGCCTTTACACATACCTCATTCCAGATGGCAGCAGTGGCAGCAGCAGCAGGAAAAAGTTCTGTTCTGTACACTGCAAACACCGGCTTATTATCTATCTTGATATAACGGGAATCGGTGAAAACATTTTTACAGAGGTACTCCATGTGCAAACGGTCATCTTCAAAACTGTATTCCTGGTTCAGTAACAATTTGTCAAAACCACCATCCCAATTTCTGCTCCAGTTCTCATTGGCCCAGCAAAGCATGAATGGAAAATCAGGCTTTTTATTAGCAATCATATTATTCACCGGATACTCCAGCACCTGTTTACCATTGAACCAGTAATGATAATAAATGAAACCATAAATGCCATGTTCTTTGGCCAGTGCTGCCTGTTCTTCCATTGTTTCAAGTAATCTTAAATCATAGAAACCCAGGTCGGCTGGTAAGTGTGGCTGGTAGTGATGTTTAAACCGCGGTTGGGTTTTTACTACATTTCTCCATTCCGTAAATCCCTTTCCCCACCATAGATCATTTTCCGGGATGGGATGAAACTGGGGAAGGTAAAAAGCAAGAGGACGGATTTTTTCCATTTTATTTATCGTACGATCTTTAAAACTAACACCTGCAGGAAGGCTAATCAAATACTTCCTTTACTGCTTCTAAAAACTGGTGCCCGTATTTGCTGCATGGTTCCAGGTGATTGCCTTCTGCCCACTCATTCCAGGCATTGATAAAAACAATCTGTTCATCCTTATCATTATCCTTCACCATTTCTTTGGCCCGCTGCAATGATTTTTTAAAAACTTTTTTGTTTTGATTGTTAATGACAATTCCATTCCTGCCTCTACGGGCTGTATTGTCCCAACCCACAAAAACGCAGGGTAAATTTTTATAAGGAAATTTCCTGGCAGCCATTATATCTTTTACAGCAGCATAGTCGTAAATTTTTAATTTATGAGACCATGCCTTGTGTTTAATATTTCTTACCAGCTTACTCACCGTGCCGGCATCGTTGAATGCTTCGGGTAGTAAACTTAACTGTGGTTCAAAATTTAATACCTGGTCAAAGCCATCTAATTGCTGTGTGTGAGAATTGCTACCAATGAAAAAAGGTTCCGCCAAACCTTTTGAACAGGCCACTTCCTTAATGATGGCAATTGTTTTTTTATAATCCGGCAGATCATGTGGCCGGTAAATGGCGAATGCCGGCCGGTTATGAATAGTAATACAGCGGCTGTCGTTAAATACATTTTCGCAGAGCCATGCTGCATGGGCATAGTCATCTGCTTCGCTGTATTCCTGTTTGATGAGTATTTCTTTTTCCTCGCCCAGCCAGCGGCGGGACCATGTTTCATTTGCCCAGCAAAACATAAAAGGAAAATCTGGCTTTTTGCTTTGCAGCATGGCATCAATGGGCTCCTGCATCAGGCGGGTGCCTGAGAACCAGTAATGATAATAACAAAACCCATAGATGCCGTAGGCTTTGGCCATGGCCGCCTGTTCAATTCTTGTCTGCTCTACCCTCAGGTCATACAAACCGAGGTCGGCTGGCAAATGTGGTTGATAATGATCTTTAAAAAAAGGTGTTGCCTTTGTTACGTTAGTCCACTCTGTAAATCCCTTGCCCCACCATTCATTATTTTCAGTAAAAGGATGAAACTGCGGTAAATAAATTGCGATTGGTTTTATTGAACTCATAAATCAGGTAAAGCTAAACTCTGTAACAAAAAATATTCAATAGTATGTCAAAGTAATTGGCTGGAACTTTTTCAACAAATGGAAATATCAAATTAGGAAATGATTCCTTTATGTAATACCTGAAGCCTGCGTTTTTAATGATGACAAGCAATTCATCAAGGTTTTGCTCTTTTGAAGTATAGCCGTGAAACTCAACAAACAGATACTCTACGTTTTTCAATTTGTCTTCGCATCTTTTCAGCACACTTAACTCGGAACCTTCTATATCCAGTTTTAAAAAATCCACGGCTTCATTCAGATGATCACTTAAATCTTCGCAGGGAATTTTTATTACTTTTTCACCCTTATTTTCACCTGCAAGTTCTATGGAGCCTCCGAGTGTTCCTTCTGCCAAAAATTCTATTACCCCATTATTTATCCAAACAGCTTTATTAATAAATGTAACGTTATGGATATTATTGAAAGCGGCCAGATTTTGTTTGCTCAACTCACATATCTCCGGGTCTGCTTCAAATGCTTTAATCCTGCACTGTGGGTATTGCATTTTAAAATACAATACACTCAACCCGATGTTGGAGCCACAATCAATAATATAGGGTGTTTCGCTTGCTGCTTTAAAATTATAAACTGCATCCACAAATAATTCCCTGATGCTGTGCAAATACCAGTAAGCATCGGGAAATTGTATTTGGTTACCAAACAATTGGCTGGTGCCTTTTTTGCGGCGTGGATAATGAATGAGCCTGAACTCTTCCTTAGAAGAAATATATGGACGCAACTTTTTATCGTTAGCCGAAAGAAACTGAATATAACTTTTAGTGTTAAGTAACCGATACTTCAAACTATTTACAACATTAGCTGGCTTCATTAACAGACTCCTTTAAAAATTTTCTCACGAATTTTTTAATTTCTCCTTTATATAATTTATTTACGGTGTGCCGCTGATTTTCCCAAACTAAAAAATCATGATATTTTGTATTTTTCTCAGCCATCTTATCAACATCATGCAATAGTTTTCCGCTATTGAGTGCTTTGTATTTTTTTAATGAGGCCAGCCTCAATTTAAACATCCCCGGTGAAAAACTAATGGGGTATTTCTTTTTTGGTTTTAATCTATTAATTTCTGTTGCAAGTCTCCAGGTTGCTTTTCCATCCATTTTACCAGCAAACAATTCATCATCATTATAAGCAGGAATAGCAGTTTCATTATTTAAAATTTCAACAAAAGAATCATAATCGTATGCTATTCTTTCTTTCCGCATATGTAAGGGAAGAATGTCTACATATTTTTCAAGATAAACAGATACGGTTGGCTTTTCCATTACCCAGGCTTCAAATGCGGATGTACTGTAAGTATGAATGATATAATCAGCTACAGAAAGACAGGGAGTGATAAATTCATTGTTCTCCAGAATCAGGCATTTATCTGACGAAAAATTATCTTTAAAATAACTGGAGCAATCCCAGGGATGTTTTTTTATTATGAGAATATCATCAACACTAAGTTTTTCATCAACAAACTTCTTAAGAATTGTTGTGGTGTGAGATAATAATTCAACAGTCCTTTGTTGAAACTTAGAAAAGTCCCACTTTTTTAAATCCTGTTCCGGCACGCCATCAAAAGCGCCATCTAATAAAAAAGAAGAAAGAAAAAGATACTTTTTATTAAACCTGTTAAGGTTGTATTTTTTAATTATGCTTTGCTCTTCAATTTGGCGGAATGTAGGATGGTAACTTATATCTGTACGTGGGTATCCTAAAAATTTATATTTTGCTCTATTATATTCTTTGATAAAATTATCAGACTGAATAAAATTAAAATGCAGGTAATTACCTATTGATTGCAGATCAATAATATCCTGGTTTGATTCATTTGTATTATAAGTTGTCAGGATAGCGAAATTGTTTTCTGCAGTTACAGGTTCGGAAGTATTAATGATCAGTAAAATATTATTTTCTGCACAATATTTACCATATTTATGTGTTGCAAATTCAGCGATCTGACCAGTTACCAATGCTTCAATTTTGTGAAGTCTGCAAAAAGGGAATGGATCATCCCAGCCGGCTTTTATCCAAACTTTATTACCTATCTGTTCTAAAAATCCTGATAATAATAATAAGCCACGGTAGTCCCTTACAAAATTGTCGTACAAAAGTAATATCCTCATTATGTATGTGTATTATAAATCACCCGGCGCAATAAAAAAATCAATGCACTTTATTTGGGAAAGGTTTTAGTTTTATTAATAATTTGTTTTGAATCATTTTCTAAACCAAGATCCAGCAATCCAAATGATAACGGAGTACCTCTTATAACAGATGCATTTATTTTTTTACCTAATACATCTTTATAAAACTTTGGATGCAATCCATAACCAGGGCGTATAGAACGCACATTTTCTTTGGTGATGATTTCTCCCTTGGCAATATCTTTTACAACGTATAAAGACCTTGAAAATTCTCTGCCACTTTTTTGTTTTGCTGTTAAATGATAATCTACAATACCCACTGCAAGTTCTGCCTCTCTTACCGCTTTAACCATTGCAGTAAATTCTTCCACATTCAAACTAAAGGATGCATCCGGCCCGCCAATAGAACGGTCAATGATAAAATGTTTTTCAATCACTTTAGCACCCAGTGTGGTGGCCACAACTGGTACAGTGATACCCATTGTGTGATCACTTAAACCTGCAATTACTCCAAACCTTTTTACCAGGTCCGGTATCATGCTCATATTGGCTTCGTTTACCGGAGCCGGATAACTGCTGGTACATTTTAGCAAAATGATTTCTTGATTATCCATTCTTTTACAGGTATCCACGGCTAACTGTATATCTTCTTCTTCTGCAATGCCGGTAGAAATAATAATGGGTTTGCCTTTTGATGCAGTGTATTCTATCAATGGAATATCGGTGATTTCAAAGGAAGCAATCTTGTACGCAGGTGTGTTTAAATTTTCAAGCAAATCAACCGCTGTAAAATCAAAAGGGGAAGAAAAACAAATTAGCCCTTCTGCTTTGGCGGCATCAAAAATTTGCTGGTGCCATTCCCAGGGAGTGTAGGCTTCTTTGTACAGATCATACAAATATTTGCCATCCCAGATGGTTCCCTGCTTTAAACGAAAGTCATCTGTTTTTGCATCAATGGTGATGGTGTCTGCAGTGTATGTTTGCAATTTAATCGCATCTGCACCTGTTTGCTTGGCTGCTTTTACATGAGCCAATGCTGTTTCCAGTGAACCGTTATGATTGGCTGACAACTCTGCAATGATAAAAACTTTACCTGTTGGTGATATCTCAAAATTATCTATAAAAATGCTGTTCATTACCTGTAAATATTTTTAGAAAAAATCAACTGGTTATTTTCTTCGGTTCTGCTAAATCCCAATCTCTCAAATACTTTTACTGAAGCTGTATTTTGTGGCATTACATGGCCAGTTGCTTTCGTTACGCTTGCATTATGTTGTGCTAAATAATCCAACCCTTTTGCCAGCATGATCCTGCCGATGCCTTTGCCTTGATATAATGGTGAAACCAGGTAGCTAATGACTCCATTGGTATCCGTGATATCAAAACGTAAAGAACCAACAATATCTTTTCCCAAAAGGCCAAGAAGGTACATATTATTGGGTTCTCTTATTTTTTTCAGAAACCAATTTTGGTGCTCTTCAAAAACAATAGGATTTTGATTAAACGAATACGCCCTTACAACGGGGTCAGCTGCCCATTGGTAAGTAATAGGTAAATGTTCTTCACTTGCATTAATGAATGAAAAATCTGACTGTATTTCCAACTCAGTAAAAAGTTTTATAAATCTTTCGGCCGATTTTCCATTAAATATTTTTTCCTGGTTCAACCGAAGCTTTACTATTTCATTTTCAGAAACAGATGCAATTTTTTCTACCGGCAAAGCCACTTCATTTTCTATTAATCCTTTATATAAATATTTTTGATTGTCCGCTGTCTGTACTACTGCTAAAGCACCACCAACATGTACATATTCTACAGCTATTGTACTGGAGGAAAGTATCGCAGCAGTTGATTGCTGCATGATATGTAAAATATCCTTCCTTGGAACACTTTGTAAAATTTCCACCTGAGAAAAATCTTCAACCATTTTTTTTAATTGTTGCAAATAGTTATACCCATTACCTACAACTACAATCACTTTTTCAAACCGGCAGATGAAGTCTTTGTATTCATTCAGGATTTTACAGGTAAAATTAAGTGGGTCTGCACCACCCATTGAAATCAGCAATTGTTTGTAAATATTTTTATCCCGTTGCTGATGGAGAAACTCTTTCTCTACATGAATCAAACTGTATGATTCACCGGCATAAACAGAAGTAGAGGGTGCTATTTTTTTATAATCACTGTTGCTAACTCCAATGCTGTGATTAATGATAATATCCGCAATATTTCCCTCTTCAACCAAATCATCAATATACACCAATGTACAACCTTTGTTTTTTACTGCCTGCTGATATTGCTTACCAAACCAGTAACCATCAAGCACCACAATTTCATCCCCCATCAAAATATCGTTCATATCAAATGCCACTTCATCTCCTGTCTTTCTTTCATCTGGAAATTGATATTGAATGCTTTCAACTTTTACAAACGGAACTCCTATTTCATTTAATTCCTTTATTAAAAATTCCGTGGCTTCATGACTTACAAAAATGCATTCGAAATTTTTGTACAGCATCTCTGCTAAAGATAACAATCTGTATACATGACCAAACCCAATATGAGCACTACCATCGGCACGAAGTAATATTTTTTGTTTAGCCATTAGCAACCTTAGTGAGCAGCAAATATTTTAACTCTGCAATTTTCCAATCCGTCTCATTATCTATATCCTGCACCTGCAATTCATTTAAAATAACCGCACCAGTGTTGTCTGTAAACAATTGTTGTTTTGCTAAAAACGCGGCTACATTGATCCAGTAAAACTGTCCTGCATCATGATAACAGGGCGGCAGGTCCTGCGAACGTTTATTCATATTTTCCGGCCATTGCATGGCAACCTTTCCGTCTTCATCCATTATCAATGATCTCAACACAGGATAACTAAAAGCACAAACTGGGAATACTGTATCATACTTTGCTTCTGCAAGTAATGAATACCCCTTTTGTAAGGTGCCGGTATTTATAAATGGAGCCGTTGGATAGATACAACAGGCATAATGATATGTTTTACCAATCTCGTTCAAGCGCTGCAATACTTCAAGCAGCACATCAGCGGTACCGGAGTAATCATCAGCATTTCGAAGGCTGCGGAGAAACGGCACACTGGCACCATATTCTTCAGCAACTGCAGCTATTTCACTATCATCTGTAGAAACCATTACCTCGTCAAATAAACCGGATGCCAAAGCAGTTTGAATAGAATAGGCAATAATTGGTTTACCCAAAAAATCCTTTATGTTTTTCCGGGGAATTCTTTTACTACCACCTCGGGCTGTAATGATCGCTATGTTAGCCATTATAAAATTCGCAAACAGATTGGATGACGAAAGTTTGTTCTTCGTCTGTAAGTGTTGGATACATCGGCAGGCTCAGGCAGCGGCTGTAATAATTTTCTGCATGTGGAAAATCTCCGGTACGGTAACCTTGCAGCCTGTAATAAGGCATTAAGTGGGTGGGTATATAATGCACCTGGGCAAAAATATTTTTAGTACGTAAATAATTGTATAAGCCCAGCCTGTTTTTTACTTCCACCACGTATAAATGATAACCATGTCCATTGATACTCCCTGACTGCCCCTGCAACCAGGGCTTTCCTTCAAATGCTTTTGCATACTTTGCTGCGATGGTCCTTCTTTTCTGCAACCCCTCATCGGCTCTTTGCAATTGTGATATCCCCAGCGCTGCCTGGAAATCAGTGAGCCGGTAATTATAACCCAGTTCCTGCATTTCCATATACCAACCGGGGTATTGTGTTACTGGTTCGTCTGCATTGCCTGCTGCCCATTGCAGGTCATTTGTAAAAAATTCAGTTTTTTTTGTAATACCATGTGTACGGAGCACTAACAGTTTTTCGTACAATACTTTATTATTGGTGGTGATCATTCCGCCCTCACCACAGGCAATATGCTTTACAGGGTGGAAAGAAAAGATTGCCAGGTCTGCAAATTTTCCATTGCCGCAATTTTGCGTTTGTCCATTGCTGTCAGTAAAAAAACCTCCCGGTGCATGACATGCATCTTCTATCATCCATAAACCATATTCATCCGCCAGCTTTCTGAAATTTTCAAGATTCACAGCCTTTCCTGCAAAGTCAACAGGTATGATGCCTGCATAAGTTCCCTTTGGTGAAGCAGCCAGTATTTTTCTTACAGCATCAATATCCAGCAGGTAAGTATCCGGATTAATATCTGCAAATGCCACTTCGCCACCACAATACTTAACACAGTTAGCGGATGCTGCAAAAGTGATGGGTGTGGTAATCACTCTTTGCCCGGGTTGTACATCCAGCGCCATTGCACACAAATGCAATGCTGCAGTACCATTAGCCAATGCCACTGCATACTGAACACCAATATAGTCAGCAAAAGCTTTTTCAAAAGCGGCTATCTGAGGGCCCTGTGTAAGAAAGTCTGACTGCAGGGTATTGATAACAGCAGCTATGTCTTCTGCTGTAATATGCTGCCTGCCGTATGGAATAATTTTGTTCATGTTACTTTATACATTAAATGATGCATCCACATGTTCTTTAATTAAAGCCCTTAATGTTTCCACCGTTTCCCATTCCTTATTGTCGCCGGAATTATAACTAAACCCGTAAGCGACCTTTACTGCATTAAATTGTTGTATAAAATCTTCCAGCAACCATTTATGAGTGGCAGGAATAATAACGAAATATTTTCCCAGGTCATAGGAATAAAACGAATCAGAAGCAGTGATCATTTCTTCATGAATTTTTTCACCGGGGCGTATACCTGTTACCGGCTTTTCACATTCGGGCCCTATTGCTTCTGCCACATCTGTGATCTTGTAAGAAGAAATTTTAGGCACAAATATTTCTCCGCCCCAGGCATGCTCCAGCGCATGCATCACCATATCCACCCCGCCCTGCAGAGAAATATTGAAACGTGTCATGGTGGGGTCAGTGATGGGCAAAATCCCTTCCTTTTTTTTCTTTATAAAAAATGGAATGACGGAACCATTAGACCCCATCACATTACCATAACGAACAACCGAAAACCGAATGGGGTTGTTTCCCCTGATATTGTTGGCAGCCACAAATAATTTATCAGAAGCCAGCTTGGTGGCGCCATACAGGTTTACCGGTGCTGCCGCCTTATCAGTTGACAGGGCCACCACTCTTTCCACGGCAGTTTCCAGACAGGCGTTGATGATATTTTCTGCTCCCAGGATATTTGTTTTTACACACTCCATCGGGTTGTATTCTGCAATGGGCACATGCTTCATGGCTGCCGCATGTATCACATAATCTATTCCTTTTAATGCAGTTTTTACCCGGTGATAATCCCTTACATCACCAATAAAAAAACGGATCTGCGGATAGGTTGAAACAGGATAATCCTGTGCCATTTCAAATTGCTTCTGTTCATCTCTTGAAAAGATCACCAGTCTTTTAACCTGGGGGTATTGCTTAAAAATATGTTTGGTAAGGGCTTTACCCAAAGAGCCCGTTCCACCGGTGATCAGGATTGATTTATTGTTCAACATTTCGTTGTATTTGAATATTGGTTATTTTTTTATCGAAATTAAAGTAGCCAACCGGCTGCATACTATTGTAGCCTAATATCTCTTTGGGCTGATCGCTTGTGATGTTAAAATAATAGACCGAATCTATTACATCGAACAGGTAATTATTCACTGCATCCTCCGCTTTTTGTCCCAGCCAAAAATAGACGGGAAAAAGACCTGTTCTAAAAACGCCGGCCGGAATCACTAAATTAA
The DNA here is from genome assembly GCA_043759175.1 of Chitinophagaceae bacterium. Lineage (GTDB taxonomy): Bacteria > Bacteroidota > Bacteroidia > Chitinophagales > Chitinophagaceae > Ferruginibacter. Next base: position 5,012 of record JAYVLZ010000434.1, on the reverse strand, counting down.
ATTTGATGACCATTCCTGCATGCAAATAATCTTCTGTAATGCAAAGCAGGCCTGTGTTAGTAATAGCTTCTGAATTTTCAGGTCCTTTTACAGTCATGAGGAAGTAAGCTGATTTCACTTCTTTATTCACCTTTGCAGTAATGGCTATATTAATTTCTTTTTCCGGGTCAATATAAAGATCTCCATTATTGATAACTATTTCTGTAAATCTCACCTCTCCATTTCCTCTCCTGCTCAGGGCATCATTCAACAAATCCTTTTCAGATTGAATGGTTACAGGGTTTGATAAATAATTCCTCACAATATCATTGGTAAATCCTGCCTGGTGTAACCGGCCATTTTTTAATAGAATCGATTTGTGACAAAGCTCTTTTACAGCACCCATATTATGACTTACAAACAAAACGGTTCGGCCACCAATTTCACTTACATCTTTCATTTTCCCCAAACACTTTTTCTGAAATTCCGCATCTCCCACCGCCAGCACCTCATCTATTATTAATATCTCCGGTTCCAAATGGGCTGCCACTGCAAATGCAAGGCGTACATACATACCGCTGCTGTACCGTTTTACGGGTGTATCAATATATCTTTCCACACCACTAAAGTCAACGATCTCGTCAAACTTTTTGTCAATCTCCCATTTACGCATGCCAAGGATAGCCCCATTTAGAAATATATTTTCCCTGCCGCTTAATTCGGGATGAAAGCCGGTACCCACTTCCAGCAGACTGGCAATACGGCCATTTACTTTTATTAAACCTGTGGTGGCAGAAGTTGTCTTGGATAATATCTTAAGCAGGGTACTTTTACCGGCTCCATTACGACCGATAATTCCCAGCACTTCCCCCTGCTTTACTTCAAAATTAATGTCCTGCAGTGCCCACACATATTCGCTGCTGCCTTTTTGTGTGCGGTCATTTGCCTCCCCTATTTTAAGATATGGATCTTCCTTGCCCCGGATGCTGTGCCACCACCTGTTCAAATCATGGCTGATGGTGCCCGTGCCCACTTTCCCCAGGCGGTATTGTTTGGACAGATTTTTAACTTGTATTGCGGTGCTCATTTGATGAGTGATGAATGATGTGTGATGAATTGCTGGAAATGGGTGGCTACACCGTATCCATAAAACTCCGTTCTGTTTTATTAAAGGTCATCATCCCGATTAATAATGCGATGATCATCCAGGCAAGGCTGTAGCCCAGGCTGGCAAAATTAAAATCCGGTTTACCAAATACTGCATATTTAAAGCCTTCCACCACCGGCGTAAGGGGATTGTATTGAATGATACTGGCCAGTTTACCAGAACTTGCCAGGTAGGATGCAGGATAAACAATGGGTGTAGCATACATTAACAATTGTATTCCAAACCCGATCAATACTGCAAGATCCTTGTACTTGGTGGTGAGGGAAGATATTAAAATACCAAATCCCAGGCCCAGTCCAGACATCAAAAATACCAGCACCGGTATCAGCAGCCAGGAAATTCCAAAATGAAAATTTCCTTTAGTAATACCATAATAAATCAGGGCAACCAGGAGCAATAAAAACTGGATACCAAACCGGATAATATTGGAAATAATTACTGACAAAGGAATTACCAGCCGGGGAAAATATACTTTACCAAAAATGGCAGCGTTGGCAGTAAACGTATTGGAAGTACCGGTAAGGCAGGCTGAAAAATAATTCCAGATGGTAATGCCACTCATATAAAACGGGATGGATTCTATCCCATCAGTAGGAATTTTAGCGATCCTTCCAAATACAATGAGGAAGATAGCCGTGGTTAACAGCGGTTGTATAAAATGCCACAGCGGCCCTAAAATGGTTTGCTTGTAAGTGGCCACAAAATCCCTCTTCACAAAAAGAAACAGCAGGTCCCTGTAATGCCATACTTCTTTCAGCCTCCAGTCGAAAAGGGAACGGCGGGGCGCTATTACTTCAGTCCATAGCTGACCTGTGGATTGTTCAGTCATTTTTATTTTTTATTGCCACGAATTACACAAATTGGCACGAATAAAAACCTCTTGGAAAATATCAGTGAATATCCGTGTATCTGTGGCAGGAGAAAAAATTCAGGTGGTTTTTACGAAAATAAATTCATGCACCTCACCACTTCTTTTACCTCATCATCTTTCATCACGGGGCTTACAGGAATGCTCAACACTTCATTGTGTATTTGTTCAGTTACGGGGAACGATAAGTGATTCCATTGCCTGTAAGCTTCCTGCCGGTGCGGAGGTACAGGATAATGAATTAAAGTTTGCACTGCTTTATTTTCAAGATATTTTTGTAGCCTGTTTCTGTCTGCTGTTCTTATTACAAACAGGTGCCATACATGTGAACGGCAAGTTGCAACATTCTTATCGTTAAAAGCTGGTAATACCAATTGCTCTTTACAGATATGATTGATATAATAATCAGCAATTTCTCTCCTGCGCTGATTATCTGCTTCCATGCGTTTCAATTTTATTCTTAGTACTGCAGCCTGTATTTCATCTAACCGGGAATTTAATCCAGTATAAACATTGTGGTATTTTATTTTTGAACCGTAATTGGCAATTGTTCTTACCACATCTGCCAGCTGATCATCATTGGTGGTAACAGCACCTGCATCGCCCAGGGCACCTAAATTTTTGCCGGGATAAAAGCTATGCCCTGCTGCGTCACCAATATTGCCTGCCTTTTTTGTGGTGCCGTCAGCAGTGCTGTATTCAGCACCCTGGCTCTGTGCACTATCTTCAATCAATTTCAAATTATATTTTGATACCAGTCTTGCTATTTCTGGGTGCATGGAAATTTGCCCGTACAAATGAACAATCATGACTGCTTTGGTTCGTGCTGTAAATTTTGCTTCAATCAGAAAAGGATCAATATTGTAAGTATTGATATCCGGCTCCACCAGCACCGGCACCAGCCGGTTATCTGTAATAGCCAGTATGGAAGCAATGTAGGTATTGGCCGGGACGATGATCTCATCTCCTTCCTGCATCAACCCTATTTCTATATAGGCTTTTAAGATCAGCCTTAATGCATCCAGCCCATTGGCAACGCCGATACAATGTTTAGCACCGACATATGCTGCATATTCATTTTCAAATTGCTTTGTTTCTTCTCCCTGTAAATACCAGCCCGAGCTTACCACCTGCTGAACTGCCTGCGATAGTTGCGGTTCAAATGAATCAGTGATGGCTTTTAGATCAAGAAATTTTATCATCCTTCAGCAGCTGGTCTTTTTCATTTTGAGTAAATGTGCGGATGAGTTTTGCAGGTGATCCCCCGATTACTGAGTAAGCAGGGAAAGAACTGTTTACATAACTGTTGGCAGCTATCACACAAAAATCACCCAGTTGCACACCGGGCATAATAATGGAGCTGGCACCGATCCAGCAATGATTACCGATAGTAATGGCCGCTTTTTCAATGGGAAAAAGCTGCTGCATGGCAGGGGAAGCATTAGGCCCCGAATCTGCCATGATGTTTACATTCTGTGCAATGCTTACATGGGATCCGATGATCACTTTAGCGGCAAAGCCGTTGATGACCGTGTTCATTCCCACATAAGAATTTTTGTGTATCTCCAGCACATTTTCCGGCCCGCCAAATATGCTGCAGCGTTTGGCAATTTTTACATTGTCCTTAATGGTTACATTATTGATGGTGGAAGAAGGATCTATCTTTACATCTTCACCCAATTTGATGTTGGAAAATTTCATTGGTTATTATTTATAAACGTTGGAGCTGTTACCGGTCTGTCCGCTGGATAGCGGAGCCGACCGGGAAGGCATGTATCACTGCTGCAAAATAATCCAGGTCTGCTGCTACCAGATTTTGATGAACCGGAATAAAGAAAGAACGTTCCCCGTAAAAGACACTGCACTGGATTCCGTGTGCATACAGCTGTTCTTTTAATTTGGGCAGGTCAGTGCTTTCATTTTTTATCCTGAACATAAAAACACCGGGTACAACCCCCTCACACCATTCAAATCTTTCTTCAAAATTTGCTGCATCCAGTTTGCTTTTTAAATAATTATAATTGCTGATGCGACGGGATATAATTGAATCTTTTTCTGCGATATAATGTGACAATACATTTTTAATGTACCGGAGTGTTGGCTCATTTAAGTTTTCTTCGCCGGCTATTGTTATTGGTCTTTTTGCTGTGAGTAACCCTCCAATCTGAACAGGGAACATTTTAGGGAAACTGTAGATCACAAAATCACCGGTGTTGCCAATTGAATTATCTGCATCCGTTGAAAAAAAACTATGGGCACAGTCTTCAATAATGGGCAGGTTGTATTTTTCTAATTCACCGGTGTTTTGATAAGGATAACCAAACTCATGATTGATGAAAATCAGTTTGGTGTTTTTCTCCATTTTCCTTGACCATTTGCAAAATTTTTCAATCTCATTGGTAACACAACTGCTGAGATAGAAATTACCTGAGGTGGTAAGGATGGTGACCACATCATCCTGTTTTAAATGATAGTGCTGCAGTGCAATGCTGATGGCTTTTCTTCCATCATTTACATACCTGTATTCATGCCCTTTAAAACGGTTGTTAAAATAATCATCAATTGCATCACTTTGCGGAAGCTGATTGTTTAGATGTATATCCTTTGTCTGAAAAGGACTGATCCTGTAGCAGGGAAGCAGGTAGGGGTCTGGGTGGAGTATAAACATTAAGCAATGTTTTTACTGAATGAGAACTTGCAGGAAATATCGCAGCCGATACTCTCTTTAAACTCACACAGGCCATGGTTGGGAACAGAATTTTCTGTAGAGGGGCCAATGTCAATGATATCAAATTTCAACTGGTGATAATGCTCAAACAGTTTGAATGAAAGGTAGTTCATTGTTTTTTTGCCGGCATATTCCGGCAGATCGCCCCAATAAATCACCTGCACCAGGTTTGTATTTAAACAAACTCCGGCAGGCAGATACAAGGATTGCTGAGATAGAAGTACAGATGGAAGTGCTGGGGGGGATCGAGAAATATGTGGCAAAGAGAA
>JAYVLZ010000433.1:0-6756 GCA_043759175.1 Chitinophagaceae bacterium | reverse complement strand
ACCAAAAATACTGCCACAACTGTAAGTTATTTGTGGAGGAACTGCTAGAGTACTTATAATATACTCATCATATTTTGACAATTTTTCTTCATTTTTTATTTGTTCAACTTTTTTACATGAGTAAGTAATTAAAACAAAAAAAACAAAAAGAGGATTGGACATTTTTTCATAAATAAATAATTAAAGTGTTAAAGATTTCGAAATTAAGGGATTTGTTTAAACAAAGAAAAACCTTTTTTAAAATAAGCAGGATAAAAACTGATTGAAAAATAATACTGCTTTATGTATTTTAATTTTTTACAACAGCATTAATGTTAAAAATATTCTTAATTATTTGTTTTTAACTAAATGCTAAGCTGCCTCCTTCTTTCATTGCTGTAGCTTTAATCATACAAATCAATCATATTTTTTAGGTTTCGTCTATCTGATATCAATGAAATGTACTTTGAAAATCCCCAGGGATTAAAGTACATTTCTTTTTTAGATCCTCTTTCCCTATTTTTCAGCTCATCTGCTTTTCAAAAAAAATAACAATATCATCAAATTACATTCTGGTACTTCCGTGTGGCTTGTGTAATTTTATGATCAAATTTTTGTTATGAAAAATATTGTTGTTTTATTTTCTTTTTTGTTTTGCTGTTTGAGTGGCTATTCACAAAACTTTCAGCAACTAAGAGCAAAACAGGTGAAGCTGCCAAATGGCTGGACACTCACACCTGCAGGCAAAAGTTTATCCTTAGGTGATCTGCCTTTGAATATCGCCATTTCTCCCAACAAGAAATTAATTGCTGTAACCAATAACGGGCAGAGTAACCAAAGCATCCAGTTAATTGATGCAGTAAATGATAAAATTTTGCACAGTACTGAAATCCCCAAAAGCTGGCTGGGGTTAAAGTTCAGCACCGATCAAAAATATTTATATGCCGGTGGCGGCAATGATAACTGGATCTTGCAATATGCCATCACTAACCATAAACTTGTTTTAAAAGACAGTATTAAATTAGGAGATAAATGGCCCGTAAAAATTTCTCCTTCAGGAATAGATATGGATGATGTTGCAAAAACTATGTATGTGGTAACAAAGGAAAATAACAGCCTGTATGTTATTGACCTAAAAAGTAAAGCTGTTATCAGGCAATATGAATTAGGTGCTGAAGCCTACACCTGTTTACTTTCCGCCAATAAAAAAGAATTATACATTTCACTTTGGGGTGCAGATAAAATTGCTGTGTTTAATACAGTCACTAAAACTTTTACAGATTCAATCGCTGTTGGTGATAACCCGAATGATATCTGTCTTTCAAAAAACGGTAAATATTTATTTGTAGCCAACGCTAATGATAACAGTGTTTCTGTGATCGATACCAAAAAAAGAAAAGTATTAGAAACATTGAATGCGGCATTGTATCCAGATTCAAAACCCGGCTCCGGTACCAACAGTGTTGCATTGAGTACCGATGAAAAAACATTGTACATCGCCAATGCAGACAACAATTGCCTGGCTGTATTTGATGTAAGCAAAGCAGGCTTCAGCAAATCAAAAGGTTTTATTCCTGTGGGCTGGTATCCTACCTGCGTAAGAACAATTGGCAATAAAATTTTTGTAGCTAACGGAAAAGGTTATACTTCATTACCCAATCCCGCCGCACCGGGTCCTTATGATGGTGGTTCAGGCGTTTCTTTCCACCAGGGCAGCAACAGGAAAGTAGATGACAACCAGTATATCGGCGGATTGTTTAAGGGAACACTAAGCATCATCAGCACAGTTTCCACTTTGCAACTAAATAATTATTCCCGGTTAGTTTATGAAAATACTCCTTACAACAAAGACAAAGAACTGAAGGCACATGGTGAACCTGATAATCCGATACCAACCAAAGTTGGCGGTACTTCTCCTGTCAAACATGTGTTCTACATCATTAAAGAAAACAGAACTTACGATCAGGTGCTGAGTGATATACCGGAAGGCAATGGCGATACCAGCCTGTTGTTGTTTGGAGAAAAAATCACACCCAACCTGCATGCACTGGCTAAAGAATTTGTACTGCTTGATAATTTTTATGTGGATGCAGAAGTAAGCGCTGACGGGCACAACTGGAGCATGGGCGCTTACGCCAACGACTACCTGGAAAAAACATGGCCTACCAATTATGGAGGAAGAGGTGGCAGCTATGATGCAGAAGGTAACCGTAAAATAGCCAATAACAAAGGAGGATTTATCTGGGATCATTGTGCAGGAGCAGGTGTAAGTTTCAGAACTTATGGTGAGTTTGCAGATGATTACAAACCCAATATTCCTGTTTTAAAAAATCATTTTTGCCCTTACTATACCAGTTGGGATCAAACCGTACGTGATACAACAAGGGTGGGTCAATGGAAAAGGGATTTTGATTCTTTGATTGCTGTGAATACTTTGCCACAATTAAACACTTTACGCATCATCAATGATCATACGGAAGGAATGAGCCTGGGAAGACCAACTCCATTTGCTCACTGTGCAGATAATGATTTGGCCGTTGGAATGTTTGTTGACTATTTAAGTAAAAGTCCTGTATGGAAAGAGAGTGTGGTATTCATACTGGAAGATGATGCACAGGATGGCCCTGATCATGTGGATGCTCACAGGAGCCCTGCGTATATAGCCGGCCCTTACGTAAAAAGAAAATTTGTTGATCATACCATGTATTCCACCACATCCATGTTGCGTACGATGGAACTCATTCTTGGTATGCCTCCCATGAGCCAGTATGATGCTGCTGCAACTCCTATGTGGCGCTGCTTTCAGTCAACACCTGGTTTAAATGGCTTTGATGCAAAACCATTGCAATGGGATATCAATGAAAAAAACACAGCACACAATGCATGGCAAAAAAAGAGTGAAGCATTTGATTTTAGCAAAGAAGACAGGATACCGGATGATGAATTTAGTGAAGTGATCTGGAAGGCCGTGAAGGGAATCAATACTGTGATGCCTGCTCCAAGAAGAGCTGCATTTGTAAAAGCTGTTGTGAAAAAAGATGATAATGATTAGTCATTTTAAAATTTACATATACCAGTCATAATCTTGCTTTAAGCCCTTCATATCATTCAAAATTTTCTTTGAGTATCCAGGTAAAATCCGTCTTTTATATTTACACTTTTTGTTTTTAATACTTCCCTCAGGTGGTCTTAAGATATTGAATACATTCTTTATCATCAATAAAAAATATTCTTCAGCACTGCTTTATAAAAAGCCCGATTTTCTGCAATACTATTTTTTTAAAAAAGATTGCAACCTATTTTAAATGGCCACGTATATATGTATAATGGTTTTATAAAAACATTTTATTATACAGCAGGCAGTTCTGCTTCAGCTTCTTAATACATAAACACAATTGGTTAAAATATAAAACTGTTTTTGTATTAATTTATTTAAAAGCATGTAATCATGTACAATATGAAAGGGTTATTTTTTTTATTAATAGCGGGCTTTGTTTGGATTGGGTGTTCCAAACCTGATAAAACCACGACCACAGAAATACCTGCAGCCGATTTAATAGATACCAGCCAGGGGGCTGTAAAATTCAGTGGCAACTTTGTAAGCGCCCCCGGTGAAAGTGTAAGCGGAAAGGCACTTGTATTGCTCAAAGGCGGTATCTATACTTTAGCACTTGAAAGCACCGCAATTGTAAACGGGCCCGATTTACATGTTTATCTGGGGAAAGATAAATCTGCTGTAAATTTTATTGACCTTGGTAAATTAAAATCAACAAACGGCAATCAGGTTTACGCTATAAACGGAAACCCCGATTTTACTCAGTATAAATATGCCCTTATCTATTGCCAGCAATACAATGTATTATTTGGAAGTGCAGAATTAAAATAGTTTAAGTATTACACGATAAACTATCTAAGGCAATCAGAAAATATCACAGCAATAATAAATGGAATAAAATTATGCAATAGCATTAAGGGCTGCAATATTAATAACCTGGATGATATCCGACGTGAAAAAGAAAACTATAAATAAAACTACTGTACGTTTTTATACTTTATAAAGTATAACTATTAAACTATTGATTTTATGAAAATAATCATCCTTATTACTATTATTCTTTTACCGTCAGCAGCTTCTTCACAAGTGCTGTTAAAAGCAAGCGGGGCAATCGGCAATCGCTGGAATGAAACGCTAAATTCCCAAACACTGGGCAAAGGTATCAGGCTGTCGGCTGAGAAATATATTACCCAGCAGTTCACTATCGGGGCTGAGGTTTCTTACTTCGCTTTCAATCCCAATACTACAGTGAACATCCATTTCAATTCCTATAATTTATTGGTTGCCTGGTATTTTAATACAAAAAAATTACAGCCGTATGCAGGTGCCGGTTTTGGCTACACAGACTATCAGGATAAAACAACCATTAACCTGGGCGGGGGTATTTCAAGCAAACAAAGCCGTAATAAAAGCTATGGGAATATTTCAGCTTTTCTTGGACTGAAGTACAGCTTAACCAAAGAAAAAAGAACTGCTTTTTCTATACAGGCCAATACAGATTTTATTCCCATTGTGAATATAAGTCCAATTGGGTTTTTGTCAGTTGCCGCCGGTTTGAGTTACCGCTTATAAGATATACGTGCCTAACAGCTCCTTCTTTTCACACTATACATAAAAACAAAAAATCAAAAAAATGAAAGCAATCAAAAAAATCAGTATGCTGCTATTGGCTGTTATAGCAATTTCGGTTTCTTCCTGTAAAAAAACAGAAACAGTAACAGAATTTTCAAACCTTCCGATTGGTGCAATAACATCGCTAAAAACCGGAACCATTACTCAGCAAAATGCCCCTGGAACGCCTCCTACAAGCGGTACTTTATCTGTAATACAAGATTCAAAGGGAACCCAGTTTATAAAATTGGATGCCAGCTTTACCACCGGCTTTGCAACGGGTACCGTGGCAGTTTATTTTGCAAAAACAAATGAAGAAATTAAAGCACAGCGTAATGGTGGCACCACTGCTTCCAATGTACGGGCATTGGGGTTTGTGAATAAAGCTGGGGAACAGTATATCCCACTTGCCAGTGCCGGATTAGCTTCCGGATTTTCCTATGTTGTTTTTTACTGTGAAACCGCAGAAGTAAATTTTGGTAGTGCAATGCTTAATTAAGAAATCTTAAAAACCAATATAATACTAACCCGGAATGTGATTATTTTTTCGGGTAAGTTTATATTTTTTTGCCTTTGTATTTTCATTTATCCTGAACAGGAATAATATTAAAAACTGTCATTTTATGAAACTGGTATTTAGCACTTTATTAATTTCCCTGCTGCTGAATTATAATATTTTATTTGCCCAAAAAATAACTTATAAAGAAGGCAATTTATTTGGGCTATCCGTAAACGTGGGTGCATCCAGTTTTGCAAATGCCCTGGCAGGGACACATCTGTATGGTATTGGGAATAACAAGCGGTTTAAAATTGGCTACGGCTTCAGGTTAACAAATTTTTTTGGCTCCGACCTGGACTTTGCTACTGCACCCGCCAAATATACCAGTGGCAAGAGCAGCATTGCTGCTTTATTTTCTAATAACATACCAGCAAATATTGATACCATAAGCCTGCAGAAAGTACAAACCAATTTTTTAAACGCCGGTATTTACATAGCCTATACTTTACCCTGTTGGAAAAACAGGATAGAACTGGGAGTAAATATTGATGCAGCCGGATTTACTTTTGGCAGCAGGCAAGACGTATTGTATAAAAACAATACCAGTTCTGCCAAACCCACGGCATTTAACCTGCTCCTGATAAGTGACAGTGATAAGGGTTCCCTGAATTCTGAATGGTACGTAAGTTATTGGGCTACCAAACAACTGAGTATAAAAGCAGGCTATCAGTTTTTGTTTACAGAATATACAACTGATACCAAAATTCAGCAGTTGCCAAACTCCGGTGAAAAAAATGACCGCTTCAGGCTTAAATCACCAATGCTGTTATTTGGTATTATTTATGCACCCTTTAAAAAATAAGAACTTTTAAAAAAAACTCATGAAAATATTAATGATTTTCAATTGCGCCCTTTTATTATTGTTATGTAAAACGGCTGCGGCACAAACGTACACTCCTTCAGATAATGGCTCATCTGTAAAATTTGTAATTAAGAATTTTGGATTTGGGGTAGATGGTTCCTTCAAAAATTTGAAGGGTATCATTATTTTTGATCCGGCTGATTTAAAGGCTTCTTCCTTTAAGGTAACAGTAGATGCAACCACTGTAAATACAGGAAATGGATCAAGGGACGGTCATTTAAGGAAAGAGGAATATTTTGATGCAGCTAAATATCCGAAAATTTCATTTGTATCAGATAAAATAGAGAAGACAGAAGCCGGATATGCAGCTACCGGAACATTCACCATTAAAGATAAAAGCAAAACAGTGGCTATCCCTTTTACCGCAACACCCCAGGGCAATGGTTATTTATTTATTGGAAAAGTGCAACTTAACCGCAGGGATTTTAATGTGGGCGGCAGCAGCATGATATTATCTGATAACCTTACACTGATGCTTAGCGTACTGGCTGTGAAATAAAAAAATTTATTATAACGGATCAATTAATGTCATTAACCCGACAGCTATCGGGTTAGGCAAATCAGTCCACCCTGTTTTTATTAAACGATGAGGCTCAATTTAAACATGTTGGGTCTTGCAGCGCTGCGTTGCTGTGGTGGCAGACCTGACACGTATTATCAACCCTTAAGTTAATGACATTGACAGATCAA
>JAYVLZ010000432.1:0-6854 GCA_043759175.1 Chitinophagaceae bacterium | reverse complement strand
GCATATTTTAATTTATAATAAAAAAACAACCTCCCTCCACTTCTTCTTACCTTCTTTTCTTCTTTATCCTTCTAGCTCCTTCTTAGCCACCATCGTCAGTATCGTTGCCACACCAGTTATCTCATCCGTCTCATCAAAAAATTCCACCAGCCATTTTACAATACCTTTATCAATATCGTCGCCACGTTTAAAATCTTCGGGCTTTTCAATTATTCTTTTATCATTCGGTAGTTTTTCTTTACAAGTAAACCTGATATAAACTTCAGCTCCGGGATATACTGGTTTTGTAAAACGTAATTCATCAATACCATAATTTAATAACAACGGATTTTTTTCATAACCACTCACAAACAACCCCGCTGCAATACTCATGATAAAATACCCATGAGCTACCTGTTTTTCAAACATAGTACCAGTGAAATCAGTGGTTTTAATATGAGCATAAAAATGATCACCACTTAAATCAGCAAAGCGGTCAATATCTTCAGCAGTGATGATTCTTTTTTCTGTTATTATCTGATCGCCTATTTGCAGCTCTTCAAAATATTTTTTAAACGGATGTTTACCTGGATCTTTTCCTATAGCATTTGGTTGGTAAACATTGGTGATTTCTGTGATAGTAGTTGGAGAACCCTGTAAAGCAGTCCGCTGCAAATAATGTTTTACACCACGGATACCTCCCATTTCTTCTCCGCCCCCTGCCCTTCCCGGGCCACCATGTACCAGTAAAGGCAAGGGACTTCCATGGCCCGTACTTTCTTCTGCACACTCATTATTTAATATTAATATTCTGCCATGATGCGTTGCGGCTCCAATTATATATTGTCTTGCTGTTTTATAATCTGCCGTTACAATGGTAGATACTAAACTGCCTTTTCCTAATTTACTTAAGGCAATAGCGTCGTCCATATTGTTGTAAGGCATTAATGTACTTACAGGGCCAAAAGCTTCGATGTTGTGAGGTTCGAAAGATGTATAAGGTTTTTCGTTCAGTAATAATATCGGGGAAATAAATGCTCCCTGCTCCGCATCTGCATCTACCACCTGCACACTGTCTAAACTGCCATAAATGATTTGTGAGGAGGCTAATAATTTTTGAACCTGCTCTTTTACTTCATTACGCTGATGGATACCTGCCAGGCTTCCCATTCTTACTTTTTCATTTAACGGATTGCCAATTACTGTTTGATTTAATGCTTTACCCAATGCAAAATGCACCTCTTCCATTTTATTTTCAGGTACAAATATTCTCCTGATGCCGGTGCATCGTTGCCCGGCTTTCAGTGTCATTTCTTTTCTGATCTCTTTAATAAAAATATCCCATTCCGGCATTCCGGGAGTAACATCATTTCCCAATACAATACAATTCAAACTGTCGGCTTCCATTGTAAAGGGAGTATTCTCTTTTAAAATATTCGGATTGCTTTTCAACATTAATCCTGTGGCAGCACTGCCGGTAAAGGTGATTACATCCTGGCTGTTTACATGATCCAGCAAATCTCCGGCACTGCCGCATATCAATTGCAAAGCACCTTTTGGTAAAATGTTGGAAGCGATGATTTCTTTTACCACAGCTTCAGTTAAATAACTGGTAATGGTAGCAGGCTTTACAATACAGGGCATTCCTGCTAACAGATTCACCGCAATTTTTTCCAGCATGCCCCACACAGGAAAATTGAATGCATTAATATGAATGGCCACACCTTCTTTTGGAGTAAGAATATGAAGGCCCATAAAAGTATTGTTCTTGCTGAGATTGTGGCTTTCTCCATCTATGCAAAATACTTCGTCCGGAAATTTTCTTCTGAGAGATGCGTTGGCAAATAAGTTTCCAATACCACCTTCAATATCTACCCAACTATCTGCTTTTGTTGCGCCGGTTTGATAAGAGATCGTATAAAACTTTTCTAAATGATTTCTTAAATGAAGTGCCAGCGCTTTCAGCATGTTGCCCCGCTGGTGAAAAGTCATTTTTCGTAAAAGGGGGTTACCGGTATTTCTTCCATATGCAAGAATGCTTTTAAAATCTAATCCTTTAGTTGTGGCGGTGCCAATGGGTTCACCTGTTACAGCATTGTATAAAATTTGTCCGTCGCCATCACCGTTGATCCATTTGCCGGAGATATAATTACCCAATTTATCCATATTCCAATCGTTAGTTATAGCAGCAAAGCTACTAAGTAAAGTGGATTAGATTTAGTAAGTTTGGGTAACAAAAATTTAAGTTATGAGTGTAGCAGAAATGAAAATAGCCGCAATCAATGAAATCACAAAGCTTGATAATGAAAAGGCTCTGAAAGAAATTTTAGAGCATCTTGCTAAATTAGCAGTGCCTGCAAGTGAGAACGTTTACAATTTATCTCAACACTTTGAAGAAGTTGCAGGTAAGTATGGAAAGGTGTTAGAAAAATTGGCACAATGATTTTACTTAACGATATTTTAAACCTGCATGATAAGTCAATAGAAATGTATGGCGGTAGTAAAGGTATTCGTGATCACGGACTTTTAGAATCTGCAATTGCCAGGCCATTTCAGACTTTTGGTGGGGAGGATTTATATCCTACCCCATATGAAAAAGCAGCAGCATTAGCAGAAAGCCTGATTATAAATCATCCATTTATCGATGGAAATAAAAGAACCGGAATGTTAGGAATGGCTACTTTTTTATTAGAAAACGGAATCTATATTGACACGAACGATGATGAACTTTATGACATGGTCATTAAAATTTCCACCGGAGAAATTAAGTTTGAACAAATAGTTGATTGGCTGAAAAACAATACCGCCAAATTATAATTATATCAACCCAAACTGCTTTGCATGATGCAGTAAATGCTTATAATGCAGCAATACCCACTCCTCAAAATTCAAATCACCAAATACAGGATGTTGGGATGAAACAATTTCTCCGGAACTAAATTTTTCTACAAACAAATTAATTTGCTTTTCCAGATCATCAATTGCTCCCTGTAAAGTGCTATGTACAACAGGCATTGGTTCTTCAGGCAATACAGGTGCTTTGGTATTTTCCCGAAACTCCTTATCGCTTAGTAGAAAAGCTTTAAACTTTGGAAGATGTTCCTCAGGTGTTACCAGCGGAAACTGTACCTGGTTGGTAGATACTTTGAAAAAGCCAGCCACATGCTCCACCATCTGTTGTCCATTCATCTTGCCCCATTTGCCAACAGCATCCGGTGTTAGGCTTTTTAGTTTGGCAGCGAAATCATTCTTAATAAAACTCAATTTATCCTCATCCATAATGCTTTTATTGTATCACAAAGTAAAACAAAAAAGCAAGCCATTAAGACTTGCTTTTTTTCCTATTAATAGCATAATATTTTATAACCTTGAATCAATCTCTTTGCTGATTCTTTCAAGAATTTCCTCTATTGTTCCCTCACCTTTTAAGAAAACTACTTTGTTGAAAGCCTTATAATAATCTGCAACTGCTGCAGTTTTACTATGATATACTGCAATCCTTTCCCTGATAACATTTTCATTGGTATCATCACTGCGGTCGCTGGTTTGTCCACGTTTAAGCAAACGTTTCACCAGTTCTTCTTCCGTAACTTCCAGTGCAATCATTACAGCAATAGAGGTATTTTTCAATTGAAGTAATTTATCCAGCGCTTCTGCCTGTGCAGCCGTTCTTGGAAAACCATCAAACAAAAATCCTTTTGCATCGGGGTTGGCATCTAGTGAAGAACTAATCATTCCAATTACAACTTCATCCGGAACCAGTTGCCCCTTATCCATAATCTTTTTTGCCTCCATACCCAATGGGGTTTGTTGGGCAATTTCGGAACGCAATAAGTCGCCGGTACTCAGGTGCTTTAATCCATACTTACCAATAAGCTTCTCGCTTTGCGTACCTTTACCACTACCCGGGGGGCCAAAGAGTATTAAATTGAACATATTTAAATGATGACTGTTGTGTACAAGGAGACAAATATAATATTTGAACTTTAAAATTCCTTTAACAACTAAAAGAAACTATTGAAAAACTTTAATTTAGTTAATTGCGTAGCTTGATAAATTAATAATTAAATCAATTTTCTTTAGCTATGAGTAAAACAGCTTATATACTTTTCATGTTAATGATTTTTGCTGCAGCATGCAATCATTCAGATAATAAAACGAACACTACAAATATGGAAACAGGTAAAACAAGCAACCCCTTATATTCCAATACAGATTCTGCAAAAGTGAATATGGGTGAAGAAGAATGGAAAAAAATACTCCCGGCAGATGTTTACAACATTGCAAGAGAAAAAGGTACAGAACGGGCCTTTACAGGAAAATATAATTTGCATAAAGAAGTGGGTACTTATTATTGTGCAGCCTGCGGAAACCCAATATTTGCCAGCAATGGTAAGTTTGAAAGCAGTTGTGGCTGGCCAAGCTTTTTTGAACCCATTACAAAAGGAAGTATCATTTATGCGCCGGATAATGCTTATGGTATGAAACGCACAGAAGTTATGTGCGGACGCTGTAAAGCTCACCTGGGTCATGTGTTTGATGATGGCCCGCCACCAACAGGTTTGCGTTATTGCATTAATTCAGTGATCCTGGATTTTAAAAAAGCAAAAGACGCTGAAGAAAAATTTGAATCGAAGAAATAAAGTTTATTTTAAACATCGCCTTTCTTATATTGTTTTGTTAGTTCGTTCTTTTTGCAGATATTGAGCGAAACCAACATGATGTTTATGAGAAAGGCGTTACTATTTGTATTCAGTATCCTCTGTCTTGGATCAACAGCCCAGAAAATTTCCCTTGATCAGTTTAAAAATTTTAAACCACGTAGTATTGGCCCTGCAGGCATGAGTGGCCGTGTTACTGCTATTGATGCAGTGGTGGCTAATCCTGATATTATCTACCTCGGCACAGCTTCTGGCGGTGTGTGGAAAACAGAAAATGCCGGTAATACGTGGCATCCCATTTTTGATGAACAGTCTGTCTTAAATATTGGCTCGGTGGCTGTACAGCAAACTAATCCATCTGTGTTATGGGTGGGTACAGGAGAAGGCAATCCCAGGAACTCCCTGAATCTCGGTGCTGGTATTTTCAAAAGTGTTGACGGTGGAAAAAAATGGAAGCTGATGGGTCTGGAAAAGACAATGAATATTCATCGTATTATTATTGATCCCACTAATTCCAATATTGTGTATGCGGCATCTATTGGAAATCCATATTCAGAGCATCCTGAAAGAGGCGTATATAAAACTACTGATGGCGGCGAAACATGGAACTTAATTTTGCACACCAATGATACCAGCGGTTGTGCCGACCTGGTGATAGACCCCACCAATCCCAATAAATTATTGGCTAATATGTGGCAGCACCGTCGTACGCCTTACAGCTTTAAAAGTGGCGGCCAGGGCAGTGGCTTATACATAACTTTTGATGGAGGAAAGAACTGGAAAAAGTTAGGCAAAGAAGAAGGACTTCCTGAAGGTGATTATGGCCGTGTTGGTATTACTATTTCAACAAACGAGCCCAGCAGGATTTATGCAATGATTGAATCAAAGAAAAATGGTTTGTACAAAACAGATGATGGTGGGTTTAAATGGGAATTGGTAAACAGTAATTCAGCTGATGTAAACAACAGGCCATTTTATTTCCAGGATATCAGGGTGGATCCTAAAAATGAAAACAGGCTCTATAATATTTACCAGATGATTTCGATGAGTGAAGATGGCGGTAAAACCTTTAAAGTGATTATCCCTTACAGTGGTATTCATCCTGATCACCATGCATTCTGGATTCATCCAACCAATCCCAATTTTATTATTGATGGAAATGATGGAGGCATAGGCATCAGCCGGGAAAGGGGCCGTACCTGGAAGTTTGACGAGCAGTTGCCTGTGGGCCAGTTTTACCACATTAATGTAGATAATGAGTTGCCCTATCATGTAATGGGAGGTATGCAGGATAATGGAAGCTGGCGGGGACCAGCATATACGTGGGTAGAAGGCGGTATACGGAATTATTACTGGCAAAGCCTTTGGAGCGGCGATGGTTTTGATGTATCACCTGATCCTGAAAATGCTGATTGGGTATATGCTATGAGCCAGGGTGGTAATTTAGGTAAATACAATGTTGCAACAGGTGAGGATATGAGTTTGAGGCCGCCAGTAACAGATATCAAAACAAAATTGCGTTTTAACTGGAATGCCGCATTTGCTCAATCGCCTCTTGAGGCTGGCACTATCTATTATGCCAGTCAGTTTGTACATAAAAGCACCGATAGAGGATTAACCTGGGAAACCATTTCTCCTGATCTGACCACCAATGATACCCTGCAGCAAAAGCAGGATGAAAATGGTGGCCTTTCATTAGATATTACCGGTGCAGAAAATTTTACTACCATTATGTGTATTGAACCTTCTGCAAAAGACAAGAATGTTTTATGGGCCGGTACCGATGATGGTAATGTACAGCTGACAAAAGATGGCGGAAAAACCTGGACCAATTTCAGGGGAAAAATTTCCGGTATGCCTGTTGGTTCCTGGGTACCTCAAATAAGAGCAAGCAGGTACAATGCAGGTGAAGCATTTGTGGTTTGTAACGATTACCGCCGTGGAGATTTTAAGCCTTATATTTTTCGTACAAGAAACTATGGGCAAACATGGGAGCGAATGATTGATGAGAATAAAGTAAAGGGCTATGCTTTGTGTTTGATACAGGATCCGGCAGAACCTAATTTGATTTTTGTGGGAACAGAGCAAGGCCTTTGGATAAGTTTTGATAATGGCGCCAATTTTCAGCAATGGAAAAACGGGTATCCTGCTGTTTCTACTTATGATTTAGCCATACAGGAAAGAGAAGCAGATCTTTGTATTGCTACTTTTGGC